>NZ_JBVYHB010000006.1:0-247500 GCF_056033425.1 Leisingera sp. SA32 | reverse complement strand
CTGCTCGACCACCACATGCTGTTGGTAGATAGGCTTGAGATCGACACCATAGGGGATCTGCCCGTCCAGCGCGGCCAGCTTGGCGTCGACGTTCTTGCCGACCTCGACGATGTTTTCCGAGGCGATCCCGGCAATGCCGAGGGTAAAGGCCTCTACCCCGTCATGGCGGATGATCAGGTCTGGGTCGTCGACGCGGCCGCGGTGGACATCTGCCATGTCGATCACGTTGATGACCTCGCCCTGCCAGCCGATGGCAAGCCCCTGGATGGCGCTCACGGAATCCGATCCTTCGGGCGCGGTCAGCCGGGTGTCGGCGGGGCCGGAATCCAGACTGCCCGCCGAACGGACCGAGTTGGCGGTGGCAAGCGCATTGCCGATGGCGTCGATCGGAATATTCTGATTGACCGCAACCGCCATTCGCGGCTCGACAAAGATGGCCTCCTCGGGCAGGCCCGCGATCTCCACATCGGCAACCCCGTCCACCGCCAGCAGTTCGCGGCGCAGGAAGGTGGCCAGTTCATGTTTTTCAGCGTCGGTGTACCCCTGCGCCGTCACCGCATAAAACAGGCCAAACACATCGCCGAAGCCGTCATTCACAAAAGGCTGGCTGACCCCGTCCGGCAGCTGCCGGGCGGCATCGCGGATCTCGGCGCGCAACTCTGTCCAGATCGCGGGTAGCTCGGTGCCGTCATAGGTGTCCTGCATCTCCACTTCGATCAGCGAATGGCCCGGCCGGTTGACCGAGGTGATCCGTTTCACCTGCCCCATCTTCTGGATTGCGGATTCCAGCGGTTCAGAGACCTCCAGCGCCACCTGTTCGCTGCTGGCCCCGGGGTATTGGGTCGAGATCACGGCGGATTTGATGGTGAAGGCCGGATCTTCCAGACGGCCGAGGTTGAAAAAGCCCCAGATGCCGCCCAGCAGCGCCGCCAGCATGATGATCCAGGTATAGAGCGGCCGGTTGATCGACCCGCGTGCAATGTCCATCCGTCAGCCCTCAGTTGCCAAAGCCGGTAAAACGGCTGACCTTCTGGCCATCCTCCAGCGCACCGCCGCCGGTCAGCACGATCTCCTCGCCACCGGCCAGACCCTCCGTGATGCGGAAATCGCCGTACTGGGTGGCCTGGACCTGAACCGGGGTCCAGGTGACAGTGCCTTCGGCGGCATCGGCCGGATCAAAGGCCATGACCCCGGTGTCGCCGTTGGCCGCAATCACCAGCGCGGTGGCGGGCACCCGGATCGCCGCATCGCCGGTGTCGACCCGCACGCTCACGGTGGCCGAGGCGCCGGGCAGGATCTGCCGGTCGGCAGGCGGCTCCAGACGCAGGGTCACCCGGTAGGTCTGGCCAATGCTGCTGGCCTCGGCGTCATATTCCAGGATTTCCAGCGGGTATTCGGTATCCTGGCCGGGAAACTGCGCCGAAATCGTCACCACGTCGCTTTCGTCGGCCTGCTGGAACAGAACCTCGGGCACATCGACCTTGACGTGCAGCTCCGACATGTCATGCAGACGCACCACCGGGGTGCCGGCGCTGATGGTGGTGAACTGTTCGACCTCGCGGCGCGACACCAGCGCGTCAAACGGCGCGTTCAGCGTGGCGTGTTCCAGCGCGTATTCGGCATCGCGCAGGGCAACGCGGGCCAGGCCCGCCTCTGTTTCGGCGTCGTCGATCGAGACCTGGCTGACGGTGCCGGCCAGCTTTTCCAGCCGCACCACGGTGCGGTCGGCCTGCTCCTTGCGCAGCCGGGCCTGTTCCAGTTGCAACTCGAACGGTTCAAGGTCAAGCTGGGCAATCACCCCGCCCGCGGACACCGTAGCGCCTTCGACGACCGGGTACTTCACGATCTGGCCGCCAACCTGAAACGCCAAATCAACAGTCTGCTTGGCGGCCACCTGGCCAAAAAACTGCCGTTCCAGCAGCAGGGCCTGCGCAGAGGTTTGCAGCAGCTTGACCGGTTTCAGCGGCGCCTGCGCCAGCGCTGCGGAGGAGAGAAGAAACACTCCCAGACTCAGGGCAAGATTTTTCTTCCAATGCATCTGTAACTCTCTTTCCGGATGCGGGGGCTGTCCCGCGTATTGACTTGCTTCATGGCCGCGGTGTTCGGCCAGCCTTCGGCCGACTGGCCGCAAATCGGGCCACGAACGCTCGCTCCTTATTGCATGGTCGCAGAAAATCCTGTGAACAAGATCACAATTCTGCGATGCAGCGCCCGCCGTCAGCCAAGCTCACCCAGAATGGGGACCCTGCACATATGCGCGTCAATGGCGGACCTTACGTCAGCCCCCAACGACAGGTAGACCTTGCGCGCCGGGTGCATACCAGCCCGGGCCACCGGGTCGCGGCGCAGGGCCCGCGCTATCGGAAGGTTTGCAAAAACAGCATCACCCGCCTTCGATCGCGGCAGCATTCCGTCTGGAGCGACCGGAATTCACCCTGGAGCCCGAGGCTGACAACAAGGCGGTCGCCTTCGGTTACCCCTCAGGCCCGCCTGATGCGCAAATCGCCCCAGCTCCCTGACCAAGCACTGCGACCGCACAAAAGGGGCGCCGTCCAGCGCAAATCTATCACGCGTCCGCGCCCCTTCGTCGACGGACCGGCTCGGCAGACCGGCCCGCGACGCGGCATCAGCGAGGCGCCGCCTCTGCACTGGCGACGCGGCAGATCCAACACTCCGGCGGTGCGCTCAGGAACCCTGCCACAATACACACCGCCCCCACGGGAGCGCACATCCATGCTTCGTAAAGTTTCCCTGGGGCTGGTCATTCTGGCCTGTTACGCCGTGCCTTACGGCCTGCTTGGCGACATGCCGAGCTGGACCGGTGCCTTTCTTTTCTGGACCCTTGCGGGTGTGGCCATCATCGTGCTGAACGCACTGGCAACCGCGTCCTTCAAGGAGGATGACGAATGAGCCCCCTCCTTTATATGGTACGGTATCACCGCCAATGCGGTGATTTCCCTCGTCGTGGCGCTGGCGGCGCGGAGCGGCACATCCTCCACCATGTCGGACTACTTTTTGGGCGGGCGTCGCATGGGCGGGGTGATTTCGGCCCTCAGCTATGCCGCCACCACCTGTTCCGCCTACATGGTGGTTGGCCTTGCCGGGCTGACCTAGAAGGGCGGCGTCGGCGCGCTGGGGATTGAAATCGTCTATTTTGCCGGCGTCTCTCTGGTCGCCATTTTTGGTCCGCGCTTTTGGACGGCGGGCAAGAAATACGGCTTCGTCACCCCATCAGAGATGCTGGGTGCGCGCTATGGCAGCCGCTGGGTTGCACGCGCGGCGGCGATTGTCAGCTGCGTTTTCCTGATCCCCTATTCTGCCGTGCAGCTGTCGGGCGTGGGCTACCTCGTATCCGGCATGTCGGACGGCGCGAATTCCTTTGGCACCGGCCTATTGATCGCAACCGCGCTGGCGATCTCCTTCTCTTATGTGGCGGGCATCCGTTCGGTCATGTGGACCGACAGCCTGCAGGCGCTGGTGATGATCGTTGCCTCCTCCATCGTCGCCATCCTGGGGGTGATCGTGATGGTCGGTATTCTGGCCGCGGCGATCTCCACCATCGTCTCGATCCTGCTGACGCTGTCGTCGATGCCGGCGCGCGACGTCTATGGCAACCTCGGCGGCGAGCGGACCGATCACCGGCAGCTGTTGGTCGGCAAACTGGTGAGCCCGGTGATCTCCATCCTTGCCCTCGGCCTTGCGGCGCTGGAGCTGAGCCTGATCTCGATCCTGTCCGTTGCGGCCTCTGCGGGGCTGGTGGTGACCGTGCCAGCCCTCGTTGGTGCCCTCTTCTGGAAGCGCGGCACAGCCGCCGGTGCCCTGGCGTCCAATCGGCAGCGACGGCGAAGGCAGGCTGACCCCGGCGCCACAGCCACCCCGCCCCAAGGCGGCCGGGGCGGCCGCGCTCAGGAGCGCGGCACCTCTGCCATCCGGGCCAGGATGTCCACACCCTGCTGCTTCCAGAAGTGCAAAAGGTCGATGAACACCCAGTTCTCGGCCAGCTTGTCGCCCGCGCGACGATAGATGTCGATCACCCGGAACTCCCCGGCCTTGTCGGTTGCGGGCATCCCCATGAACCCACCGCTGGGCCGGGCGGTGAAGTTGGGCCAGCCGAAGAAGCCGCCATAATGGCCCTCGGCCAGGCGGCAGACGTGACTGGTTTTTGACCGGTCGGTGAACCCCGCCCGGAATGGCCCCGAATGCTGTCTGGCGTAGCGTTCGATCGTGTAGGTGGCGCCAATTCCTGCCGGTCCCCACCAGATCATGTCGTCTGCCCAGGTCCGGCGCAGCTCGTCCTCCAGGCTCAGCCCGCTCTTCCACTGACCGAGGTCCGAGATCATCGCGTTGATCGTCGCCAGGGTTTTCGCCCCCTCCTCTGGCGGCTGCGGTGTGACCATCAACCCGTCATGCGTCATCGGGCCGGGCTGCACCAGATGTGCGGCGGTCTGCGGCGGAAACGGATGCAGACCCGCCTGCATCATCAGATGCGGAATGTCGAAATACATTGCCGTCTCGGTGATCTTGCCATTCTCGACCTTGTTGAACTCGCAATAGCGCAGAAACGCCATCTTGCCGGTTGGCGCGATGCCCAGCCATGGCGTATCGAACAGCCCCATCAGATGCCCCATCGACACCACCCAGGTGGAGTCAAAGCCGTCCATCTCGTTGGCGCCGGCCATAAAGACATCCTGCCGCCGCTGCATGTGCCGCAACGCATTGCGCAACGGCAGCCAGAACACCTCGGCCACCGCGTCAGCACCCTGCTGCGCGTCAAACGGATGATAGCCGCGCCAAATGTGATTCGAGGCGTAGTAGCGCGACAGCACCGTGCCGACCCCGGCCCCCTCTGCTGCCTCCAATTCGGCGTAAAGCCCCAAGACAACCTGCTTTTCTGCTGCAAAATCCGACATGTGAAACGCTCCCTGCATACGTCTGCAAAAAAGTCTTGCCAAAAACTCACCGGCGAGTCTACCTTATTTGCAATCGTATGCAAAAGCGCCCGGTGATAGCCGGCAAGGGGAGTTCATGGCGGAGATTCAACTGCGCAACGTCGGCAAACGCTGGGGGTCCTTCATCGGGGTCGACAATTTCGACCTGACCATCGCGGACCGGGAGTTCCTGGTTCTGCTTGGCCCCTCCGGCTGCGGCAAGACCACCACCATGCGGATGATCGCCGGGCTGGAAGACGCCAGCGAGGGCGACATCCTGATCGACGGTCAGCGCGTCAATGACATGGACCCCAAGGACCGCGACGTGGCGATGGTGTTCCAGTCCTACGCGCTTTATCCCAACATGAACGTCTACGAGAACATCCGCTTCCCGTTGAAAGTCCGGGGCATCGACCCCAAAACCCACGACGAGAAGGTCCGCCGTGCCTCGGCGATGGTCGAACTCGACGACTTCCTGCACCGCAAGCCGGCGGAGCTGTCCGGCGGCCAGCGCCAGCGCGTCGCCCTGGCCCGTGCCATCGTGCGCGAACCCAATGTCTTCCTGATGGACGAGCCGCTGTCCAATCTCGACTCCAAGCTGCGCGTCTCCACCCGCGCCCAGATCAAGAACCTGAGCCACGAGCTGGCTGTGACGACGATCTACGTGACCCACGACCAGATCGAGGCGATGACGCTGGCCGACCGCGTCGTGGTGATGAAAAAGGGCGTGGTGCAACAGGTCGGCAGCCCGACAGAGATCTACGACCGGCCCGCCAACACCTTTGTCGCCAGCTTCATCGGCAACCCGGCGATGAACCTGATGGAAGGCGAGATCCAGGGCGGAACCTTCCGTGCGAAACACGTGGACATCACCGGGCTGACCGCGCCCGACGGTCCGCTGACCCTCGGCTTCCGGGCCGAGGACGCAGAGATTGCGGCGCCCGGCCAGGGCCAGATCAACGCGCCGATCTACACCATGGAACTTCTGGGCGACGCCACCATGATTTCGGTGCGCGTCGGCGGGGCGCTGGTTTCGGTCAAGGCCGACAAGAGCTTTCGCGCCGAGATTGGCGAGATGGTCTCGATCACCGTGCCACAGCACATCTGCCACCTGTTTGACGGTCAGACCGGCGCGCGGATCGGCGGCTAGCCGCCCCACATCGGGTCGGCGCAGACGCCCCGGCCCCGACCCCAGATGACGTAAAAACAAACAGGGAGAATGACATGCTACTAAAAAGACTTGCCGCCGCCTCACTGATGGCCGGGCTCATGGGGTCGGCCGCGCTTGCCGCCGATTGCGGCCCCGAGGGCCAGTCGATCCGCATCCTCGCCAGCGACTTTCCCGCGATCCACGCGGTGGTGGGGGCCGCCAAAGCGAACTGCGCCGCGTCCGCCGGTGAATTCACCGCCAACCACACCACCGAGGCACGCCAGATCATGAACGCGGCGCTGACCCCGAACCCGGCGGAATACACCTCCGTGATCCTGGCCAACGCCACGCTGACCCAGCTGATGAACGACGGTCTGGTGCGGCCGCTGAACGATCTGGTGGAAAAGTACAAGGACAGCATTCCGCCCAACCTGCTGATTACCATCGACGGCAACGTGATGGCAGTGGCCTTCATGGCCAACTCGCAGCACCTCTACTCGCGCAAGGACATTCTGGAGCAGGCGGGCGTTTCCGCCGTTCCCACGTCTTATGAAGAGCTGCTGGAAGCGGCGGAGAAGATCCGCGCCGCGGGCCTCATGGAGCATCCGCTGGTGATGAACCTGCAAACCGGCTGGAACGTCGGCGAAGTGTTCAACATGATCTACCTCGGCCACGGCGGCGAATTCTTCGCCCCGGGCTCCGCCGAACCCTCGATCAACAACGAGAAAGGCATCGCCGCGCTCAACACCATGAAGGCGCTGGTCGAATACGCCCACCCGGACCACCTGACCCATGCCTCCAACGAAACGCAAGGGCTGTGGGAATCCGGCCAGGCGGCGCTTGGCATCATGTGGGGCTCGCGCGGCGCGCCGATCCTGGATGACGAAGGCTCCTCCGAGGAGGTGACCGCCAACACCGTCCTGTCCGCAGCCCCCACCGTGGGCGGCGGCGCGATCCCCGCGGCGACGCTGTGGTGGGACGGCATCTCGATTGCCGCCAACGTGCCGGACGAGGACGCCGAGGCGACCTTTGCCGCGCTGATCAGCGGGCTCACCCCCGACATGGTTGCCGCCAACAACGACGACGCGGTCTGGCTGCTGCCCGGTTTCCAGCCCGGTCCGGCAGCCGCTGGCGTGGCCGAAACCGTGCAAGGCGGGGCGCGGCCCTATCCGATGATCCCGCAGATCGGCCTGCTGCATGCGGCACTCGGCTCTGAGCTGACCGACTTCCTGAAGGGCGGCGAAAGCGCGGAACAGGCGCTGACCGATGTCGAGACCGCCTACCGGACCTCGGCCAAAGAAGCCGGTTTCCTCAAGTAAACCTCCCCGACTGGAGGGGGCTCTCGGCCCCCTCACCTTTTCCGGACAGAAGACTGAGACGCCCGCCATGAAGCACCGCACCTTTTTCTGGTTCATCCTGCCGACGCTCTCCGCGATGCTGCTGTTCATCGCGTTGCCGATCGTCTCGGTGTTCCTCCAGTCGCTGTTCGTCGAGCATGAACAGGTTCTGGTGGTCTCCGAAAGCTGCGGCCCGTTCGGCTGCTCGCCCACCACCACCGTGGATACCGAGGCCACCGCCGCATTGCAGGCAGAGCAGCCGCTGGGCCGGTTCAACGGGCTCGGCACCTATATCAACCGCTCGCACCTGGCCTTTGCCGAGGTCGGCACGGCCTGGGCCGACAGCGAAACCTTCGGCCAGTTCTGGAAGCAGGTCTCCAACCTGCCCTTCTACCGCGCGCTGATCTTCACCCTGACCTATACGGCCGTGGTGACACCGGTGGTCATCGCGCTTGGCCTCGCCATCGCGGTCGGCGTCAACAACCTGCCGCGCGTCCTCAAGGGCCCGTCGATCTTCATCTCGCTGCTGCCGTTTCTGGTGACGCCGCTGGTGGGTTCCTTGATCCTGTTCTGGATGGTCGACAGCGACGGCGTCATCGGCGCCACCATCCAGCGGGTGTTCAACGACCCCTCGCTCAGCCTCAAGGCTTCCACCGCGCTGACCTGGACCATGCTCATCGTCTACGGCATCTGGCACACGCTGCCGTTCAGCTTCATCACCTTCTATGCCGGTCTGCAAACCGTGCCCGAAGACACGATGGAGGCCGCGATGATCGACGGCGCGTCAAAGTGGCAGCGCATGATCCATGTGATCGTACCGCACCTGTCACCGCTGATGGCCTTCGTGACGCTGATGCTGCTGATGGACAACTTCCGCGTCTTCGAGCCGATCGTCAGCTTCAAGGCCGAGGCCCACGCAACCTCGCTCAGCTGGATCATCTACAACGACCTGCGCGAAAGCGGCAATCCGCTCTACGGCTCGGCCGGGGCGACCTCGATGATGACCATCATCGGCGTGGTCATCCTGCTGATGCCGGTGCTGATCCGCACATGGCGCGACTTCTCCCGCAAAGCACACTGAGGGCACGATCATGGCAACCAAGGCACAACCCCGCATCGCTGTCCCGGCCGTCAGCGCGAAATCCCGCTCCCGCGTCTCCCTGCTCACCGTGATCTCCCTGGCGCTGGTGGCGATCTGGCTGATCATCGCCGCCTTCCCCTTCCTCTGGACCTTCTGGGGCAGCTTCAAGGTGCAGTCGGACTTCTTCTCCAAGACCGACTGGCAGAACGCCCTCTACGGCGTCAACACGATCCAGCAGACCGGCGGCGCCTTTACCCTCGACGGCTATCGCGGCGCCTGGGTGGACGAGGCGTTCTGGCGCAACGTCATCAACTCCGGCATCGTGGTGTTCTTCACCGTGGTGATCTCGCTCACCTTCGGCACGCTTGGCGGCTACGCCCTCGCCCGCTCCGGCCGCCGCTACGCCTTCTGGCTGCTGATGGCCGCGCTGGTGTTCCGCGCCATGCCGCATATCACTCTGGTCTCGGGCTACCTGCTGCCGTTCTTCGAGTGGAACATCTGGGGCATCCTGCCGACCACCATCATCGTGCTCGTGGCGATCAACCAGCCCTTCACCCTGTGGATGCTGCACTCCTTCTTCCTCAACATCCCCAAGGACATGGACGAAAGCGCCATGGTCGACGGCTGCACCCGCTTCCAGGCCTTCCGGCATGTGATCATCCCGGTGATGTGGCCCGGCGTCATCACCACCGGCCTGTTCAGCTTCCTGCTTGCCTACAACGACTTTGCGGTGACCGCGATGCTGCTCAGCTCCGAGAATGAGACCATCATCCCCGCGATCAACAGCTTCCTGGGCACCACGCAGGTCGAGGGCAAGGTGATGTACGCCGTTGCCGCCGTGGTCTCTGCCACAGCGCCCCTGTTCGTGCTGATCCTGTTCTTCCAGCGCCAGATCGTCAGCGGCCTGACCGCAGGCGCGGTGAAGGGCTGATGAGTAGTGCCGCACGACACAATGCCGTTGGGCGCCACCCGGCGCTCAACCGGATGCCAAGGGATTTTTTGACGGACGGCCGTCTCCTCCCCGTCTGAACACATCATCCCTTGGCAACTAGATTAAGGATCAGAGCATGAAAGGCTCCCGCCCCGAACAAGCCGTGCTGACCAAAGACACGGACCTGAGCAAGACCGAAGAAACCCGCCGCGTGATCGAGAACATGGTGGACGGGCTGAACGACCACCGCATCAGCGACATCGGCGAATTCTTCTCCGAAAGCTTTCGCTGGATCGGCAACCAGGGCTGCGGCACCAAGACCGGGCTCAAGGAGTTTCAGGACAACTGGCAGCGCCCCTTCCAGGCCGCCTTCTCCGACAAGACCTGCATCGACGAGGCCCGCCTCTACATGGGCGAATGGGCCGCCGCCTTTGGCCGCCAGGAAGCCACCCACTCAGGCACCTTCCTCGGCATCGCCCCCACCGGCAAGCGGGTCGAGATCCGTTACATGGATTTCTGGAAGGTCCAGGACGGCAAGATCGTCGACAACTGGGTGAACGTCGATTTCGCCCATGTCGCCGCCCAGCTCGGCGTTGACCTGTTCAACGGCGAGGGCTGGGAAGCTTTTGACCGCGGGGAGAAGACTCCGCCGCGTCCCGAACACTGAGGACCAGATCATGACCATCGAATACCTGAAACGCGGCAAGTCTGACGCCGACCGCGCCGAAGATGACGCCAAGACCCGCGCCGTGGTCGAAGCCACCCTGAAGGACATCGAGGCCCGCGGCGACGCCGCCGTGCGCGAGCTCAGCGAGAAGTTCGACAGTTACAGCCCGGAAAGCTTCCGCCTCAGCCAGCAGGAGATCGACGATCTTATCGCCTCGCTCAGCGACCGCGAGCTGGCCGACATCAAGTTTGCGCAAGAGCAGGTGATGAACTTCGCCCAAGCGCAGCGCGACTCGATGCTGGACATCGAGGTGGAGACCCTGCCCGGCGTGATCCTCGGCCACAAGAACATCCCCGTGCAGTCGGTCGGCTGCTACGTGCCGGGCGGCAAGTTCCCGATGGTCGCCTCGGCGCATATGTCCGTCGCCACCGCCAAGGTGGCCGGCGTGCCGCGCATCATCGCCTGCACGCCGCCCTTCCAAGGCAAGCCCAATGCGGCGGTGATCGCCGCGATGCATCTGGGCGGCGCGCATGAAATCTACGTGATGGGCGGCATCCAGGCCGTCGGCGCCATGGCCATCGGCACCGAGACCATCGACCCGGTGCATATGCTGGTCGGCCCCGGCAACGCCTTTGTGGCCGAAGCCAAGCGCCAGCTGTTCGGCCGCGTCGGCATCGACCTGTTTGCAGGCCCGACGGAAACGATGGTGATCGCGGACGAGACCGCCGCCGACGCTGAGCTGTGCGCCACCGACCTGCTGGGTCAGGCCGAGCACGGCTACAACAGCCCCTGCGTGCTGCTGACCAACTCGCGCAAGCTGGCAGAGGACACGCTGGGCGAGATCGACCGCCTGCTGGGCATCCTGCCCACCGCGGACACCGCCAAAGTCTCCTGGGAAGTCTACGGCGAGGTGATCGTCTGCGACACCTATGATGAGATGCTGCAGGTCGCCGACGACATCGCCTCCGAACACGTGCAGGTGATGACCGACCGCGACGACTGGTTCCTTGAGAACATGACCTGCTACGGCGCGCTGTTCCTCGGCCCCCGCACGAACGTCGCCAATGGCGACAAGGTGATCGGCACCAACCACACGCTGCCGACCAAGAAAGCGGGTCGCTACACTGGCGGTTTGTGGGTCGGCAAGTTCCTGAAAACCCACAGCTATCAGAAGGTCACCACGGATGCGGCCGCAACCATGATCGGCGAATATGGCTCGCGCCTGTGCATGCTCGAAGGCTTCGTCGGCCATGCCGAGCAGTGCAACATCCGTGTCCGCCGCTATGGCGGCAAGAACGTGGCTTACGGAGAGGCAGCAGAATGACCACTGACACACACACCCGGAACAAGGCGCTAATCGCGCCGATGCGCGAGGCGATGCGCGATTTCAGCGACCAAGGCGTGCGCGCCGCGTTGGAAACATTGATCGCACCCGACGCGGTGGTGCATATGTGCCACCCCTTCGGCGACCTGACCGGCCCGGCAGAACTGTATGACACCTGCTACGCCCCGCTGCTGCACGCCATGCCGGACCTCGAGCGTCGTGACTGGATCGTCATGGGCGGGCGCACCGAACATGGCGGCGACTGGGTCGGCTGCGGCGGCCACTACTACGGCACCTTCGTGCGGCCCTGGCTGGACATCCCGCCGACCGGGCACCTGACCCACATGCGGTTCCACGAGTTCTACCGCTTCGAGGAAGGCCGCGTGGTCGAGATCCAGACCATCTGGGATATCCCCGAGGTGATGATGCAGGCCAAGGCCTGGCCGATGGCGCCCTCGCTGGGACTGGAGTTCTGCATCCCCGGCCCAGCGACGCTGGATGGCATCGTCCCCGGCCCCTGGGACGAGGAAAAGTCGCAGGCCTCCTGCGGCCATATCGTCGAGATGCTGAACCATCTGAAAAAACACCCGAGCCAGGGCGGCCCGGAGGTGATGGAGATGCCGCGCTTCTGGCACGAGCGGATGAACTGGTACGGGCCTGCGGGCATCGGCACCGGCCGTGGCATCGCGGGGTTCCGCAACTGGCACCAGATCCCGTTCCTGAACGGCATGCCCGACCGCGGCCAATACCTGGACGAGATCACCTATCACTTCTTCGGCGATGGTGATTACGCGGCGGTGACCGGCTGGCCCAACATGATCCAGACCGTCACCCACGACGGTTGGATGGGCATTGCCCCCTCGGGCCAGCGCATCAGCATGCGCTCGCTGGACTTCTGGCGGCTGGAGAACGGCAAGATCCGGGAAAACTGGGTCACGGTGGACATTCTGGACGCCTACCGGCAGTTGGGCGTAGATGTCTTTGCCCGCCTGCGCGAGTTCAACAAGGCCCGCGTGGCTGGCGAGATCCCCTTCCCTGTCAGCGAGGTTTGACATGCCCACCTTCCCCAGCACCCCCAGTTTCGACCTGAGCGGCAAACGCGCCCTGGTTGCCGGCGCCTCTTCCGGCATCGGCATGGCCTGCGCCGTCGCCCTTGCCGAACAGGGGGCCGAGGTCACCCTTGCAGCCCGCCGCACCGACGCCCTGCAAGAGATCGCCGGGGAGATGGCAGCACGCGGCTGGACGGCCCGCGTGCTGCAACTGGACATCGCCGATATCGAAGCTACGGCAAAAGGCGTGGCCGCAAACGGCCCGTTTGACATCCTGGTCAACTCCGCCGGTCTGGCCCGCCACGGCAAGGCCACGGACACCTCCGCCGAAGACTTCGACGCGGTGATGGACGTGAACGTCCGCGGCGCCTATTTCCTGACCCAGGCGGTGGCCAAGGGCCTGCTGGCGGCGGAGCGGCCCGGCTCGCTCGTCAACATCTCCAGCCAGATGGGCCATGTGGGCGGCATTGACCGCGCGGTCTATTGCGCGTCGAAATTCGCAGTCGAGGGCTTCACCAAGGCGATGGCGCTGGAATTCGGCCCGCACAAGATCCGCATCAACACCGTCTGCCCGACCTTCATCCTGACCGACCTCACCCGCCCCACCTTCGAGGACCCGGACAAACGCGCCTGGGTGCTGGACAAGATCAAGCTCGGCCGCCCCGGCGCGGTCGAGGACATCATGGGCGCGGTCGTCTACCTCGCCTCCGATGCCGCGGCGCTGGTCACCGGCACCGCCATGATGGTCGACGGAGGTTGGACGGCAGACTGATGGCAACAAGCAAGGTCACATCCATGGACGTCGCCCGGCTTGCGGGCGTCAGCCAGTCCGCGGTCAGCCGGGTCTTCACCCCCGGCGCATCCGCCTCCAAGAAAACCATCGAGAAGGTGCGCCAGGCGGCCGAGCAGCTGGGCTACCGGCCCAATGTGCTCGCCCGCGCCATGGTCTCCGGCAAAAGCGGCATCATCGGGCTGGTGGTGGCCTATCTGAACAACCAGTTCTACCCCGAGGCACTGGAGAAACTGACCAACGCCTTGCAGGCGCGTGGCTATCACGTGCTGGTCTTCATGGCCTCGCACACCGCGGGCAACATCGACACGGTGGTCGAGGAAATCCTCGATTTCCAGGTCGACGGCATCATCGCCGCGTCGGTGGCGCTGTCCTCCGACCTGTCGGCGCGCTGCCAGGCGGCGGGTGTTCCGATGGTGCTGTTCAACCGCGCCCAGGATGATCCCTCGATGTCGGCGGTGACCTCTGACAACCTGGCCGGCGGGCGCAAGGCAGCCGAATTCCTGATCGCAGGCGGTCATCGCAAGATCGGCTATATCGCTGGTTGGGAGGGCGCCTCGACCCAGCGCGACCGAGAGGCTGGGTTTCTGGCCGGTTTGGCCGCCGCCGGACTGGCGCTGCACGCCCGCGAGGTCGGCAATTTTGTCACCGAACAGACCCAGGACGCCACCCGCCGCATGTTCGCGCAGGATCCACCCGATGCAGTCTTTGTCGCCAACGACCACATGGCGATCACGGTGATGGACACGCTGCGTTTTGAACTGGGCCTGCGAGTGCCCGAGGACGTCTCGGTCATCGGCTACGACGATGTGACCGTCGCCGCCTGGCCCACCTACAACCTCACCACCGTGCGGCAGCCCGCCAACCGCATGGTGGCCGAAACCGTCGACATCATCCTGGCCAAGATCGAGGACGCCGACGTGCGCCCGCGCCGGGTCGAGATCGACGGACCGTTAATCGTTCGCGGCTCTGCCCGCATACCTGAAGGATGGAAGACATGAAGGGATTTGACCCTAAGTTCAAGGACTTCCCAGACTATATCATTGGCATCACCAAGGAAATCTGGGAAGATCGCGGCATCGCCACGCTGCATGATTACTACGCGCCCGACATCGTCGTGCGCTCGCCCTCCTCGGTGGTGGTGGGCAATCAGGACGTGATCGCCGCCACCATGGCGACGCTGGCCGAATTCCCCGACCGCACCCTCCTTGGCGAGGACGTGATCTGGTCCGGAACCCCGGAGGAAGGCATGCTGTCCTCGCACCGTTTGCTGTCCACCGCCACCCATCTGGGCGACGGGGTCTACGGCAAGGCGACCGGCAAGACGCTGACCTATCGCATCCTTGCAGACTGCCATGCGATCAACAACCAGATCAACGACGAATGGCTGATCCGCGACCAGGGGGCCATCGTGCGGCAGATGGGCTGGGAGCCCAAGGAGTATGCCCGCGACCTGATCGCGCGCGAGGGTGGGCCGGACAACTGCGTGCAGCCCTACACCCCCGCCAACGATCAGCCCGGCCCCTACAAAGGCCACGGCAACGACAACGAATGGGGCCAGAAATACGCCGACACCCTGACCCGGATCATGAACGCCGACATGCGTGTGATCGAGGAACAGTATGACCGCGCCGTGCTGTCAGAGTATCCCGGCGGCGTCTCGGGCCACAGCTGGGGTCCGGTGGACCGCTTCTGGATGGGGCTGCGTGCGTCTTTCCCGAATGCTCAGTTCAAGATCCACCACCAGATCGGCCGCGATGATCCGATGATGCCGCCACGCGCCGCCCTGCGCTGGACGCTGCACGGCACGCATGACGGCTGGGGGGTGTTTGGCAAACCAACCGGGGCGGATGTGTTCATCCTCGGCGCCAGCCATGCCGAGTTCGGCCCTTGGGGACTGCGCCGCGAATACTCGCTGTTTGACGAAACCGCGGTCTGGAAACAGATCCTGCTGCAAACCGGCGATCTCTGAATGCCCCCCGGTGCCCTTTCTCTGGACGCCAGCCAGGCGGCGCGGCGCTTTCACGCCCACCGCGCCAGCCTGCGCGCCCGGCGGCTGAACAACCGCCCGCCCGGCCGGGCGGGCTGAACCGGCCGTTTCATACCAGATTTCAGAAGGATACCAGACATGACCACCCTCCAGCAGCGCATCGTCCGCTATGGCGAGCTGAAACCCTGCAAGACCGCCTTTATCGACGCCCACACGCCGGGATCGGACCAGAAGGAGAATTTCACCATCATCGGCGGCGGGGTGTCGGAATCGCCCGACCAGCACGTCCACATCACAGACCAGATCGGCTTCAACATCGGCGCAGCAGGCCAGCCGCCGAAGTGCCGCAACTCGCTGCACAGCCACACCACGGCCGAGGTCTTCTTCGTGCTGAAAGGGCGCTGGCGCTTCTTCTGGGGCCGCCACGGTGACGCCGGTGAATTCATCGCCGAAGAAGGCGACATCTTCAACATCCCCACCGGCATCTTCCGCGGGTTCGAAAACGTCGGCACGGATTACGGGATGATCATGGCCATCCTAGGTGGCGACGATGCCGGCGGCGGCGTCACCTGGGCGCCCCAGGTGATCGAGGAGGCCAGCGCCCACGGGCTGGTGCTGGGCGAAAACGGGGTGCTCTACGACAGCAAGAAGGGTCAGAGCCTGCCCGACGCCATCAAGCCGATGCCGCTGCTGACCGAGGAACAGCTAAAGGCCTTCCTGGAAGTGCCGGTAGAGAACGTGGTGCGCGACTACGTGGCGCGCTACTGGGATCTGATGGCGCTGGCCCGCGACAAACCGGCCAAGGTGATCGGTGCCGACGGGCTGCTGAAGGACCGGCCCGGCTTCGAGGTCGAGTTCCTCACCCGCGGCTCGCTGGATGGTGCCCCGGTTGCCTGTGAAAAGCCCAACGTGCTGATGCCGGTACGCGGCCATTGGCAGCTGCGCGCCGAGGGGGTGGAGACCATCCTAAACCCCGGCGACACCGCGCTGCTGCTGCCCGGCGAGAGCTATGAGCTTGAACCCTCGATGACCGGCGAAGCCAGCCTCTACCGCGTGGTCGCAACCGACGATCCGGCCGGCGCCACCTGGCAAGGCTGACCTCGCGCGGGGTGGCCTTCGGGCTACCCCGCACCACCGCCCCTTCGGAGGAGACCGGATGACCTCGCTTGTTCTGGTTCCGGGCATGATGTGTGACGCCCGGCTTTTCACCCCGCAGATCGCAGCGTTTTCCGCTCATCACGATCTGCATCTTGCCACTTTAACGCAGTCCGGCAGCATCAGCGACAAGGCGCGCGCCATTCTCGACACTGCGCCGCCGCGTTTTGCCCTGTGCGGCCTGTCGATGGGCGGCATCGTCGCAATGGAAATCCTGCGCCAGGCACCTGACCGGGTCAGTCGTATTGCGCTTCTGGACACCAACCCGCTGGCCGAGAAGGATGAGGTCAAGGAACGCCGCCAGCCGCAGATGGCAGAGGTGCGCGCAGGTGGGCTGGCTTCGGTGATGCAGCAGCAGGTGATGCCCAACTACCTGTCGCCGTCACATGAGCTGCCGGAAGTTCTGGACCTCTGCCTGGACATGGCGCTGGCGCTTGGGCCGGATGTGTTTCTGGACCAATCACAGGCGCTGATGGCCCGGCCTGACCAGAGCGAAACGCTCGCCTCGGCAGATCTTCCGGCGCTGGTGCTCTGCGGCCGCGACGACCAGCTGTGCCCGCTGGAACGCCACCAGCTGATGGCCGGGCTGATCCCCGGCGCCACGCTGGACATCATCGACGGTGCCGGCCACCTGCCGACGCTGGAACAACCGCAACACACCAATGCAGCGCTGGCGCGCTGGCTGGAGGCCTGATGAACGATACCTTGTTGTCCCTGCTGAAATCCGTCGACACCCCCACCGTCTGCAACGCCATCGAGGTGGCGCAGGGCAAGCGCGGCTTCGATGCCTTCACCCGCGGCACCATGCTGTGTTCCGACCCGGATGCGGGCGCCATGGTCGGCTATGCCCGCACCGCCAAGATCGCCGCGGTGGCCCCGCCGGAGGAACCGCCGGAGGTGATCCGCAAGCGCCGGATGGAGTACTACCGGCACATGGCCACGGCCTCCGGTCCCGCCGTCACCGTGGTCGAGGATCTGGATTACCCCGACTGCATCGGGGCGTACTGGGGTGAGATCAACACCACCGTCCACAAGGGCTTTGGCATCAGCGGTGCCCTGACCAATGGCGTGATGCGCGATCTTGGCGATCTGCCCGGGGGCTTCCCGGTCGTGGCAGGTTCCATTGGCCCCAGCCACGGTTTCGTGCACGTGCGCGAGGTCGCAACCCCTGTCTCCATCTTTGGACTGACCATCCATGACGGCGACCTGGTGCATGCCGACCGCCATGGCGCATTGGTGATCCCGCCCGAGGTGGTGCCAGACCTCGAACAGGCGATTCAGAAACTTCTGGAGACCGAAAAACTGGTGTTGGAGCCAGCCCGCCAACCCGGTTTCGATTTCGATGCCTTTGAGCGTGCATGGCAGGCCTTTGAGGCTGCGCGCACCTGAACCGACACGTGTCCGCAACCGAACACGCGCTAACCAATCACAACCAGAAAGGCTGAAGCCCGGTTCGGGCTTCAGCCTCTTCTTTTTAGCGTCAGTCGAGGATCGCGGGCAGGTTCAGCCCGTGCTCGCGGGCGCAATCCTTGGCGATGTCATACCCCGCATCCGCGTGACGCATGACGCCCGTCGCCGGGTCATTCCACAAAACCCGCCCGATGCGACGCGCCGCATCTTCGGAGCCGTCACAGCAGATCACCACGCCGGAGTGCTGCGAGAAGCCCATGCCAACGCCGCCACCGTGATGCAGCGACACCCAGGTCGCGCCCGAGGCGGTGTTCAGGAGCGCGTTCAGCAGCGGCCAGTCGGACACCGCGTCGGAGCCATCCATCATCGCCTCGGTCTCGCGGTTGGGCGAGGCCACGGAGCCGCTGTCGAGGTGGTCGCGGCCGATGACAACCGGAGCCTTCAGTTCGCCATTCTTGACCATCTCGTTAAAGGCCAGACCCGCCTTGTGGCGATCGCCCAGACCAATCCAGCAGATCCGCGCCGGCAGGCCCTGGAAGGCAATCCGCTCCTGCGCCATGTCCAGCCAGCGATGCAGGCCCTCGTTCTCCGGGAACAGCTCCTTCATCTTGGCGTCGGTCTTCTTGATGTCCTCCGGATCACCCGACAGTGCTGCCCAGCGGAACGGGCCGATGCCACGGCAGAACAGCGGGCGGATGTAGGCGGGCACAAAACCGGGGAAGTCGAATGCGTTCTCCAGCCCCTCCTCCAGCGCCATCTGGCGGATGTTGTTGCCGTAATCCACGGTGGGGATGCCCATCGCGTGGAAGTCACACATCGCCTTGACCTGCACCTTCATCGACGCACGGGCAGCTTTCTCCACCGCTTTTTTGTCGGTTTCGCGCTTTTCTTTCCACTCGGCCATGGTCCAGCCCTGCGGCAGATATCCGTTCACCGGGTCATGGGCCGAGGTCTGGTCCGTCACGATGTCGGGGCGGATGCCGCCCGCCTTGGCGCGCTCCACCAGCTCGGCAAACACATCCGCCGCATTGCCCAGAAGGCCCACGGATTTCGCCTCGCCCGCCTTGGTCCAGCGCTCGATCATCTCCAGCGCCTCGTCCAGAGTTTCGGCCTTCTCGTCCAGGTATTTGGTGCGCAGGCGGAAATCGATGCTGTCGGGGTTGCACTCCACCGCGAGGCAGCAGGCGCCGGCAAACACCGCTGCCAAGGGCTGCGCGCCGCCCATGCCGCCCAGACCACCGGTCAGGATCCATTTGCCGGTCAGATCTCCGTCGAAATGCTGGCGACCCGCCTCGGCAAAGGTCTCATAGGTGCCCTGCACGATGCCTTGGGTGCCGATATAGATCCACGAGCCAGCGGTCATCTGGCCGTACATCATCAGACCCTTCTTATCGAGCTCGTTGAAGTGGTCCCAATTGGCCCAATGCGGCACCAGGTTGGAGTTGGCGATCAGCACGCGGGGCGCGTCCTTGTGGGTCTGGAACACGCCAACCGGCTTGCCCGACTGCACCATCAGGGTCTGGTCTTCCTCCAGGTTTTTCAGGCTCTCGACGATCATGTCGAAATCCTTCCAGGTGCGCGCGGCGCGGCCGATGCCACCATAGACCACCAGCTCATGCGGGTTTTCCGCCACGTCGGGGTGCAGGTTGTTCATCATCATCCGCAGCGGCGCTTCGGTCATCCAGGACTTGGCGTTCAGCTCCGTGCCGGTGGGCGGGAAAATGTCGCGGGAGTTTTTACGGGGATCGCTCATGCTGCGGGTCTCCAGTTTTTCAGATCAGTCAGAATTTTGGTGAGATGGGCGCGCAGTTTGTCCGCGCGCTCCGGCAGATAGGTCCAGGGCGGGCTTTCCTGGCAGTAGGTGGCCTGCGCCAGTTCCATCTGGATCGCATGTAGCCCCTCCGCCGGGCGGCCATAATGACGGGTGGTCCAGCCGCCCTTGAAACGGCCATTCAGCACCGAGGTATAGCCCTCAGCCGCCGCGCAGCGGGCCACGGTCATCGCCTCGATTTCCGGATCGCAGGTTTCGCCCACGTTGGTGCCGATGCAGAAATCCGGCAGGCGGCCCTCGAACAGGAACGGAATGTCGCCGCGGATCGAGTGGCAATCGTACAGGATGGCAAAGCCGTGGATCGCCTTCACCCGCTCCAGCTCCGCCATCAACGCCGCGTGATACGGCGCGTGATAGGTCTCGCGGCGTCGGGTGATCTCCGCCTCGTCCGGCGCCTGCCCCGCGCGCCAGATCGGCAGCCCGTCGAAATCGGTCAGCGGCACCAGCGTGGTGGTGTTCTGGCCCGGATACAGGCTGACCCCGGCGGGATCACGGTTCACGTCGATCACATAGCGGTGGATCGGCGTGCGCACAGTGGTCACGTCCTCCGTCAAGCCATCGTAAAGGTCGTGGATATGCCAATCGGTATCCGCCAGCGCGCGGCCGGTCTCGTTCAGGCGCTCCCAGACCTCGGGTGGCACATCGGTGCCGGTGTGGGGCAGCCCCAGAACCAGCGGCGAGGAACCTGTGCTGACCTCGATCATACCGCCACCTCCACGCCTGCCGCCGCCGCAACGCGGCCCTCGCGGACCATGGTGCTCGCGGCCTCGATGTCCGGCGCCAGATACCGGTCATCCACCAGCGCGGGAATGTCCGCCCGCAGCAGCCCCAGCACGCCTTGCAGCCGTTCAGAGGTTTGCAGTGGTGCGCGGGCCTCGACCCCTTGCGCGGCACAGAGCATTTCAACGCCCAGGATCACCGACAGGTTGGCGTTCATCCGCCCCAGCCGCAGCGCGCCATGGGCGGCCATCGACACGTGATCTTCCTGGTTGGCCGACGTCGGGGTGGAATCCGTCACGCAGGGGTTGGCGAGATGTTTGTTCTCGCTCATCAGCGCCGCCGTGGTCACCTCGGCAATCATGAAGCCGCTGTTCAGCCCCGGATTGGGGGTCAGGAACGGCGGCAAATCGTGGCTCAGCGTCGGATCCACCATCAAGGCCACCCGGCGCTGCGCAATCGCGCCGATCTCTGCCACGGCCAGCGCGATCTGGTCTGCCGCAAAGCCCACGTATTCGGCATGGAAGTTGCCGCCCGAGACGATGCGCCCCTCATCCACCAGCACCAGCGGATTGTCGGTGACGGCATTCGCCTCGATCTCCAGCGTTTTGGCCGCCATGCGCAACACATCCAGTGCTGCGCCAACAACCTGAGGTTGACAGCGGATGCAATAGGGATCCTGCACGCGGCTGTCGCCTTCCCGGTGGCTTTCGCGGATTTCGGAGCCTGCCATGATGTCGCGCATCTGCTGCGCCACGTCGATCTGCCCGGCATGGCCGCGCAGGGTGTGGATGTCGGCAATCAAAGGCGCGGTGGAGCCCATGATGGCGTCGGTGCTCAGCGCGGCAATCGCCATCGACGCCTCGGCCATCCGCCAAGCATCGAACAGCCCGGCCAACGCGCAGGCGGTGGAGAACTGGGTGCCGTTGATCAGCCCCAGGCCTTCCTTCGGCCCCAGCACAATCGGCTGCATCCCGGCCTTTGCCAGCGCCTCGGCACTGGGCATGCGGGTGCCGTCATAGGTGGCCTCCCCTGCCCCGATCATTGCGGCCGCCATATGCGCCAGCGGCGCCAGATCGCCCGATGCGCCGACAGAACCCTGCGAGGGGATCACCGGCACCACGCCGCGTTCCAGCATCTGTTCGATCTGCTCGATCACCAGCCAGCGCACGCCCGAAGCACCCCGGCCCATCGACAGCAGCTTCAGCGTCATCATCAGCCGGGTCTTGTCTTCCGGCAACGCCTCCCCCACCCCGCAGCAATGCGACAGGATCAGGTTGCGTTGCAGCGTCGCGGTGTCCTCGGGCGCGATTTTGGTCGAGGCGAGTTTGCCAAAACCGGTGTTGATGCCATAGACGGCCTCGTCACCGGCGGCGGCGTTGGCCACCATCTGGGCGGCAGCTTCAACCGGGGCGCGGGCACTGTCGTCCAGCCGCGCGGGGGTCAGGTTGCGGTAGACGTCCTGCAGGGTGGCAAGCGTCACCGTTCCGGGGATCATCTGGATCATTCTTTGCCCTCATGAATGCGCATGTGAAGCGGGTTGAAGCCGATGCGATAGGCCAGCTCGCCCGGGGTCTCGACATCCCAGACCGCCAGATCGGCGCGCATGCCGGAGGCGATCTGACCACGGTCCGTCAGCCCCAGCGCGCGCGCGGCATTGCGGGTGACGCCCGCCAACGCCTCCTCGGGTGTCATGCGGAACAGGGTGCAGCCCATGTTCATCGTCAGCAGCAAGGAGGTCAGCGGCGACGAACCGGGATTGCAATCGGTCGCCAGCGCCATCGGCACGCCGTGTTTGCGGAACTGCTCAATCGGCGGGGCCTGGGTTTCACGGATGGTATAGAACGCACCGGGCAGGATCACCGCGACACTGCCGCTCGCGGCCATCGCCTTGGCGTCCTCTTCATTGGCGTATTCCACGTGATCCACAGACAATGCGCCATACTGCGCCGCCAGCGCCGTGCCGCCCTGGTGGCTCAGCTGTTCGGCATGCAATTTCACCGGCAGGCCCAGCTCCTGCGCGACCTTGAACACCCGCTCAATCTGCGCAGGGGCAAAGGCGATGTTTTCGCAGAAGCCGTCGACCGCGTCGACCAGCCCTTCGGCATGGGCGGCGCGCAGGGCGGGGATGCAGACCTCGTCGATATAAGCGTCATCGCGGCCCTTGAATTCGGCCGGGGTGGCATGGGCACCAAGGAAGGTGGTCTTGACCGTGGCCGGACGCAACTCGCCCAGACGGCGCGCGGCGCGCAGCATCGTCAGCTCCGTTTCGCGGTCCAGCCCATAGCCGGACTTCACCTCGACCACAGTGGCCCCCTCCGCGATCAGCGCATCCAGACGCGGCAGCGCGTCCTGCACCAGATCCTCCAGCGATGCGGTGCGGGTGGCCGTCACGGTGGAGACGATCCCGCCCCCTGCCCTTGCGACCTCTTCATAAGACGCGCCATTCAGGCGCATTTCAAACTCCATCGCCCGGTTGCCGCCAAAGACGATATGGGTGTGGCAGTCGATCAGACCCGGTGTCACCAGCCGCCCGCCGAGATCGCGCTGCGGCCAGCTGCGATTGTCAGCTGACAATTCCTCGCGCGGACCCGCCCAGACGATCTGGCCGTCAGAAACGGCGATAGCGCCATCCTTGACCAGGCCATAGGGCGCTGCGCTTTCGCTCTCTGCCCCGGCCATCGTGGCCAGCCGCGCACCAGTCAGTACATAGTTCCCCGTCTTGTCATCAGCGGTCACGGTCCTGCGACTCCCCTTATTGTCCGTTTTGAAATAAACTACGGAAATTGGAGATTATGTCTAGTCATAAAAGTGCAGGGCAGGTGGGTTTCACTCAGGCGCCTGCGGGGGCATCCTGGGGTGCAGATCGTCGATGATGATCGGATGCGCGTGGGTATGGCTGCCGTGCAGATGCGGATGGTCCGGTGCCAGATCCGGGTGGCTGTGGAGTTGCGGCGCGTCGCTGTCCTGTGGCCACAGGCGTAGGGCGGCCAACACGCCAAGCCCTGCCATAAGCCCCAGACCCGCGAAGGCCGCGGTGGCCCCAAAACCTGCCATTAGGCCAGCTGACAACGGGTAGAACAGCAACCAACAGCCGTGGGACAAGGTGAACTGCGCGGCAAAGATCGCCGGGCGGTCCGCCGCATGGGCCGAGCGCGCCAACACCCGGCCCGCGGGGGTCAGGATGGCGCTGTAGGCCGCACCGCTCAGCGTCCAGCCCAGCAGCAGCAGCCCAAAGGTCAGGCCGTCCAGCAGGTCGACCAGCGCCAGCCCCAGAAACACCGCGGTGCCCAACTCCGCACCCGTCAGCATCACCCGACGATCGGGCAGGTGCTCCAGCAGCCGCGGTAACGCCAGTGCGACCAGCATTGAGCCGCCGCCAAAAGCCGCCAGGGCCAGTGCCATCTGGCTTTCTCCCAGTCCCATTTGCGCGCGCACCAGCACCACCGTGTTGACGATGACCATCGCACTGATCGCCGCCGCCGCCCAGCTGAGGGCCAGCAAGCCGCGCAGGCGGGGCGTGCGCAGGTAATTACGGATACCGCGGGTGGTGCGCTCATAGATCGGGCGCGGCGCCTTGGGCGCAGGTGAGGGCAGGGTGATTGTCAGCAGCAACAGGGCCGAGGCCGCGAAGCCTGCGGCAGTGCCCCAGAACAGGTGGTCAAAAGTGACCAGCAGCAACAGCCCCGCCGCCAGGGTCGGGCTGGCCAGGCTCTCCAGTTCATAGGCGAGGCGGGACAGGGACAGCGCGCGGGTATAATCGCGCTCCTGCGGCAGCACATCCGGGATGCTGGCCTGAAACGCAGGGGTAAAGCCGGCAGAGGCCGCTTGCAGCAGGAAGATCAGCACGTAGACCTGCCAGACCGCGCTGACGAAGGGCAGGCAGATGGCCACTGCCATGCGCAAAAGGTCCAACATCACCAGCATTCGCCGCCGGTCCAGCTGCTCGGCCAGGGCCGCGGCAATCGGGGCGACGGTGACATAGGCCAGCATCTTGATCGTCAAGGCCGTGCCAAGCACGATGCCAGCGCGCGGCCCGGCCAGATCATAGGCCAGCAGCCCAAGCGCCACGGTGGCCAGTCCGGTGCCGCTGAGGGCAACCACCTGCGCCAGAAACAGGTGCCGGTAGGTGCGGTTTCGCAGGATCGCCAACATTGCTTGACCTCTTTTGCTGGGTCTTTTCACGCTCTGCGGATCAGGCTGCCAGAAAAATTGTCAGCTGACAATTTTGTCACCGAGGGACCAGCGCCTGCGCAAATGCCGTGGGCGCGCCGGGGCGGGACCGTGAATTGTCAGCTGACAATCGCGGATCGGCTCTGCCGCTGAAGCAGCGCATTCAGCATCGGCGCTGGCGAAAACTGCCCTGTGCGGGCCTTTTGCGCCAGCCGCCGCAGGTAGGCGCCGGGGCTGCGGATGGTGCCGACTTTCTCCAGCATGCACAGGATCACGGTCGCGGCGTTCTTGCGCCCCATGGCGGCGCGGGCGTCGTTCAGCACCGGGCTGTCGATGCCCATCATCGGCGAGAGTTTCTCAGCCGCCCTGTCGGCATCCTGCCAGTTTTGCAGTTGATCGGGGTAATAGGCTTGCACCGCAGGACAGGCCTGTAACAGGGTCGCTAGGTTGCTCTCGGAAATGAGGCTGATCGTTTCTCTGCTTCCAGGCTTTGCGGTCACCACAGGTGTTTGCGGATCTGGATCGTCGGGCACAATCCTCTTTTCAGAGTCAGAATCATATTTAATTGAATCCTGTATGTGCCGCTCATTCTGGCTGTTGCTGCCGCTCATTTCTTTTGTCGGCAGCTTGTCCTGCGCCGTCCCGGTGACCGGGCGCAGACAGGCGAGTTCGCGCGTCAGATCGGCCTCCGCTTGGGACAGGGCCACTTCACAGGGCTTGCGGCGCAGCAGTTTGCGTACCGTTTCAAGCAGGTCCGCGGCGTGGTCCGGCGCACAGTCCAGAAGCTGCTGGCGCAGAACAGCCACCCGGTCGCGCAGCACGGCGAGGCGTTCGGTGCGTTGTTTTTCCGCCCGTGCAGCATCGCGGATCTGCTCAGCGTGCACCGCCAGGGGCGACAGGTCAAAGCCAAAGGCGAGCTGGCAATCGCCGCCGCTGTGACGGGCGTAGCGTTTGCGGTTGGGGCTATTGTGACGGCTGACAATTCCGAGATCTGCCAGGCGCGCCAGATGACGCCGCAGGGTGCTCTCGGGCATGCCGTTCAGCCGTTCCGACAGCTTGCGATTCGAGGGGAACACGATCGCACTGTGGCGCTGCGGGGTGATCTCGCGGCTGGGCAGAAACGTCATCAAGGCTTTCAGCACGCCCAAGGTGCGATGGCCAAGATCGAATTCGGCAGCGGCAAGGGTCAGCGCGGCCAGCAGGTCCCATTTGTCATGGGACGCTACCGTCAGGTCGCACTGGTCCAGCCGCCCAAATGAGGTTTGGGACGCCATTTCCATGTCAATTTTCACGAAAGGCCAAAAAATACCCGCCCCCATGCAACGCATGGAGTTGACAGTCTCAACGGTGAAGGGCTATTCCAAAGGTGCTAAATCTGAGAACGGCCTTCTGGGATGTGATGTCCTGGGGGGCTTTTCTTTTGCCGTCTGCTCGTGCCTCCTGTCTTTCTTGGTTGCTCTGCTCTTGTTTATTCTTCAGCCGTCGGTCTGGTCTTGCTGCCAGCGGTGGTGAAGCTCTTGCAGGATGGTTTCTGCGTTATCGTCGAACCAGCTGCCAAAACCCGGTGCATCCTTTTCCGCGATCGTCAGCGTGATGCCCTTGGCCGTGGTTTTCAGCCCGGCCAGCGCCGCGCCGTCCGGGCCGGGCAGCGCGCGGGTTGTGGCCGGGGCAGGGGTTGGCTTGTCGGCCTGGTGGACGGCGTCATACGCTTCCTGCGCGCGGTTTAGCACCGCCTCGAACCGGCCATCGGAATCATGGGTCAGGAAATCCGGGGTGTTGGCATAGGCCACCGCGCGGCTGCGCACACCTGGCTCCTGAAACAGTTTGACCAGCGTCATCCAGCGTTCGCGCCCGATGCTGGGGGCGGCGCCGATCAGTCGCAGGAATGGCAACTCAAACGCGGTGCCCACCTTGAGCATCCGCGACACCATCGGCAGGTCGATCGACAGCGCCGCGGCAATTGTCTGCCGGTCATAGCCATCCGCCTGAAGCTGCGCCGCGAAGGACGCCTTTTCGATGAAACTCAGATCCAGACGGGCGGTGTTTTCCTGTCCCTGTGCCATCACCAGCGCGTGATCGTCCAGCTGCCGCACCATCGCCTTGACCGGCAGGCCGAGCTGGCGCAGCGCCATCAGACGACGGCGGCCATAGACGATTTCGTAGCGTCCCGGTGTCTTGGGGTGGGGGCGCAGCAGCACAGGAACCTGCTGACCATAGGTCCGCAGGCTCTCCATCAGCTGTTGTTGTGCCTCGCCGCCGCTGGACAGGCGATCCTCGTAGCCGGCGTCGTCGATCAGTCCGGTGTCGATCTCCTGCACCGCGCTTTCCTGCAATTTGCTGAGCGAAGATTGCAACGCCCCGACAGCGCCGCGCGGCATCATCTTGGGCTTGGCCGTCGTGGGGGCCGGATTGCCGGGTTTCAGGGCGGAATTCAGAATGCCTTTGCGTGCCATCAACGCCTCCATGCCTGTTGAAGGAGCGATTCTATCTCATCGTTAACTTGATTGAGTGAATCGACCGCACGGTCGTAGGTTGACCTGTGAAACTGGGATCTTTCGACCTCATAGACCGTTTGCTGGGTCAGGCCCGCATCGGAAATGGCGGTGGATTTCAGCATCGGCGCCACCATCACCTCTTCGCCGAAAAGCTGCCGCATGAAGGCGACCACCTGCTGTTGCGGCCCGTCGTTGGGCTCATAGCGGTTGATGAGGAAGCGCAGGAAATCAAACTCCAGCGCCGCGCCGGCGTCCGAGACCACGTCCAGCAGTTCGGCGGCCATTTGCAGGAACTGCGACATGGAGGCGACGTCGAGCATGTTGGGCACCACGGTGATCAGCACCCCGGTCGACGCGCAAAGCGCCGACATCGTCAGATAGCCCAGCTGCGGCGGGCAGTCGAAGATGATGACGTCGTAATCCTGCTCCACTTCCTGCAAGGCAGCGGCCATGCGGGCAAAGAAGGCCGGTTGGATGTTGTTCAGCAGCGCCTGCGGGGTTTCATGCTCGAATTCCTGCAGGATCAGCCCGCCGGGGGCGAGATCGAGACCGCTGAAATAGGTTTTCTGGATGATCTGGCGCATCGGCACCGGATCGTCATAGCGGATCGCGTCATAGATGGTGCCGGTCTCCAGGAAATCGACCTCTGGCCGGTAGCCAAACAGGGTTGTCAGAGACGCCTGCGGGTCGATGTCCACCGCCAAAACCCGGTAGCCCTTGAGCGCGAGACGCTGGGCGGTGTGGATCGAGGAGGTGGTCTTGCCCGAGCCGCCCTTGAAGTTGAGGAAGGACAGCACCTGCACCTTGTCGCCCGCGCGTCGGCCGCGCAAGTAGGTGCCGGGCGTCTTGGCCGCCGCATCCAGGATCTTGCGCATCTCCAGCAGATCGGCGGCGGAGTAATGGCGCCGGCCGCCCGGAGTGGTGTGGACCTCAGGCAGTTTGCCGTCGAAGTGCAGCTTGCGCAGGAAGCTGGAGGAAATGCCCAGCATCTCCGCCGCCTCGCCGGCGCTGAACAGCCGCAACTCCTTCCTTGCGTCTGGCGCAAAACTCTGCAGCATGTGGCTCTCAAGGGCCGCGCTGAGGTTTTCCGCGTTCTCGCGGATACGCTGATTGATGTGGAGTGCCTCTGCCACCTGCTGCCCTCTCGATAGTAACGCTGTTTTGCGTCAGCGCCTTATTTAACGTTTCTATACGCAATGCCGACGGGCCTATGCAACAGATTCCTTGCTTTTCAGAGGCTAAGCCGCCCGCCAACCGACGGCGGGATCTGTGGGCCTAAGCTGGGATTTTTCGCCAAGCATCTGAAAACAAACGAAACAACCCTTTCAGTCCCGGTAAATCGGCGTTTGCGGCGGTGGCGCCCTTGGGGCGCGGCGGGGGCGCGTGACGACTGACTGCGCCGAATCAAGCCGCAGCCACGGGGCAGGGCAGGGGCGGGGGGCAAAATCGGGGTCATTAAGAGGAGTGCGGGCGGCAGGCGCGCGCGGGGTGCTATCGGACGACCGCCGTGCGCAGATGCGGCAAACCGGCCCGATTGCGGCGAAGTCTGTGGAAAACGCGCCCGATCGGGGCGCGCGCCCTTGCCTTTCGGCGGCAAATTTGATTCGAGTGCGCGCGGGAAAAAAGGCCCGGCACCGCTGCGTTGCGTCGAAGACGACCAATGCCGGCGTTTTCTTTGTCTAAACCGCCGGAAACAGATAAGAACCGCCACGGGAATCGGCCTCGGAAGGACGTAAGCCAGATATGAAAACATTTAACTTGAGGAAGGGGCTGGATCTGCCGGTGACAGGCGCGCCGGAACAGACCATCCAACCGGGCCCGGCCATCACGTCGGTGGCAGTGCTGGGGCCGGATTACCTGGGGCTGAAACCGCGCATGCTGGTGCAGGAAGGCGACGAGGTCCGCCGCGGCACGCCGCTGTTCTGCCACAAGGACGCAGAGGCCGCGATGATGGTGGCGCCGCTGACCGGCAAGGTCGTGGCGATCAACCGCGGCGCGCGCCGGGTGTTGCAGAGCGTGGTGATCGCGGTCTCCGATGCTGAGGACGCGGGCGTCGACTTTTCCGCCACCGGCAACAGCGACAGCGCCGAAGGTCTGACCGAGAAGCTGTGCGCGGCGGGTCTGTGGACCTCGTTCCGCACGCGCCCCTATTCCAAGATGCCGCAGCCGGGCAGCAAGCCCGACGCAATCTTTGTGACCGCGATGGACTCCGAGCCGCTGGCCGCCGATGCCGCGGTCATCATCAACGACGCGGCCGAGGCGTTCGAGACCGGGTTGACTGCACTGACGCTGCTGACCGAGGGCACAACCTTCCTGTGCCAGAAGGCCGGCGACAGCATCCCGGGCAGCGACATTGCCGGGGTTGAAGCCGCGGCCTTTGCAGGACCGCATCCCAGCGGGCTGGCGGGCACCCATATCCATTTCCTGCACCCCTTGCGCAGCGACAGCGAGGTCTGGACGATTTCCTATCAGGATGTGATCGCCATTGGTCGCCTGTTGCAGACCGGTCATCTGGATCCCAACACCGTGGTGGCGCTGTCTGGTCCGGCTGCGCGCAATCCGCGCCTGCTGCGCACCGTGATGGGCGCGAACCTGGATGAGCTGACCCGCGGCGAGATCGCGGCGGATGGCCCTGTGCGGGTGATCTCCGGCACGATCCTGTCGGGCCGCGCCGCTGCCGGGCCGCTGGCCTACCTGGGCCGCTTTGCCCGTCAGGTCGCCATCATCGAGGAAGACCGCAAGCAGATCCCGCTGGGCTGGATCCGCCCGATGGGCAGCAAATACGCGGTGCAGCCGGTGCTGGGGTCAGCCCTGACGCGCAAGCTGTTTGGTCTGACCAGCAACCTGAACGGTGGCCGCCGCGCGATGGTGCCCACCGGCACGTTCGAACAACTGATGCCGCAGGATTACCTGCCGACGCAGCTGCTGCGCGCCCTGTTGGTGATGGACACCGACAGCGCACAGGCACTGGGCGCACTGGAACTGGACGAGGAAGACATGGGCCTTGTCGGCTTTGCCTGCCCGGCCAAGTACGAATACGGGCAAGCCTTGCGCGACTGCCTGACCAAGATTGAAAAGGAGGGCTGAGCCGGATGGGATTGCGCAGCTTCTTTGACAGCATCGAGCCGCACTTTGAAAAGGGCGGCAAATACGAGAAACTCTTCCCCGTCTACGAGATGGTGGAGAGCTTTCTCTACACACCAAAAACCGTCACCACCGCGGCACCGCATGCGCGTTCATATGTCGATATGAAGCGGATCATGACCTACGTGGTGATCGCCACCATCCCCTGCATCCTGTGGGGCATGTGGAACACCGGCTACCAGACCAATTCCGCGATTGCGGCGCTGGGGGCGGATGCCGCCACCGGCTGGCGCATCGCCATTCTGAACACGCTGGGCATCTCGCTGGACGCAGCGAACCCGATGGCGAACATCGCCCACGGGTTCCTGTATTTCCTGCCGATCTATGTCGTGACACTGGTGGCAGGCGGCATCTTTGAGGTGATCTTTGCCACCGTGCGCGGCCATGAGGTGAACGAGGGCTTCCTTGTGACCTCGATGCTGTACACGCTGATCATGCCCGCCTCGGCGCCGCTGTGGCAGGTGGCACTGGGGATCATCTTTGGCGTGGTCATCGGCAAGGAAGTCTTTGGCGGCACTGGCAAAAACTTCTTGAATCCGGCGCTGACGGGCCGTGCGTTCCTGTATTTTGCCTATCCCGCCAACATGTCGGGTGACAGTGTCTGGACCCCGGTTGACGGCTATTCCGGCGCCACCGCGCTGGGTGTTTCCGCAGCGGATGGTTTTCAGGCGCTGGCCGCCAAGGGGATCGAGTGGTCGGACGCGTTTTATGGCACCATCCAGGGCAGCTTTGGCGAGACCTCGACGCTGGCCTGTGCCATTGGCCTCGTGTTCCTGCTGGCCACCAAGATCGCCAACTGGCGCCTGATCGCGGGCTGCCTCGGTGGTATGATCGCGTTTTCGATGCTGCTGAACCTGATCGGGTCCGACACCAACCCGATGTTCGCAATGCCCTGGTATTGGCATCTGGTGCTGGGCGGCTATGCCTTTGGCCTGGTGTTCATGGTGACAGAGCCGGTGTCGGCGTCCCACACCAACCTTGGCCGCTACATCTATGGCGCGCTGATCGGGGTGATGGTGGTGCTGATCCGGGTGCTGAACCCGGCCTTCCCCGAAGGCATGATGCTGGCAATCCTGTTCGGCAACGTCTTTGCACCGCTGATCGACCATTTTGTGGTGCAGGCAAACATCAAACGGAGGGCGCGCCGCCATGGCTGATTCCCAAAGCAAGGGCCTGATTGGCCGTTTCCTTGCCGCATCGCCGGATTCGGTGGGCAAGACCGTCGTGATCGCGGTGGGTGTCTGCCTGCTGGCCTCGATGATCGTGTCCGCTGCTGCCGTCTCCCTGCGCCCGGTGCAGGAGATCAACCGCAAGCGCGACAAGCAGCTGAACGTGTTGCAGGTGGCCGGGCTGTATCGGCCCGATCAGGACGTGGCCGAAGCCTTTGAGGCGTTTGAACCGCGGGTGCTGGATCTTTCGACCGGTACGTTCACCGACCAGTTCGACGCCGCAACCTTTGACGGTCTGGCCGCGGCACAGGACCCTGAGCTGGGCCGCGAACTGGAGAACGACCCGGCAGGCATCGGCCGCCAGTCGCGCTACAAGACCGTGTACCTGCTGCGCGAGGAAAACGGTGACCTGGACAAGGTGATCCTGCCGATCCACGGCTATGGCCTGTGGTCGACCCTCTACGGCTTCATCGCGCTGGAGGAAAACGGCAACGACATCTATGGCCTGCAGTTCTACCAGCACGGCGAGACGCCGGGCCTGGGTGCCGAGGTGGACAACCCGCGCTGGAAGGCGTTGTGGCCGGGCAAGAAGGTGCGGGGCGAAACCGGGGCGCTGAAAATCAGCGTGGCCAAGACCCAAGGGCCGGCCGGGCCGGAGCATCACATTGATGCGCTGGCCGGTGCGACGCTGACCTCTGTCGGTGTGGACAACCTGGTGAAATTCTGGATGGGCGAAGAAGGTTACGGCCCGTTCCTGGACGCCCTGCAAGCGGGAGAGCTCTGATATGGCGCAGACCAAGAAAGACATGCTGGTCGACCCGCTGGTCGACAACAACCCGATCACGCTTCAGGTGCTGGGCATCTGTTCGGCGCTGGCGGTGACATCGTCCTTGCAGGTGGCGTTTGTGATGACCCTGGCGGTGACCTTCGTGACCGCGTTCTCGTCGATGTTCATCTCGATCCTGCGCAACCAGATTCCGGGGTCGATCCGGATCATTGTGCAGATGGTCATCATCGCGTCGCTGGTGATCCTGGTGGACCAGGTGCTGAAGGCCTATGCCTTTGAGATTTCAAAAACCCTGTCGGTCTTCGTCGGCCTGATCATCACCAACTGCATCGTGATGGGCCGCGCCGAGGCATTCGCGATGAAGAACCCGCCAGTGGCGTCCTTCATCGACGGCGTCGGCAACGGCCTGGGCTACGGCTTGATCCTGATGCTGGTGGGCTTCGTCCGCGAGCTGTTCGGCGCGGGGTCGCTGTTTGGCTTCACCATCCTGGAAACCGTGAACAATGGTGGCTGGTATGTGCCCAACGGCATGCTGCTGCTGCCGCCCTCGGCGTTCTTTATCATCGGTCTGATCATCTGGGGCTTCCGCACCTGGAAACCGGCCCAGGTTGAAGAGCGTGAATTCAAAATCCAATCCGTGGAGGCGCACTGATGGAGGGGCTTATTTCCCTGGCCGTCAAGGCCATCTTTGTTGAAAACCTGGCGCTGTCCTTCTTTCTGGGCATGTGTACCTTCATCGCGGTGTCGAAAAAGATCTCGACCGCGCTGGGGCTGGGTATCTCTGTCATGCTGGTGCAGGCGATCACGGTTCCGGCCAACAACCTGCTGCTGACCTACCTGTTGAAACCCGGCGCGCTGGCCTGGGCGGGCTTTCCCGATGTGGATCTGACCTTCCTTGGTCTGATCTCCTATATCGGGGTGATCGCGGCCATGGTGCAGATCCTGGAGATGATCCTGGATAAGTATTTCCCGCCGCTTTACAACGCCTTGGGCATCTTCTTGCCGCTGATTACCGTGAACTGCGCGATCCTGGGTGGCTCGCTGTTCATGGTGGAACGCGACTACAACTTTGCCGAGGCGGCGACCTATGGTCTGTCCTCCGGCTTTGGCTGGGCGCTGGCGATCACCGCCATGGCCGGCGTGCGCGAGAAGCTGAAATACTCCGACGTGCCGGACGGGCTTCAGGGTCTGGGCATCACCTTTATTACCGCAGGTCTGATGGCGCTGGCTTTCATGTCCTTCAGCGGCGTCAAACTGTAAGGGAGCGCGGAACTTATGGAAACTTTCACGCTCGGCGTTGTCCTGTTCACGGTGATCGTGCTGGGGCTGGTGGCCATCATTCTGGCCGCCCGGTCCCGCCTGGTCTCGACCGGCAACGTCAACATCACCATCAACGGTGAGAAAACCATCTCTGTGCCTGCGGGCGGCAAGCTGTTGCAGACGCTGGCGGCAGAGAAACTGTTCGTGCCCTCCGCCTGCGGCGGCGGTGGCACCTGCGCGCAGTGCAAGGTGCGTGTGCATTCTGGGGGTGGCTCTATCCTGCCGACCGAAGAAAGCCACATCACCAAGCGCGAAGCCGCCTGCGGGGATCGCCTGTCCTGTCAGGTGGCGGTCAAGCAGGACATGGAGGTCGAAGTCCCCGAGGAAGTCTTCGGCGTCAAGAAATGGCGCTGCAAGGTGCGCTCCAACGACAACGTCGCGACCTTCATCAAGGCGCTGGTGCTGGAGCTGCCCGAGGGCGAGGACGTCAACTTCCGCGCCGGTGGCTACATCCAGATCGAAGCGCCCGCGCACCAGCTGTCCTACACCGATTTCGACGTGCAGGAGGAGTACCGTGAGGACTGGGACCGGTTTAACCTGTGGCAGTACAAATCCGTCGTGGACGAGCCGCTGGAGCGTGCCTATTCGATGGCGAACTACCCGGACGAAAAGGGCATCATCATGCTCAACGTCCGCGTCGCCTCGCCGCCGCCGGGCAGCACCGATATTCCGGCCGGCAAGATGTCGTCGTATATCTTCAACCTGAAACCGGGCGACGAGGTCACCATTTCCGGACCCTTCGGCGAGTTCTTCGCCCGCGACACGCAAAAGGAAATGGTCTTTATCGGCGGTGGTGCCGGCATGGCACCGATGCGCAGCCACATCTTCGACCAGCTGAAGCGGCTGGAGAACCGTGACCGCAAGATCAGCTTCTGGTACGGCGCGCGCTCGAAGAAGGAGATGTTCTTTGTCGAGGACTTCGACAAGCTGGCCGAGGAGTTCGACAACTTCGAATGGCACGTGGCGCTGTCCGATGCCCAGCCCGAGGACGACTGGAAAGGCTACACCGGCTTCATCCACAACGTTCTGTATGAGGAATACCTCAAGAACCACCCGGCGCCGGAAGACTGCGAATTCTACATGTGTGGTCCGCCGATCATGAACCAATCGGTGATCAACATGTTGCTGGAACTGGGTGTCGACCGCGAAGACATCATGCTGGACGATTTCGGCGGCTAAGCTCCCGAAAAACCAGAAAACCCCGGATGGCATCATCCGGGGTTTTTGCGTCTTGGTGGCGGAGGGTCGGGGGTGGTCAGTTGTCTCGGTGGGGGGAGAGCAGGCGCAGCAGCATTTGCCGCTGATGATCCTGACCGCCAAAAAAGACCGCCAGGACGCGCAGCAACTGTTCGTCTTCGACAAGGTCAAAACAAAAAATTGCGCGCCCCTTGGTCACAGCGCGCAGGCCCGCGCCCAGCTCGGGGCGCAGAGTGCCCTGAAAGGGGGCCTTGGTGAGATCCCGCATCGCGGTTTCAATCCACAGGATGCGGTTCGAGGCGCGGTCAAAGGCGGTTTGCGGATCTTCGCCGAAGCCGAGCGCAGCCTCAAAGAGGAAATCGAAGATGGCATCCAGATCCCGGGCGACATCAGCCGCCGCAACGACCCTATAGGCCATGCTGCGCTTTCTTGCGGGCCAGCATGGCGCGGGTGCTGTGGCGCATCTCCTGCGTATCGGAGAAGGTGCCGTCGCGGCGTTCTTTCAGAAGGGCGCGCAGGGCTTCGGTCTCTGCGGCGCGGGCCTCGGTCTCGGCCCGGAGCAGCTCGAGCCCCTGCTGCATCACCGCGCTGACACTGGCAAAGCGGCCCTGGGCCACCAGGTCGCGGGCAAAGGCGTCCTGGGATTCGCTGAGGGAAATGGAGGCTTTGACACTCATGGGGCATTCTCCGGACAGGTGGCCTGTGCTGAATGTATGCTACTGAGTAGTATTTTTCAACCAAAGCCATGTGTCGGCCACCCGCGCAGAGGTTGCCAGAAATGCGATTTGTCCGGCGCCCGCCGGGGGCGCCGGAACGGAATGCCAAGGCGCCGCGGGGGTCAGCCGACGATCATCTGCTTCATGCGCAGGGCTTCATACTCCAGCTCCTGCAACCGATAGTTCACCACGTCACCGATGGTGATCATCCCGCGCAGATGGCCGTCATCCATCACCGGCATGTGACGGAAGCGACCGGTGTTCATCACCTTGGCCACATCGATCAACAGATCTTCCGGCGCACAGGTCTTGACCTCCTGGGTCATCAGGTCGGCGACTTTCTGCGGCAGGGTCTGGCCCGGCGTCTCGGCCATGCGCCGCACGATGTCGCGCTCGGACAGGATGCCCTGCAACTGGCCATTCTGATCGGTGACCAGAAGCGCGCCGATGTGTTTGTCGCGCAGCACCTCCACGGCGTGGCCAACCGTGTCGCCGGGGCGAATGGAAAATACCGCATCGCCTTTCTTCTCCAGCAGCTTGGCCACGGTGGATTGATCATGTGACAGTGCCGTGTCGGCGGTCTGGCTGTAGGTGTGCTTGTCTTCCTTGTCGCCACGGGTCGGCGGCTGATAAGAGAACGGTGCCATAATGGGTCTCCTCCTGGTCTGTGTCAGGTCTCCCGCTCATCTTAACGCGGGATTGGAAACCTGAAAGGGTTGAAATTTCGCGAGCGCTAACAACGGCAGGAAAACAACATGTTCGATAGGCTTTACCTGACGCCGGTGACCGGGGCGCTGCTGGTGTTCGTGGTGGTGGTCTGCGGCCATATGTACCGCAAGACCTGGAAGGAGCAGCCGCCCAATGCGCGGCTGCGGGCCTGGCTGTTCGGGGTGCCGGCTGCGCTGGGACTGCTGGCGCTGGCTTTTGTGCCGCTGAAGTTCTGAAGCACTGCCGCGGCCGGGTTTGACTCTGCCACGGGTCGCGGGCATACGTGCGCCAGCTTTTTGTTGCGGAGGCTTTCCACATGCCGAGATGGTTCCTGTTTGCCCTGATCCTGCTGGTGCCGGGATGCTGGTTTGCCAGCGATCCCGAGGAGCTGCGCCTGTCGGGCGAGACCATGGGCACGACCTACAATGTGACCGCGATCGGCACCGATCTGGACGGCGAAGCGCTGGCGGCGGCGATCGAGGACACGCTGGCGGCGGTCAACGCCAAGATGTCGAACTGGGATCCCAACTCCGAGGTCTCGACCTTCTCCGCCGCGGACAGCACCGCGCCGGTCGCGATCTCGGCGGAGTTTGCCCATGTGGTGGCCGCGGCCAATGACGTGCATGAAAAGAGCGGCGGCAAGTTTGATGTCACCCTGGGTCCGCTGATTGAGCTGTGGGGCTTTGGCCCGCGCAAACCGGAGGATCCGTTGCCATCGGATGACGCGATCACGGCGGCGTTGCAGGAGGTCGGCCAGGCGCGCCTGCTGACGCTGGACAGCGCGGGTGGCACCCTGGCCAAATCCGCGCCCGACGTTGGCATCAACCTGTCGGCCATCGCCAAGGGCTATGGCGTCGATGCGGTGGCCGAGACTTTGCAGGGCTTTGAGATCGAGAGCTACATGGTCGAGATCGGCGGTGATCTGGTGACCAAGGGGCAGAACCTCGCGGGCGAGCCCTGGCGCATCGGCATCGAGAAACCCGACGCCGCAGCGCAGACCGTGCAGCTGGTGGTGCCGGTGAGCAATCTGGGTCTGGCGACGTCCGGGGATTACCGCAACTACTTTGAACATGAGGGGCGTCGCTATTCCCATATCCTCGATCCGGTGTCGGGCCGGCCGGTGACCCATGCCACCACCTCTGTGACGGTGCTGGCCGAAAACGCCATGCTGGCTGATGCCTGGGCCACCGCGATGCTGGTGTTGGGCCGCGAGGCGGGGCTGGCCGTGGCGGAGGCGCATAAACTTGCCGTGTATTTCATCGATCGGGATGTGACGGCGGGCGAGGATGCCTATATCACCGCCACCAGCAGCGCCTTTGACGCGCTGAACGCCAACTGATCCACCGCGCGGGAGCCGTATCATGAGCACTTTTCTTCTGGCCTTCATCCTGCTGCTGATCATCACCCTAGGCATGTCGCTGGGGGTGATCCTGATGGGCAAGAAGATCAAGGGTAGCTGTGGCGGGCTGAACGCGATTTCCGGCGCGGACAAATGCGTGGTCTGCGCCAAGGACATCGACCCCGACAGCCCGCTGCGCGACAAGCTGCAATGCAAGCGTGCGCGGCAGATGGTCGAACGGATGGAACAGCCGCAGGGCTGACCGCCGCGGCCGGATCCGCGCCAGCGTACACGACACATTGCAAAAGGCCCGCCCGCGAGGGGCGGGCCGTGTGGTTTCTACCGTCTATTTCTTGGCGACCTTGACCACGGCGCTGCCCGGATCCTGATCCGCGGCCCAACCCTGGCCCAGCGAGATTTGCAGCCCGGCCCAGGTCAGCGCCAGATCGCGGCGTGCGGCAATCAGGTTCAGCTCATTGGTGCGCAGGGCCTCCTCGGTCGAGAGCAGGTCAAACAGGGTGATTTCGCTCGCACGGAAGGTTTCGCGCGCGAGGCTGGCCACCTTGGTGCCCAGATTGACCGCACGGGTTTGGGCCGCGACGCTTTGGCGGGCGGATCTGAGCGCGCTTTGTTGGGCCTGCACCTCCTCCACCGCGGCGCGGATGGCGGCGCGGTAATCATATTCCGTTGCCTTGGCCTCTGCGATGGCGCGCTGGCGCAGGCTGCGCAACACCGGGCGGTTGAACAGCGGCAGGGTCAGGACCGGACCGATGGTATAAAGATTATCCAGCCCACGGCTGGCCTGCACCTGCCCGGTCACTTCCAACGAGGGATAAAGCTCAGCCTCGCTGACGCCGATGGCGGCAGTGGCGCTGCGCAGCTGTGCCTCGGCCAGCAGCACATCGGGGCGATTGCGCAGCAGGGCGGCTGGCACGCCCAGTTCCGGCTGGCTGGCCGGGTAGGGCTGGCCATAGCGGCCTTGCATCATCTGAAAGACCTCTGCCGCGTCCCGGTCCAGCAGCGTGGCCAATGCATAGACCGATGCCTCATAGTTGGCGACAAACCCGGGCAGGTCGGCCTTGGCGCTGGCAACCTGCAGCTTGGTGCGCTCCACATCCAGCGCCAGCACCGCCTGGGCCTCCTGCAGTTCCTGAACGGTGCCCAGGATCTGCTGGCGCAGGGCGATGGTCTTGCGGGTCACATCGGCGCCGCGCTGGAAATAGCGGGCCTGGATATAGGTGCGGGTGATGGCGTCGATGATCGCCAGCCGCGTGGTGGCCATCTGGTAGAACTGTGCGTCGCGATCTGCCACCGCGCGTTCCGAGCGACGTTGGAAACCACCGAACAGATCGAACACATAGGTGGCGTCAATCGTGGCCTGGTCTAGGTTGCTGGAGCCGTTCTGCGACTCCCGCCGCGAGAAAATCGAGCTGGCTTCCAGACCGCCATCGACCTGCTGCACCCGGCCGCTGCCGCGGCGGGTGGCCTCGGCCGCCTTCAGTCGCTCCCGTGCGGCCTGAAGGCTGAGGTTCTGGGCCAACCCGGCGCTGACCAACCGGTTCAGCGTGGCATCGTTCAGCCCCTGCCACCAAGGGGCGCTGGCCGCCTGTACGGTGTCCGTGCCGCGGCTTTGGTAATAGCTGGCAGGCACCGCCACGTCGGGACGCTGATAGTCGCGCCCGACAACAGTACAGCTGCACAGAACGGTTCCGGCCAGCAATACGGAACGCACCGCCCAAGAAGATCTGCTCATGACTTGCCTCTCGTCGCCCGCTTTTGATGCGGACTTTGAGCCAGCCTAGACCGATTTTTATGCGCGGCGGTAACCAAACCGGTCGCCAGCGGGGTGTTTGTCGCGCAGTGATGCACGTCGCCCACAGGCAGAATGCGGGGGTGGCTCAGGCGGCGAGCTCCTTCATCACCGCCAGGAAGGCCGCAACCTCGCCCAGCGTGTTGTAGTGACACAGGGAAACCCGCACACAGGCGTCGAGGCCCAAGGGCGTCAGGATATTGCCCGAATAATGATCCGCCTTGCGCAGATGGGTGCGGATGCCTGCTGCGTTCAGGCGCTTCACCACCTCTGCCGAGGCCAGGCTGTTCAATGCAAAGCAGACCAACCCCTCACGCGCGGGGTTGTCGGCGCCGCCCAGGATGGTGAGGCCCGGCAGCTCTGCCAGGCCGGGCAGGTTGCCGGTGCCGTGGATCATCGCATCGGTCAGTGTCTTTTCGTGGGCATGGATCGCCGCCCCCGCGGCGCGGAAGCGGTCGCGCCGATCGGTGCTGCTGCTGACCGCGCCGCCCAGCCAGTCCAGGTACTCGGCCACATCCGACAGGGTTGCATAGCTGCCGCTGTCGCGGGTCCCCATTTCCCAGGTGTCCGCGGGCCCGCCAATCAGCGCATCATGCGGCAGGCGCGTCATCCGGTCGGAGATCCAGGCAAGGCCAAAGCCATGACGCGAAAACATCTTGTAAGGCGAGATCACGTAGCCATCTGCGCCGTAAGCCGCCAGGTCGATCTGCCCGTGGGCGGCATGCTGGATGCCGTCGATGATAATGAAACACTCCGGTGCCACCGCGCGGATGGCGGCGACGCAAGCGGCCACGTCCACCCCCATGCCGGTCACCGGCGAGGTGTGTACAATGGTCGCCACCGCCGTGTCGGGGGTGACAGCCTCGGCATAGGCCTGGGCGGTGATGGTGCCGCTGGCGTCGTCATGCGGGATCAGCACATGCTGCTGCCGCGCCACCCCGGCCCAGCGGGCGCAGGCGGCCCGCGTTGCCGGGTGCTCCAGCGTCGAACCCAGAACGATGGCCCCGGCGGGTGCGGCGAGGCAGGCGTTCATGATGAGGCGAAACAGCAGCTCGGTGCCGCTTTCGCCGGTAAAGAACTGCCCGCCCGGCGCGTTCATCAGCTCGCCCATGTCTGCACGCGCCTTGGCAATGGCGGCGACCTGCGCGTGGCTGCCGGGGTTGTCGCGGCCCTGGTTGTCGGGGATCGCCGCATAGCGGGCCGAGGTTTCAACCACCGATTTCAGGGTCAACGCACCGCCGGCATTTTCGAAAAAGACGCGCGCGCCCTGCTCAGGACAGCTGTCGACCTGGGCAAAACGGCTGCGGATCTGTTGCAGCAGCGGTTCGGTGATCTGGGTCATGGTGGCTCCGTGGGGTAGGGGACAGGGTCGCGCCAGCCTAGGGAGGATCCGGTCAGGGGCAATCCAAAAAATCCTGCGGGCCTGCGGCACCCGCCGATTTCCTTTTGTGTCCGGGGCGGGTAACACTTTGGCAGAACAGGCGTAAGCAAGAGGCACAGACAATGGACACCCCCACCGCCCCCAAAGCCGGAGCCATGCTGCATCTGCGCGGCAACACCCTGACCGAGGGCGACCCGGTGGCGCTGCCGTTGACGCAGAGTTCGATGTATCATCTGCCGGGCGACTGGCAGGGCGGACCCAGCTATGGCCGCGCCGACAATGCCACCTGGGAACATCTGGAGCACGTGCTGGCCTATCTGGAGGATGCGCCCACGCTGGCCTACCCCTCGGGCATGGCGGCGATCTCAGCCTCGCTGTTTGCCTGCGTAAAGGCAGGCTCTCGGATCCTGATCCCGTCGGACGGCTATTATGTCACCCGGCGGCTGAGCGAGCGGTTCCTGGCGCAGCTGGGCGTCGAGGTCGACCAGCGCCCCAGCGCGCAATTCGCCGAGGGCGGGTTTGCGGGCTATGACGTGGTCTTCGCCGAGACGCCGTCCAATCCCGGTCTTGACCTGTGCGACCTGCGCGCGATTTCGCAGGCTGTGCATGCAGCGGGGGGCGTGCTGATTGTCGACAACACCACCATGACCCCGCTGGGCCAGCGCCCGCTGGACCTGGGCGCGGATGTGGTCGTCGCCTCTGACACCAAGGCGCCGGGCGGCCATTCCGATGTGCTGATGGGCCATCTGTCCACCCGCAACGAGACGATCCTGACGGCTGCGCGCGAATGGCGCCAGTTCGGCGGTGGCATCCCCGGCCCGCAGGAGGCCTGGCTGGCGCATCGCGGTCTGGAAACGCTGGAGCTGCGGTTTGATCGTATGTGCAGCACCGCCGAAATGCTGGCCGAGCGGCTGGCAGCGCATCCCAAGGCCGGCACGGTGCGCTATCCCGGCCTGCCACAGGATCCGGCCCATGCACTGGCCAAGCGGCAGATGGCCCGCTTCGGCTTCCTTATTTCGCTGACGCTGGAGAGTGCCGAACAGGCGGATGCCTTCATCAACGGCTGCCCGCTGCTGCGCGCGGCGACGTCCTTTGGGGGTGTTCACAGCTCAGCCGAGCGGCGCGCGCGCTGGGGGGACGATGTGGCGCCGGGCTTCGTGCGACTGTCGGTCGGCACCGAACCGGCGGAGGAGCTTTGGAGTGCCATCGCCGACGCCTTGGACGCGCTGCCCGGCTGAGGCCAGACAGCGGTGACTGACCGCGCCAGCGCTGGGGCGGTTTTTCATCTGGCGGGGCCGTTGGGCGGCCCGGTTCGGTGCGGATCGGCCCGGGCTACAGGAAGAGTGTTTAGAATTGCGCGGTTTTGGGCCGTGATCTGCGGGGCAGGCGGTCAGTACGCTGGTGGTCCTGTTGCAGGGATCTCCAGGAATAGAGATTCCATCAGAACTCTGAGGGATTCCAGACGTCTACCGCAGCCAGCGCGGTGACCGTTGGGCGCGCCCGGCGCGGCGTCGCCGCCCCTTGGCGTGGCAGGCCACGGGCTGCAAACGGATTGGCGGCGGCGGTGACGGGATCAGCGGCAAATATACGGTACACGTTTTGTCAGGACATTGCTGTCTACGCTCCGACAATCCCGGATCCGATCCGGAGACCGCCTTGCAGGAGATTGCCCAGTATGTCCCGTTTGCCGCGCCTGACCAAGTTGCCGCTGAAGCTGAAACTGCCACTGATCATGGTGGCGCTGACCGGGGCATTTCTGGTGACCGTCTCGCTGCTGGTCTATTCGATGGCCGAGCGCAGCATCCGCGAAAACGCTTTTGCCGCGCAGGAGATCGAGGCAAAATCCGGCGCCCAGGCGCTGGGGTTCCTGATCCAGGCGGCGCGCTCGGATGTCTCCAGCCTCGCCGGGCAGCCGGCGGTGTTCCGGGCCATCAGCAACTTTGAACGGGTGATCGGCATGGTCGAGGAAGACGACCCCGTGGCCTATTTGAAGCAGACTTATGCCGCGGCAAACCCGCATCCCGCAGACCAGCGCGAAGAGCTGCTGGATGCTGGCGACGGCAGCTACTACAACCAATCGCATGTGACCTATCACCCGACCTTCCTGCAAAGCCTGCGGCTGAACGGGTATAAAGATCTCTACCTGATCAGCGCCAAGGGGCAGGTGGTCTATTCGGTCCGCAAGCAGGGTGATTTCATGACCGACATCCAGGACGCGCCGGACAGCGGCCTGGCGCAGGTCTATGCGTCGGCGCTGGAGGCGGAAGCCGGCACCGTGGTGACAGCGGATTTCGCCAGCTACGCCCATGGCAGCGACGGGGTTGCGGCCTTCATGGCCGCGCCAGTGTTTTCCAAGCGCAAGCAGGTGGTGGGTGTGATCGCGGTGCAGTTGGGCAGCGACGGCGTCGTCAATGCGTTGACCAGCAACCTGTCGGGGGGCAGCCATCAGAACATCTTTGTGGTCAGCAGCGATGGCCGCGCGCGGAGCCCGGCCTCCGTGTCCGGGCTGTTTCCCATTCTGGAGCCGCTGGCGCAGACACCGCAGGTGCAGGCGGCCATGGTCCGCGCGCAAGGCCAGATGGCGGCAGAGACGTCAAGCCTCGGCACGTCGGCGATTGCCATGGTGTTGCCGCTGCATCTGCCGGGGCTGGACTGGTCGCTGGTGCTGGAGACCGACGCCCGCACCGCCTTTGCCGCGGTGGAGCGGATTCGGCTGACTGCCGCAGCGCTGATCGGCGCGGCGCTGTTGGCGGCGATCGGGGTGTCCTGGCTTGCGGCGCGCAGTGTCACCCGGCCGGTGCATGCCCTGCGCGAAGCCACCAACGCATTGGCCGACAGCCAGTATGACACCGAAATCCGGGGCCGTGACCGCGGCGACGAGCTGGGTGACCTGGCCCGCAGCCTCGATACCTTTCGTGGCAAGCTGAAAGAGGCCGACGCCGCGGCGGCCCGAGAGGTCGAGGCGGCCCGCCACACGGCGGCGGTGGTCGAGGGGATGAGTGCGGCGCTGGCGGAATTGCAACGCGGTAATCTGGCCTGCGACATCGAGGTGCCGTTTGACGGCCAATATGAGACCCTGCGGGAGAATTTCAACCGCAGCCTTGAACGGTTGCGCAGTTCGCTGGGAGAGGTCGTGGGCGCGGCCCAGAATGTCGGGCGGTTCTCTGAAGAGCAGCGCGGCGCGGCCACCGAAATGGCCCACCGCACCGAAAGTCAGGCCGCGACGCTGGAGGAAACGGCAACAGCCATCCGGGATCTGACCGGCGGCATCCGGGCCACCGCGGAGCGGGCCGGGCGGATGGATGAAACCATGCGCGGCGCCCGCAGCGAGGCGGAGCAGAGCAGTGGGGTGGTGATCTCTGCCGTCGAGGCGATGGACCAGATCCAGGAGGCCTCAGCCCAGATTTCCAAGATCATCAACCTGATCGACGATGTGGCCTTCCAGACCAATCTGCTGGCCCTGAATGCCGGGGTGGAGGCGGCGCGCGCGGGCCCTGCGGGGGCGGGGTTCGCGGTGGTTGCCTCAGAGGTGCGGGCGCTGGCGCAAAGGGCCTCGAACGCGGCGGGGCAGATCAAGGCGCTGACCACCGCCAGCGAGGAATATGTCGCCAATGGTGTGTCGATGGTGGGCCGCGCGGGCGATGCGCTGAGCAGCATCATCGAACAGGTGTCGGACGTGTCCGGTCTGGTGAGCGAGATTGCCGAAGGGGTGCGCACCCAGTCACTGGGCCTGGAAAAGATCGACGGCGCCATGCACCAGCTGGACAACATGACCCAGCAGAACGCCGCCATGGCCGAAGAAGGCGCGGCCTCCAGCCAGCTGCTGCAAAACGAGGCGCACAGCCTCTCGGCGGTGGTCGGCCAGTTCGAGCTGGGCCAGTCGCAGGAGGCGGCGCAGGCGCGACCGGAGCCATTGCGCCGCATTGCCTAAGCGGCATGGAGAAGCGTCCGGGGCGGGCAAAGGCCGACGCCCCGGAGCAGGTGGTCAGGATGGGTGGGGCCCTGGCAGCCAGTGCAGCCCCTGCCTGCGCAACAGATGCTGCACCCGGCCGGGATAGTCCGTGCAGATCGCATCGACGCCCAGCTCGATCATGCGGGTGATGTCCGCAGTTTCATTTGCGGTCCAGACCACGGTGATCAACCCCAGTTCACGCGCACGGGCCAGTGCTTCGGCGGTGATGTCCAGATAGTAGGGGCACCAGAACTGGCCACCGGCGTCGGCCACCCTGTCTGGCAGCTCCAGCACGCTGAAGCCTGCGACCGGGTTCACCGCCTTGGAGGAATCCTCGCCCACGTCGTCGTCGTTGTCCGGCAGCTGCGTCAGGAAAGAGGCAGGCATCTCTGGCGCGATGCGCTGGCAATCGGCCAGCAGATCCCAATCAAAACTGTGCAGCACGGTGCGGTCCTGAACGTCGGCGCCGCGCACCTCGTCGACCACCGCCTGCACCAGGGCGCTGCGGGCAGCCTTGTCGGTCATCAGGTCGGGATCGGATTTGATCTCCAGCAACAGATGTACATGCCGATGCTGCGGCGCTTGCAGCAAGGTCAGCAGCTCCGACAATCGCGGGATTGGCGTTTGCGGCAGAAAAGCCTGATCCGGGAACCGCTGGCCATAGGCGCTGCGGCTGTCCAGCCCGCCCACGTCATAGGGCAGCAATTCTTCATGGCTGAGCCCGGAGACCTTGGGCGGGGTGCCTTGCAGCCAGTTGCCATTGCTGTCGCGCACCATCGAGGGCGTCAGGTGATGGTTATGGGTGATGACCACCACCCCGTCGCGGGTGGCGGTGACATCCAGCTCCAGCAGTTCGACTCCGGCTTGCAGCGCGAACTCAAACCCTGCGAGGGTGTTTTCCGGCAGCACCCCGCGGGCGCCGCGGTGGCCGACCAGGCGGATCACGCCGGGGCCGCCGGCAAAGGCGGAGAGTTGGGGATAGGTCATCAGCTGTCCAGCCGTTTGCCGCTGCTGGCGTCGAACAGGTGGCTGCGGTCAGGCTGCACTGCAAAGCGGCGCAGGCTGCCGGGCGCGTCGGTGGCATGGCCGGGCACGCTGGCGACCAGTGTGTGATCGGTGCCTTGCAGGCGCCCGTGCAGCAGCGTGTTGGCGCCCAGTTGTTCGAGCATGTCCACCTGAATGGCAATTGCGCCGGCTTCATCCGCCTCCAGGTGTTCCGGGCGGATGCCAAAGGTGGCGGCGCCGGTGTGCTGGCTGGCGACCGCTACCATCGCGCCACCGGGCAGGATGGCCTGGCCGTTCTGCACCTCTGTCGGCAGAAAGTTCATCGCCGGGCTGCCGATGAATCCCGCCACAAACACCGAAGCGGGGCGGTCATACAGTTCGATCGGAGTCCCGAACTGTTCGACATAGCCGCCGTTCAGCACCATCAGCCGGTCGCCCAGCGTCATCGCCTCGACCTGGTCGTGGGTCACATAGATCGAGGTTACCCCCAGCCGCTGTTGCAGTTTGCGGATCTCCAGCCGCATCTGCACGCGCAGTTTGGCATCCAGATTGGACAGCGGCTCGTCGAACAGGAACACCTGCGGGTCGCGCACGATGGCGCGGCCCATGGCAACCCGCTGGCGCTGGCCACCGGACAGTTGCCGCGGTTTGCGGTCAAGGTATTGCCTGATTTCAAGAATATCCGCCGCTTCCTCGACCCGGCGGTTGATCTCTTCCTTGGAGAGTTTGCGGATCTTGAGGCCATAGGCCATGTTTTCGCGCACCGACATATGCGGATAGAGCGCGTAGTTCTGGAACACCATGGCGATGTCGCGCGACGCGGGCTCCAGCTCGTTCACGCGTTTGCCGCCAATGGCGATCTCGCCCGAGGTCACCGTCTCCAGCCCCGCCACCATGCGCAGCAGGGTGGATTTGCCGCAGCCAGAGGGGCCGACGATGACGACGAATTCGCCATCCTTGATGTCGCCTTCGACGTGGTGCAGCACCTCGGTTGGCCCGTAGGATTTCACCAGATCTTTGAGTTGAATATCTGCCATTTCGGGGCGCCTTACTTATCGGTTTCCGTCAAGCCCTGCACAAAGAGCTTTTGCATTGCGATCACCACGAACACCGGCGGGATCATCGCCAGAAGGGCCGTGGCCATGATGATGTTCCACTGTGGGCTCTGCTCTGCCGCCTCCAGCATCTGCTTGATCGACATCACGATGGTGGTCATCGAGGTGTCGGTGGTGATCAACAGCGGCCAGAGGTACTGGTTCCAGCCGTAGATAAACAGGATCACGAACAGCGCCGCGATATTGGTACGCGACAGCGGCAGCAGGATGTCAAAGAAGAACCGAAGCGGCCCGGCCCCGTCTATGCGCGCGCTTTCCAGCAGTTCATCCGGCACCGTCAGGAACACCTGGCGGAACATGAACGTGGCGGTGGCCGAGGCGATCAGCGGGATCGACAGGCCCCAGTAGCTGTTCAGCATGCCCAGGTTTGCCACCACCTCGAAGGTGGGCAGGATGCGGACCTCCACCGGCAGCATCAGGGTGATGAAGATCATCCAGAAGAAGGTCATGCGGAAGGGGAACTTGAAATAGACGATGGCAAAGGCCGACAGCAGCGAAATCGCGATCTTGCCGGTGGAGATCATCAGCGCCATCGCCAGCGAGTTCAGCAGCATCAGCCAGACCGGCGCGGTTTCAGTGCCGCTGAGACCAGATCCGAACAGGGTCTGCTTGATGTTGGCGAGAAAATGATCGCCGGGCCAGATCGGCAGCGGCGCCTGGCTCATCCGCAGGGGTTCATGGGTGGCGGCGACAAAGGTGATCCATACCGGCAGCGCAATGGCGAAGACGCCAAGCACCAGCACCAGATGGGTGAGGAATGTCGCAAGGGGGCGGTTCTCGACCATCAGTATTCCACCTTTCTTTCAACAAAGCGGAACTGGACCACGGTCATCGCGATGACCAGCCCCATCAGCACCACCGACTGCGCCGCAGAGCCGCCGAGGTCGAGGCCGACAAAACCGTCGTTGAACACCTTGTAGACCAGGATGGTGGTCGAGGTGCCGGGGCCGCCCTGGGTCACCGCGTGGATGATGCCGAAGGTTTCAAAGAAGGCGTAGACCATGTTGATGACCAGCAGGAAAAACGTCGTGGGGGAGATCAGCGGAAAGATGATCGTCCAGAAGCGCCGCGCCGGGCCTGCGCCGTCGATGGCGGCGGCCTCGATCACCGAATTGGGAATCGACTGCATGGCGGCAAGATAGAACAGGAAATTGTAGGCCACCTGTTTCCAGGCGGCGGCCAGGATCACCAGCGCCATCGCCTGATTGCCATTGAGGTAGTGGTTCCAGGTGATGCCCGCCATTTCCAGGAAATAGGGGAAGATGCCCAAGGTGGGGTTGAACATGAACACCCAGAGCGCACCGGCCAGCACCGGGGCCACCGCATAGGGCCAGATCAGCATGGTGCGGTAGAACATCGCGCCGCGAACAACCCGCTGGGCAAAACCCGCAAGGATCAGCGCCGTGCCCATCGACAGGGCCGCCACCAGCAGCGAGAACACCGCGGTGCGCTGGAAGCTGGCCAGGTAGTGGCTGTCGCCCAGCAGCTGCTCGAAATTCTCGAACCAGACAAATTCGGTGCCGAGGCCAAAGGCGTCCTCGATCAGGAACGACTGGTACATCGCCTGGCTGGCAGGCCAGATGAAGAACACCAGCGTGATGAGGATCTGCGGCGCGACCAGCAGGTACGGCAGCAGCGAAGATGGGAAATGCACCCGTTTGAGCATGAAGCCCCCAATCAGAAAAACCCTGCCGCCCGGTGACAGGCGGCAGGGCAGGGTCAGTGAAATGGTTTACTTGGCGGAGCGCTCAAAGCGGCGCAGCAGCTCGTTGCCGCGTTCCACGGCGGCGTCCAGCGCTTCCTGTGCGGTCTTCTCGCCGCCCCACAGCGCTTCCAGCTCTTCGTTGATCACATCGCGGATCTGCACGAAGTTGCCATAGCGGATGCCGCGGCTGTTGGCGGTGGGGGTGTTCAGGCTCAGCTGCTTGATGGCGGTGTCGGTGCCGGGGTTCTTGTCATAGAAACCCTGTTCCTTGGACAGCTCATACGCGGCGGTGGTGATCGGAACATAGCCGGTCTCCTGGTGCCACCAGGCCTGCACTTCGGGGGAGGACAGGTACTTCAGGAACTCGGCGGTGCCTTTGTACTCTTCCTCGTCATGGCCAGCCAGAACCCACAGGGTGGCGCCGCCGATGATCGAGTTCTGCGGCGCGTCGGCGACATCGGTGTCGAGCGGCAGCATGGTCTGGCCAAACTCGAAATCGGCCTGATCGGAGATCGACCCGTAGTAGGCGGAGGAGTTCATCCACATGCCGCAGTCGCCGTTGGTGAACATCGGCAGGCTGTCGCCGCGGCGGCCGCCGTAGACGAACAGGCCGTCCTTGCCCATGGCAGCGATGTCATCCAGCCGCGCGGCCAGCTTGTCGTTGTTGAAGGTCAGCTCGGTGTCGAACCCGGCAAAGCCGTTTTCCTTGGTGCCGGTCGGCATGTTGTGCCAGGCCGAGAAGTTCTCGACCATCACCCAGGACTGCCAGCCAAAGGAGACGCCGCATTTCATGCCGTTGTCGACCAGCTTCTGCGCGGCGGTCTTGACCTCGTTCCAGGTGGTGGGCACTTCGGCGCCGGCCGCGTCCAGCGCGTCCTTGTTGTACCACATGACCGGGGTGGAGCTGTTGAAGGGCATCGACAGCAGCTCGCCCTCGGGGGTCTCGTAGTAGGACACAACCGCGGGCAGGTAGTCGTCGCCGTTGAACGGCACGCCGGCGTCGTTCATCAGCTGTTCAACCGGGTAGATGGCGCCCTTGGCGGCCATCATGGTGGCGGTGCCGACCTCAAAGACCTGCACGATCTCCGGGTGTTCCTTGGCGCGGAAGGCGGCGATGGCCGCGGTCATGGTCTCGGTATAGTTGCCCTTGTAGACGGGCACGACCTTGTACTCGTCCTGCGTGGCGTTGAAATCTTCGGCGATCTTGTTGACCCGCTCGCCGTTGGTGCCGCCCATGGCGTGCCACCACTGAATTTCGGTTTCTGCAAATGCGGTGCTGCCAGCAACGGCCAGAATGGCCGAGGCGCTGAGAATGGATTTGATGGACATGAGCTGTACTCCCAAAGTTGGCTCTGCGCCTAGGTTTTGTGCGAGTCAGCAAATAATTCAAGCAAAAGTTTTTTGACAAATTTCATAACACGATGTTATACAACGGCTGAAGAAACCCCCTCAAATGTGGCTAAGCCCTTGAAATTCAAACTCCGCCAGCTCGAGGCCTTTCAGGCCGTGGCCCGCACCGGATCGGTCACACGCGCTGCGGAATCCCTGGGGATTTCGCAGCCTGCGGCCAGCCGGCTGCTTTCCGATTTTTCAAAAACAGTGGCGGTGGATCTGTTCACCCGCAAGGACGGGATCCTGATTCCGACCTCCGAGGCGCGCTATCTTCTGTCCGAGGTGGGGCGGGTGTTCGACAGCCTGAACCACCTGGAGGAGCTCAACCGGGACTTGACCGAACGCACCGCCGGCCATCTGCGCATAGCCTGTCTGCCCGGATTTGCCACGGCCCTGTTGCCCAAGTTGCTGGCAGGGTTTCTGGAGCATCGCCCCGGCGTGCGGCTGACGCTGGAACCGGACCGGCCGGAGCGGATTCTGGAGTGGATCATTGGCGAACAATACGATTGCGGCATAACAGATGAGTTCGCCACACATCCGGCGGTGGAAAGCATCGACGTGCCGATTCTCACCGTTTGCGTCCTGCCGGAGGGCGATTCGCTGGCCAAACGCGCGGTCGTGACGCCGCTGGACCTCGCCGATCGCAAGCTGATTCACACCCGCCGCGACAGCCCGTTTTTCCGCAAACTGCTGCGCGTCTTCTCTGAAACCGGGGTGGAGATGAACAGCTGGATCGAGGTGCGCCAGTTTTCCACCGCCTGCATCATCGTCAGCCAGGGGCAGGGCGCCACGGTGGTCAGCGCGCTGGATGCAGAGCAGTACCGCGGCCAAGGCATTGCGATCGTGCCGTTTGAGCCGGAGATCAGCCACCGGCTGTCGATCCTGCGGCCGGTGTCGGGCAGCCGGTCGTTGCTGGCGCTGGATTTCCTGGATGCCTTTGCCGACAGTCTGAAACCGTTTCGCGCCACGTCCGAAGACCCGTCGGGGTAGGTCTGCCACTGTCTGCCACTGACTGGCGGTCCGCCGGGACGAGGTCTCACTTTAGCTGCCCGGCAGCGGCCAGGATCAGATCCGTCGCATGTTGCAGCCGCGCAGGCAGCGTCCGGCCCCGCCGCCAGGCAAGCCAAAGCGCGTGCCAGCGGCGCTCGGGCAGCTGCACCACCGTCAGGCGGTCTTTCTGGGCAAAGACCTCAATACCGCTGCGGGGCAACAGTGTGTAGCCGACCCCTTGCGCAACCGGTGCGGGGATCTGCCCGATCTGGTTCACATGTCCGCGCACCCGGATGTGGTCGGCGCCGGGATAGTCACCGGGAAAGTTCCGGCGCAGCAGATCGTCGGCATAGGCAAAGCCGTCGGGGTGCGCGATAAATCCACGGGCATCGAGATCGGCAAAGCTGCTTGGCACGTCGGCGTTGTCGGCGGGCAAGATCAGGCACAGCTCCTCGCGCCCCAGGTGCCGGGCTTGCAGCCGCGGATGGTCCGGGTCCGCCCCCAGCACGCCGAGGTCGAAACGACCATCGCGCAGGCCCGAGAGGATGGCCGCCTGCGGCGCGGCCTCCAGCCGCAACGACAGATCCGGGGCGGTTTCCATCCAGGACAGCAGCGCCGGGTAGAGCAGCATGGCAAAGCTGCCGGAACAGGCGATGCGGACGTCGCCGGCGTCGCGGGTGTCACGGGCGATCAAGTCACGCAGCGCCCGCTCCTCGCGCCGCCGCGACAGCCCGAGGGCAAACACCGCCTCGCCCGCCTCGGTGAGGTTGAAGCCCTTGCCCTGCTGGCTGATCAGCGCCTGGCCAAGCTGCGCCTCCAGTTTGCGCAGATGCTGCGAGACGCCGGGCTGTGTCATGTTCAACCGCTCTGCCGCGCGGGTGAAATGCCCGGTTTCGCACAATGTGGTGAAGGTGTTGAGCCAGGTGGCATTCAGCATGGGTGACTAAAACAGTTTGTTATGATCTCTATTAAACTTGATAATTTCACATTTGCATGGTGCCTGTCTACGGTTGGGGCAACGCAACATGAAAGGAGATTTCAGATGACCCCGACTCCCCGCACGTTTTCGCATATCGGCCTGTCCGTCCCGGACCTCGAGGCCGCGGTGAAATTCTATTCCGAAGTGCTCGGCTTTTACGTCGTGATGCAGCCATCCGAGGCGGTTGAGGACGACAGCGCCATTGGCGTCATGTGTACCGATGTGTTTGGGCCCGGCTGGGGGTCGCTGCGCATTGCGCATTTGGCGACGGCGGACGGCATTGGCATCGAAATCTTTGAGTTTCCAGAGAATTACGCCCCCGAGAACAATCTGGAGCACCGCCGCCATGGCACGTTCCATTTCGCCATCCAGGACCCGGATGTGGAAGGGCTGCTTGCACGCATCGTCGCGGCGGGGGGACGTCAACGCATGCCGGTGCGGGAATATTTCCCGGGCGAAAAACCCTACCGCATGGTCTATGTCGAAGACCCGTTCGGCATTGTGTTCGAGCTGTACAGCCACAGCTATGAGCTGACCTATTCAGCCGGCGCCTACGCGTAACGAAGCGTCGTACAGGACCCGCGCAAAGGGTCACTGGCGGCCCGGTTCCGGGGCCGCCAGTGGTTTCGGCGCGGGAAATAGTTCAGCCATCGAAATGGAGCGGCCGGTGTCCAGCACGATACGCGCGTGCTGGCGGCGCAGCTGCCGCGGCCCCTCCGCACCGCAGCTGTGGGCGATGACGCCCAGCTCCCTGGCCATGTTCTGCGCATATTGCGCCACGCGCACCGATTTGCTGGCGGGATCCAGGCCAAATTGCAGGCGCGGATCATGGGTGGTGATGCCGGTGGGGCAGGTGTTCTTGTTGCATTGCAGCGCCTGGATGCAGCCAAGCGCGAACATGAACCCGCGCGCCGACACCACCATGTCGGCGCCCGCGCAATAGGCCCAGGCGACCTCTGACGGGTTGATCAGTTTGCCGCTGGCGCAGATCTTGATGCGGTCGCGCAGGCCGTAGGTCACCAGCACGTCCACCGCCAGTGGCAGGCTTTCGCGCAGAGGCATGCCCATGTTGTCGATCAGGCTCATCGGGGCGGCACCGGTGCCGCCGTCGGCGCTGTCGATGGTGATGAAATCGGGTGCGCTCTCGACGCCGCGGGTCTGGATTTCCTGGCACAGCGCCCGGAGAAAGTCCTGTCCGCCGACCACCGCCTTCAGCCCCGTGGGCTTGCCGGTGAGGTCACGGATGTGGGCGATCATGTCCAGCAGCCCGGCGACATCCGCCGCCTCGGGGTGGCGGTTGGGGCTGATCGCATCCAGCCCTTCGGGAATGCCGCGGATGGCGGCGATCTCGGGCGTGACCTTGGCACCGGGCAGAATGCCGCCCTTGCCCGGTTTCGCCCCCTGCGACAGCTTCAGCTCGAACATGCGCACGCTGTCATGGGCGGCCACGGCCCGCAGCTTGGCGTCATCAAAGCCCCCGGCTTGGTTGCGGACGCCGAATTTGCCGGTGCCGATCTGAAAGACGATGTCGCAGCCGCCCTCCAGGTGATACGGCGACAGCCCGCCCTCGCCAGTGTTGAGCCAGATCCCCGCCTGTTTGGCCCCCTGCGACAGGGCCCGCACCGCCGGTACGGAAATCGCGCCAAAGCTCATCCCCGAAATGCAGAACACCGCATCGGTGCTGTAGGGCTGACGGGCAAAGGGGCCGAAGGTCAGCGTCGGCGCCGCGCTGTCATGCACCAGGTCCGGAAAGGCGCAATTGGCGAAATACACGGTGCCCGGCGGGCTGAGATCGCGGGTCGAGCCGAAGGCGACGGTGGAATCGACGTTCTTGGCCGCGCGGTAGACCCAGGACCGTTCGGCGCGGTTGAAGGGCATCTCCTCGCGGTCGAGGGCAAAGAAGTACTGGCGGAAGAATTCGCCCAAGTGTTCGAAGAGATAGCGAAACCGCGCCAAAACCGGATAATTTCGGCGCAGGGTGCTGTCGGTCTGGGTCTTGTCGCGCACATAGATCACCACCAGTGCCAGCAACGCCGCACCCAGCGCAAAGATAAAGGCATAGGCGAGGATTTCGAGCAGGGTCAGCAGGGTGCCGGACAGCTGGGACATGGGGCGGTGGCTCCTTTGGAACGGGCGGGGTGGCCTTGGCGCCGTGTGCTGCGTCGGCGCGCGTTGGCGTGGCTCTTACCGGCGTCTATAGCGCGATTTTCGCGCCATTTGCAGGGCAAATGTTTCTGGCCCCCGCCCGGCTGCTGTTTGGCGCGACGGCGGCTGTGACGCGTCGGCTGGGCAGGCGGGGCCGCGCGGATGACGCTCGCGAACAGTTTATCACGCGCGCAGGCGGCGGGCGGCGGTTTTGCTGGCACGGGGGCTTGCCTCTGGACGGCATATCCGGTTTACCGCGCGCCAGGGAGGAGGCCGCACGAACACGAGAGACTCGGATGGCCGACACACAGACATCGGGTGCCGCGATCACCTTTGAGAACCTGGAGAAGTCCTTCTACAAGAAGGGCGCGGGCCAGGTGACTGCGCTTGAGGGCGTTACCCTCGATGTGCCCGCGGGCACCATCACCGGAATTATCGGGCGCTCCGGCGCGGGCAAATCCACGCTGCTGCGTATGGTCAACGGGCTGGAGCAGCCGACCTCTGGCACGGTGACCGTTGCCGGGCATGACGTGGGCCGGGCCGGGGCTGCCGATCTGCGCCGCATCCGACGTGACGTCGGCATGATCTTTCAACATTTCAACCTGCTCAGCTCTCGCACCGTTTATGGCAACGTTGCCCTGCCGCTGGAAATCGCGGGCCTGCCCGCAGCGGACATTGAGCGCCGTGTCGATGACCTGGTCGCCCGCGTCGGCCTGGAGGATCTGAGCCAGCGCTACCCGGCGGAGCTGTCGGGCGGCCAGAAACAACGCGTGGGTATTGCGCGGGCGCTGGCCACCAAGCCCAAGGTGCTGCTGTCGGACGAGGCCACCTCGGCGCTGGACCCGGAAACCACGCAAACGGTGTTGAAGCTGCTTGCCGACATCAACCGTGACCTGGGCCTGACCATCCTGCTGATCACCCACGAGATGGCGGTGGTGCGCGACATTGCCAGCCATGTCGCGGTGATCGACGGGGGGCGGATCGTTGAGGCGGGCACCACCTATGATGTGTTTGCCGATCCCAAACATCCGACCACGCGCTCCTTCCTGTCCGGTATCACCGGCATCACCCTGCCCAGTTTTGTTGCGCACCGGCTGCAATCGCAGCGGCCGCAGGGCGACAGCCAGGAGGTTATCCGCATCACCTTTGCCGGGCGCCACGCCACAGACCCGATGCTGGCCAAGCTGACCTCGGAGCTGGGCATCGCCGTCAACATCCTGGCCGGCGCAATTGAGGAGATCGGCCCGCATCCGTTCGGCAATCTGCTGGTCTCCGTCGAGGCAGATCGCGGCGCCGAGGCCCGCGCCTATCTGGATCGTCACAACCTGCTTACAGAGGTGTTGGGCTATGTCGGCTAACCTCATCAACATGCTGATCGAAGCGACCCTGCAAACGCTGTACATGGTCGCGATTTCCGGACTGCTCGGCACGCTGATCGGCCTGCCGGTCGGGGTGTACCTTGCGGTGTCGCAGCGTGGTGAGCTTCTGTCCTCGCCCGTGGTGAACAAGGTGCTGGGGCTGGTGGTCAACGCCGCGCGCTCGGTGCCCTTCATCATCCTGGTGGTGGCGATCATTCCCTTTACCCGGATGATTGCCGGCACCTCGATCGGCACCACAGCCGCCATCGTGCCGCTGACCATTGCCGCCGCGCCCTTTATTGCGCGGCTGGTGGAAAATGCGATCCGCGAGGTTGACAGTGGGCTGATCGAAGCTGCTCGCGCCATGGGTGCCACCCCGATGCAGATCATCCGCAAGGTGCTGATCCCCGAAGCGCTGCCCGGTATCACGCTGGGGCTCACGCTCGCCGTTGTCAGCCTGATCGGGTACTCCGCCATGGTTGGCGCCGTGGGCGGCGAGGGGCTGGGGGATCTGGGCATCCGCTATGGCTACCAGCGCTTCATGCCCGAGGTTATGCTGGCGGTGGTCGTCATTCTCATCGTGCTGGTCCAGCTGGTCCAGTCCCTCGGCGAGGGGCTGGCCAGACTGGTCGACAAGCGTGCGCCGCGCAACCGGGGCCGCTGATCCGTCAACACGCAGCACCCGCTGCAACCCGAAAAGGAAAGACCCCATGACACGTATGTTTCCGCTCGTCTCTGCCCTTGCGCTGATGGCCGGCATGGCCACAGCCGCAGACATCAAGGTTGGCGTCTCGCCCGGCGAACACGCCGAGATCATGGAAGAGGTGGCCAAGGTCGCCGAGCCCATGGGCCTGAACATCGACGTTGTCGAATTCTCCGACTACGTGGTGCCGAACCAGGCGCTGGCCGATGGCGACATTCAGGCCAATTCGTTCCAGCATCAGCCCTATCTGGACAACCAGATGAAGGACCGCGGCTTTGCGCTGGTGCCGGTCGCGACCACCATCACCACCCCGATGGGGGTCTACTCCGACAAGATCACCGCGCTGGAGAGCTTCCCCGAAGGCGGCTCCATGGGGATCCCGAACGATCCTACCAATGGCGGCCGCGCGCTGCTGGTGTTGCAGCAACTTGGACTTCTCAAGCTGGCCGAAGGCACCGGCCTGGTGCCGACCGTGCTGGACGTGGTGGAGAACCCCAAGGACATCCGCTTCCGCGAGCTGGACGCCGCACAGCTGCCGCGCTCGCTGGCCGATCTGGATGCGGCGCTCATCAACACCAACTACGCGATTGCCTCGGGCCTGAACCCGAAAGAGGACGCCATCGCGGTGGAAAGCGCCGACAACCCTTATGTGAACATCATCGTCGTGCGGGACGGCGATCAGGAACAGCCATGGGTGCAGCCGCTGATCGACGCCTACCACAGCCCAGAGATCAAGGCGTTCATCGAGGAAAAATACCACGGCACGGTGCTGACCTCCTGGTAAGCCAGCCCATGTGAACCGAGATTGCAGGCAACTATCCCTCAGGAGAGTTGCCTGTTTTCTTACCTTGCGATGGTCAGATCATACGCCGAGGTAACGGTCGGCCTGTTCTGCCTTCAGCGCGCTGATGCGGCCGGTCCAGACGGTGCTGCCACGGTTCAGGATCACGGCGCGATCCGCAACCGAAGACAGCTCGCGCAAGGATTTGTCGACCACCAGAATGGCCAGCCCGCTGTCGGCCTTGAGCCGCGCGATGGCGGCCCAGATCTCTTGTCGCACCACCGGCGCCAGCCCTTCGGTGGCCTCGTCCAGGATCAGAAGGCGCGGGTTGGTCATCAGGGCGCGGCCGATGGTCAGCATCTGCTGTTCGCCGCCCGACAACGACCCTGCCTTTTGCTGGCGGCGTTCTTCCAGCCGGGGGAACAGCGCGGCCACCCGTTGCATATCCCAGGGACCGGGGCGGGCGGCGGCGATCAGATTTTCCTCCACCGTCAATGGGCCAAAGCAGCGCCGCCCCTCCGGCACCAGTCCGATGCCCAGCCGCGCGATCTTGTGTGAGGGCAGCTGCCGCAGGTCCTGCCCGTCAAAGAGCAGCGTGCCGGCAGTGGCGGGCAGCATGCCACAGATCGTCTTGATGGTGGTCGATTTGCCCATTCCGTTGCGGCCCATCAGCGCCACCACCTCGCCCTCGCCGATTTCCAGATCGACGCCGAACAGCGCCTGCGCCGGGCCGTAAGAGGCCTCAACCCCTTGTAATTTAAGCAGGTTCATGCGGCATCCTCCTCTCCGAGATAGGCGCGGCGCACCTCGGCGTTGGCGCGGATTTCGTCCGCGGTGCCGGTGGCGATGATCTGGCCGTAAACCAGCACGCTGATCCGGTCCGCCAGCGCAAAGACCGCGTCCATGTCGTGTTCCACCAACAGGATCGGCGCCTCTTGTCGCAACCCGTCGAGGAAGCCCGTCAGCCGGTGCGAGCCATCGGCGCCCAAGCCCGCCATCGGCTCGTCCATCAGGAACAGCTTCGGCTTCAGCGTCAGCGCCACCGCGACCTCCAGCTGGCGGCGTTGGCCATGCGAGAGGTCCGCGGTGCGGCGGTGGGCGTCGTCGGCCAGACCAACCCGCTCCAGCGCGTCGCGGGCGACCTCCAGCAACGCGGGATCCTTCATCACATTGCGGAAAAAGCGAAAGACCCGCCCCTGGCCGCCAAGCGCACCCAAAACGGCGTTCTGCAACACGGTATACTCCATCGCCAGCGCCGAGATCTGAAAGGTGCGCCCCAGCCCCATCCGCGCCCGCGCCACCGTGTCCAGCGCCGTGACATCGCGGCCCAGCAGCTGAACCCGGCCGCTGTCGGGCGCAAAGTTTCCGGCGATCTGCTTGATCAGCGTCGATTTCCCAGCCCCGTTCGGCCCGATCAGCGCGTGGATTTCCCCTGCCCGCAGATCCAGTGAAACATCGCAGCTTGCTTTCAGCGCCCCAAAGCTCTTGCAGAGGTTTTCGGTTTTCAGCACCACATCAGCCATGCGCCTTCTCCCGCCCGGCAAGCGCGCCGATCAGCCCGCCGCGGGCAAACAGCACGATCAACAACAGCAGCACCCCCAGGAAGATCTGCCAGTAGTCGCTGACCCCACCAAGAAGATGTTCCAGCACGATATAGAGCGCCGCACCAGCCACCGGCCCATACAGGCGGCCCACGCCGCCAAGGATCACAAAGATCATGATCTCGCCGCTGGTGTGCCAGCTGAGCATGGTGGGGCTGACAAAGCGGTTGAGATCCGCAAACAGCGCCCCGGCCAGGCCGGTGATCGCGCCGGAAATCACGAAAGCCACGAGCCGCAGCTTGAACGGTGTAAGGCCCACCGCCTCGACCCGGTCGACGTTCTGCCGCGCCGCGGCCAGCGCCAGGCCGAAGGGCGAGGCCGCCAGTCGGGCAGCAAAGAACAGCGCGAGGCACAGGATCACATAGGCGATGGCAAAGAACTGGATCGGATCCAGCGTGTTCAGCCCCGGAAACTCGTTGCGCACCCAGATCGACAGCCCGTCCTCGCCGCCATAGGCGCTCCAGCTGATCGCGAAGTAATACAGCATCTGACCAAAGGCGAGGGTGATCATGATGAAATAGACGCCGGAGGTGCGCAAAGACAGCGCCCCGATCACCAGTGCGGCCAGCGCGCTGAAGACAACCGCCACCAGCCATATCAACGGCATCTGATTGCTGCCCTCGAACAGGAATGGCCAGGAAAACAGCGGTTCATAATTCTGCGCATGGGCCGCGAGGATGCCCATGGCATAGCCGCCGATCCCGAAAAACGCCGCATGGCCCAGGCTGATCAGCCCGCCCAGCCCCAGCGCGATGTTCAGCCCCACGCCGGCCAGCGCCAGGATTGCCGCCTTGGTCGCCAGGGTGACGATGAACGGCTCCTCCAGCAGCCATGCCGCCAGCGGCACGATCAGAAGGGCGGCGATCATCATCCAGTTCAGCAGGTTTTCACGCGTCATCATGCGCTCCCTCCGTACAGGCCTGAGGGACGCACCAACAGGACCGCCGCCATCAGAATGTAAATCAGCATCGACGCGAGCGAGGCGCCTGCCGAGGCTGCACTGGCGGGGTCCATGAACAGGGCAAACAGCTGCGGCAGGAACACGCCGCCCAGCGTGTCGGTCAGCCCGACCAGCAACGCCCCCGCCATCGCCCCTTTGATGGACCCGATGCCGCCGATCACAATCACCACAAAGGCCAGGATCAGCACCGGCTCACCCATGCCCACCTGCACCGACTGGATTGCCCCCACCAGCGCACCGGCCAGGCCGGCCAGCGCCGCGCCCAAGGCAAAGACCAGCGTGTAGAGTCTCGAAATATCAACACCCAGCGCGGCAATCATCTCGCGGTCGGCCTCGCCCGCGCGGATCTGGATGCCGATGCGGGTCTTGGCGATCAGCAGAAACAGCCCCGCCGCGATGGCCAGCCCGATCAGGATGATCGTCAGCCGGTACAGCGGGTATTCGATCCCCCCCGGCAGGCTGACCGGTCCCGACAGATAGGCGGGCACGTCCAGAAACAGCGGGAAGGAGCCGAACAGCCAGCGCGTGCCCTCGGAAAAAATCAGGATCAGCGCGAATGTCGCGAGGACCTGATCCAGATGGTCGCGCCGGTAAAGGCGCCGGATCACTACCAGCTCCACCACCGCGCCGGCAGCGGCGGCGGCGGCCAGACTGGCGATCAGCGCCAGCAGGAACGATCCCGTCCAGCCCGCGACAGCCGCGGCGGCAAAGGCGCCCACCATATATAGTGAGCCATGTGCGAGGTTGATGAGCCCCATCACCCCGAACACCAGCGTCAGCCCGGCTGCCATCAAAAACAGCATCACGCCAAGCTGGAGCCCGTTCAGGATCTGCTCCAGAACTAGAATATACGTCATCTTAATTGTCCGAGGGGAAGTGAGGCCAGCGGCACAGGCACACGTGGTGCCTGCGCCTGTTGGTCTGTCTTACATCTTGCACTCAGCCGCGTAGGCGTCTGCGTGGTTCTCCAGGCCGGTGGCGACGATCTTGTTGGTATAGACATCGCCTTCCTTGATCACCTCACGCACATAGATGTTCTGCACCGGGTGGTGGTTGTTGCCGAACTTGAAGTCCCCGCGAACTGATGCGAAATCCGCTTCTTTCAGCGCGGCGCGGAAGGCGTCCTGGTCGGACACATCGGCCTTATCCAGCGCGCTGAGGATCAGGTTGGCGGTGTCAAATCCCTGGCTGGCATAGAGCGACGGCAGACGGCCGTACTTTTCCTGGAAGGCGGCGACAAATTCGGCGTTGGCCTCATTGTCCAGATCCTTGCTCCACTGCGAGGTGTTCTTGACCCCCAGCGCAGCATCGCCCACCGCCTGCAGGATGCCCTGATCGAAGGAGAACGCAGGCCCCACGACCGGCAGGTCCACGCCGCTGCCCGCGTATTGTTTCAGGAAGGAAATCCCCATGCCGCCGGGCAGGAAGAAATAGACAGAATCCGCGCCCGAGGCCCGGATCTGCGCAATTTCCGCCGCATAGTCGGTCTGGCCCAGCTTGGTGTAGATCTCGCCCGCCAGTTCACCCTCGTACATGCGCTTGTAGCCTGTCAGCGCGTCTTTGCCCGCCGGGTAGTTCGGCGCCAGGATAAAGCTGTTCTTCAGGCCGACATCATTGGCATAGGCGCCAGCGGCCTCGTGCAGGTTGTCGTTCTGCCAGGCCACGTTGAAGTAATTCTGGTGGCAGCGCTTGCCGGCCAGCGCCGAAGGCCCGGCGTTGGGAGACAGGTAGAACACGCCCTGCGCGGTCGCGGCAGGAATCACCGCCATCGCCAGGTTCGACCAGATGATGCCGGTCATGATGTCGACCTTCTCGGACTGGATCATCTCGTCAGCAATCTGCACGGCTGCTTCGGGCTTGCGCTGATCGTCCTCGATCACCACTTCGATACCCTCGCGGCCGTCTTGTTCAATCGCCAGCATGAAGCCGTCGCGCACGTCCACGCCCAGGCCTGCGCCGCCGCCGGACAGGGTGGTAATCATGCCGATCTTGGTGTCTGCAAGGGCACCCGTGGCCCCCGCCGCGGCCAGTGCCGGAAGCGCCGCAGCCATTGCCAGCCTTTGGATGATCTTCATAACGTGTTGTCCTCCCAGTAAATGTCCGGTCTGACGCCGGATCGCTTGTGCAAATACTTGCGACAATACCGCAGCGGCAGCGAAAGCCAAGCCGGGCGGCAGACCGCATCCCCGCGGCTGGTCTGACGCCAGCCTTAAAGACAAGCCTACGCAGGCTCGCATAGATATTTCAAGATTAAAATATCTCCGGCAATAATCTTCTCCCTGACGGGCGGTTACGGCGCCTGATGTTCGGGCAAACCGTCCTCGTCGTGATCAGAATCCTGGATGCTGCGCCCCCAAACTGCTGCCAGATGATCGATCAGCGCCCGGATTCGCGCCGTCAGGTGACGGCTGGGCGGATAGACCGCATACAGCGACAGCGGCTGTGGCTCTTGATCCGCGAACAGCATCCGCAGGCGGCCCGATTCCAGCAGCGGCCGGGCGGTGTAGTGAGGGCAACGGGCAATGCCTGCGCCGTTGGCTGCCATATGCGCCACCGCCCGCGGCGAATTGGCCCGGAAACTACCGCCGACGCGGATCGCCTGTTGCGCTGCCCCCTGACCAAACTGCCAGACCTCCGGTTGCGGCGTGGTGGTCAGCAGCAGACAGGTGTGACTGGCCAGCGCCTGTGGCGATTGCGGGGTGCCGCAGCGGGACAGGTACTCCGGCGCGGCCACCACCACCAGGCGCATCTCGCACAGCTTTCGCGCCACCAGCGTCGCGCCTTTCAGGGTGCCAAAGCGCACCGCCAGATCCACCCCCTCCTCCAGAAGCGGCAGGTGGCGGTCGGACAGCAGCAGCTCGATCTCGACCTGGGGATGGGCCTGCTGGAACGGGTGCAAGGCCTCTACCAGCTCGCGGCTGCCCAACCCGGTGGGTGCCGTGATGCGGATCGGCCCGGCCAGCTCGCGCTGGCGCATCTGCACCACGTCCTGCAATTCGTCGAACTGGTCTAACAGCGGCAGGCAGCGCTCCAGATAGGCGCGGCCGGTGTCGGTCAGCGTCACCTTGCGGGTGGTGCGGTTCAACAGTTGCGCGCCCAGGCTTTCCTCCAGCCGGGCCACGTACTTGCTGGCCAGCTTGGTGCTGATCCCCAGTTGCTGCGCGCCGCCGGTGAACGACGTCTGCGCCGCCACCGCAGCAAAGGCCCGCATGCAATCCAGCTTGTCCATCTCCGCCTCCACAGTCTCCGCGATCATGTATGCAGAGTACATAATCATTCCGCAATCGAAGTCATTATCCCCGACTAGATCCGCCGTTACATAGGGGGCACCACAGGATACCTCAGCCCAAGGAGCCCCCAATGCCCCAACCGATCCGTATTCACAGCTTCGCACTGTCCGGCCACGCCCATAGGGTAGAGCTGTTTGCCAGCCTGGCCGGCGTCCCGCATGAGATCGTCCCCGTCGATCTGGCGGCCGGAGAGCACAAGCAGCCCGCCTTTCTGGCGTTGAACCCCGCAGGCCAGGTGCCGGTAATCGAGGATGGCGCAAACGTCATCAGCGATTCGAACGCGATCCTGGTCTATCTGGCGCGCAAATATGCCCCCAGCTGGCTGCCGACGGACCCGCTGGCCGAGGCGGAGGTGCAGTCGTTCCTGACCCTCGCGGCCGGCGATATCGCCTTTGGTCCCGCAGCCGCACGGCTGATCAACCTGTTCAACGCGCCACTGGATGCAGAGGTTTGCGCCAGTATCGCTGCGCGGGTGCTATCCCGGCTGGAGACCCATCTGGACGGGCGTGGTTATCTGGTCGGCGAGACACCGACCATTGCCGATGTAGCGATCTATTCCTATGTGGCCCACGCCCCCGAAGGCGGCATCTCGCTGGACCCCTATCCCGCTTTGCGCACGCTTCTGTCCCGGATCGAAGCGCTGCCGGGTTTCAAGCCGATGCCCTCCAGCAAGGTTGGCCTCGCCGCCTGATCACCACGCGGTTGCGGCATGGGCCGCGACCGCCTTTTCTACGGAACGGCCCCTTCTACAGAACGACTGGACGCACAGATGGCAAATCCGGACATGACCGACCCCTCGCCCTTTCACGCCGGTGAACAGGAAATGCAGCGCCGCGCGGGCAAGCGGGACAAGGCCGAGACCCTCGGCCGTCGGATGATCCGCGCCTGCCTGCCGGACCAGCACCGGGAGTTCTATGCGCAGCTGCCATTCCTGGTGGCCGGCGCGTTGGACGCGGACGGCTGGCCCTGGGCCAGCCTGCTGACCGGCCCCCCAGGTTTTGCCTATAGCCCCGATCCGCAGCATCTGACGCTTTCGCTTGTCCCAGACCCGGCAGACCCGGTGGGTGCGGCGATCTACCCCGGTGCCGCACTTGGCCTGTTGGGAATTGAGTTGACGACGCGACGGCGCAACCGGGTCAATGGCAGGGTGCAGTCCGTCGACGCGCAGGGTGTTCGCCTGCGGGTCGAGCAGGCCTTTGGCAACTGCCCGCAATATATTCAGCTGCACGCGCTGACCCCGGCCCGCCAGCCCGGGCCGCCGCCTGCGCCGCAACGGTTCACCCGGTTGACTCCGGCGCATCAAGCGCTGATTTTCGGCGCCAGCATGTTCCATGTCGCCAGCCATGCCCCGGCCCCGGCCGGACCGGGGCGCGCAGGCTGCGATGTCTCGCACCGGGGCGGGCGGCCGGGATTTGTCCGGGTTGACGGTGACACGCTGACGATTCCCGATTTCGCCGGGAATAACCATTTCAACACGCTTGGAAACTTCCTGCTGTACCCGCGTGCGGGCCTGGTGTTTGCGGATTTCGAAACCGGCAGTTTGCTGGCGCTGACCGGTACGGTTGACCTGCTGGACGCAACTGATCCCGAGATCGCCGCCTTTGAGGGGGCGCAAAGGGGGTGGCAGTTTACCCTGCATCAGGGTCTGTGGCGGCCCGGTATCCTGCCGTTTCGCGCCACGCCGGGCGACATCTCGCCGGGTTCATTGCGAACGGGAAGCTGGGGATGACCCCACGGCCGCGACCGACGCCGCCTTATCCCGCGTCTTTCTTCAGGGTTGCCATCAGCTGGTGAAATTTCTCCCCCTGCACGGCCACATGCCCGCGCAGGGTGTTAGCCGCGGCCTCTGCGGTGCCGTTTTCCAGGGCCGCGACGACATGTTCATGCTCTGCCATGGATTGGGCCATCCGCCCCCGAAAGCGCAGCTGCTGACGCCGGAAGGGTTTCAGCCGCTTGTGCAGCTTGGTGGCCTCCTGCGCCAGAAAGCTGTTGCCTGACTGCTGGTAGATGATCCTGTGGAAGCGTTCGTTCTCGACGTAATAGGTGTCGGCGTCGCGGGCATCGACCGCCGCCTGGCATTTGGCATTGGCCGCCCGCAGCTGCGCCAGCGCAGCCTCGGAAATCCGCCGCGCGGCGAGGCGACCGCAAACCGCCTCCAGCTCCGCCATCACCTCGAACATCTCCATCAGCTCCACCGGGCCAGGCTGACGCACAAAGGCGCCACGGCGGGGGACCAGCTCTACCAGTCCGGACAGGGCAAGCCGCTGCAAGGCTTCGCGCAGGGGCGTGCGCGACACGCCGAACTGTTCCGCCAGACGCACCTCGTCCAGCCGGTCTCCATCGGAATAATTTCCATTGAAAATCAGCTCTTCCAGCTGTTCGGCGATGGTTTCGGCGCGGCGTTGTTGCATGGATCAGACTTACCTGCGAACGGAACTGAATTCAAGATTACCATTATTGTATACAAAAATCTTGACTTGAGAAACAGCGGGCGTCTACCTTTTTGCAGCTTCTGGTCCGCCAGAAGATTTCAGGGAGGAAAACATGACATCTGTTCTCAAGGCCGCTGTGGCCGGATTGGCGCTGGCTGCGGCGGGCAGTCTGGCAAATGCAACCGAGCTGCGCCTGTCGCACCAATGGTCCAACAACGACGTGCGCCACAAGGTCGCCGAGATTGTCGCCAATGAGGTCGACGCCGCCGATGTGGATCTGAACATCAAGATTTTCGGTTCCAAATCGCTGTTCAAGCCGCGCGAGCAGTACAAGCCGCTGAGCCGCGGGCAGCTGGACATGACGGTGCTGCCGCTGTCCTATGCCGGCGGACAGCAGCCGGCCTATAACCTGACATTGATGCCGGGTCTGGTGAAAAACCACGACCACGCCGCGCGCCTCAGCTCCTCGCCCTTCATGGAGGCGTTGGAGGAGAAGATGGCCGAGGACGACGTGATGGTGCTGGTGCATGGCTACCTGGCGGGCGGTTTTGCCGGCAAGGACAAATGCATCACCAGCCCAGAGGACGTGCAGGGGCTGCAAACCCGCGCGGCCGGCAAGTCGTTTGAACAGATGCTTGCCGGGGCAGGGGCCTCGATTGCCTCGATGGCATCGTCGGAAATCTACAACGCAATGCAGACGGGCGTGTTGCAGGCGGCCAATACCTCGTCCTCCTCGTTTGTGTCCTACCGGATCTATGAGCAGGTCAGCTGCTACACACCGGCGGGCGACGTGGCGCTGTGGTTCATGTATCAGCCCCTGTTGATGAACAAGAGCACCTTTGACGGGCTGAACGAAGAGCAGCAGGCGGCGCTGCTGGCCGCGGCGGAAAAGGCGCAGGCCTATTACCTGGAAGAGGCCAAGAAGCAGGATGCCGCTTCGGCCAAGGTCTTCGCTGACGCGGGTGTCGAGATCGCAGAGATGTCGGCCGAGGATTTCGAAGCCTGGCGCAAGCTGGCAATGGAAACCTCTTACAAAAGCTTCGTCGAAGAGGTTCCGGACGGCCAGAAGCTGCTGGATCTTGCCCTGGCGGTCGAGTGATCCCCCTCGATTGACTGCCTGCGGAGCGGTGGCTTGGCCGCTCCGCCCTTTTTGACATTCCAACTACGGGAGACGCTGATGGCCAGCCACAGCAATGCCGTCGCCGCCCGCACCGGCAACAACCTCTTTCTGCGCCTCGCCGCGGCGCTGTCGACCCTTGCGGGCTGGTGTTCGGCCGGCATGATCGTTGCGGCGGTGGCGATCACCTGCCAGATGATCGTGGTGCGTTTCGTGCTGAATGGGTCGACCATCTGGCAGACCGAGGCGGTGATCTATCTGATTATCGCCGCCACCCTGGTCGGGCTTCCATATGTGCAGCGGCTGCGCGGCCATGTGAATGTCGATCTGATCCCGCTGTCGCTGGCCCCGCGCGCCCGCTTGGTGCTGGCGGTGCTGACGGCGGTGCTGTCGATCGTCATCGTCGCCATCATGCTGTGGTACGGGTTCGAATACTGGCATTTCGCCTGGGAACGCGGCTGGCGGTCGGACACCGTCTGGGGCGTGCGCCTGTGGATCCCCTATCTTTCGATCCCCGTCGGCTTTGGCCTGTTGCTGCTGCAACTGATTGCAGACCTGGTCGCCGTCCTGACCGGCGTCGATAAACCTTTCGGACTGGAGTAAAGCCGATGGACCCGCTTCTGCTTGGCGGCATCGTGGCGCTGGCCACCATTGCCGTGTTGTTTTCCGGCGTCTCGGTGGCCATTGGCCTGCTGATCGTCTCTGCCGGTTTCCTGATCATCTTTGACGGCCCGCGCTCGCTGGAGCTGATGCCGGAAATCCTGTTCGGCAAGCTGGACAATTTTGCCCTGTTGTCGATCCCGATGTTCATTATCATGGGCGCGTCGATTGCCTCCACCCGGGCGGGCGCCGACCTGTACGAGGCGCTGGAACGCTGGCTGACCCGCATCCCCGGCGGGCTGGTGGTGTCGAACCTCGGCGCCTGCGCGCTGTTTGCGGCGATGTCGGGGTCTTCGCCCGCGACCTGCGCCGCCATTGGCAAGATGGGCATCCCGGAGATGCGCAAGCGCGGCTACCCCGATGGTGTTGCCGCCGGGTCCATCGCGGCCGGCGGCACGCTGGGCATCCTGATCCCGCCCTCGGTCACCATGATCGTCTACGGCATCGCCACCGAGACCTCCATCGGGCGGCTGTTCCTGGCCGGCGTCATTCCGGGGCTGCTGCTGGTCGGACTGTTCATGGCCTGGTCGCTGTACTCCACCTGGCGCTCCGGCGATGCCGCTTTGTTGGCATCGGGCAGCTACAGCTGGCGCCAGCGGTTCGAGATCCTGCCGCGCGTGCTGCCCTTCCTGGCGATCATTCTGGGCGTGCTCTACGCGATGTACGGCGGCATTGCGACGCCGTCGGAGACCGCCGCCGTGGGGGCGCTGCTGTGCCTGCTGATCGCGGTCATCATCTACAAGCTGTGGCACCCGCGAGACCTGTGGGTGGTGCTGCGCGACAGCACCAAGGAAAGCGTGATGATCCTGTTCATCATCGCCGCCGCCGGAGTGTTTTCGTACATGTTGTCGTCGCTGTTCATCACGCAGGCGATTGCCGAATGGATCGGCACGCTGGACGTGAACCGCTGGGTCCTGATGGGCGCGGTCAACGTGTTCCTGCTGATTGCGGGCTTCTTCCTGCCGCCGGTTGCGGTGATCCTCATGGCGGCGCCGATCCTGTTGCCGATCATCACCACCGCCGGTTTTGATCCGATCTGGTTTGCCGTGGTGCTGACCATCAACATGGAAATCGGGCTGATTTCGCCGCCGGTGGGGCTGAACCTTTATGTCATCAACGGCATTGCGCCGGACATCTCACTGCGGACTATCCTGACCGGCTCGCTGCCCTTCGTGGCCTGCATGGTGCTGGCGATCGTGCTGCTGTGCCTGTTTCCGGGGCTGGCCACCTGGCTGCCCGATCTGGTGATGGGGGCGGCGAGATGACCCTTCTGGCAGATCTTTTGTCCACGGTGTTCGAACGGCGGCTACGCCGGGACACCGCCGCCGCGCCGGATGGCCGCCCGCTGGAGGAGTTGAGCGATGCACTGGTCGGCTCCACCGGGGAAACATCCGGGCTGGCGTTGGCAGCGGAAATCCTCACCCGCTTTGCCGCGCTGGAGGACGACGGCAAGCGCGCGTTCTTTCGCCATCTGGCTAGGCAGATGAACATCGCGCCCGCCACCGTGCGCGCGACACTGGACGCTTATGAGCAGACCCCCTCCAAGGCCAGCTACAGCGCCTTCATGGCCGCCGCCGAGCCTCGGCGGCAAGAGCTGATCCGGCGTCTCAACCGGGTGCCGGATGCCACCGGGGCGCTGGTGCGGATGCGGGCGGATCTGCTGCGGCTGGGCCGCGGGGAGCCGGAGCTGGAAGCGCTGGATCTCGACTTTCGCCACCTCTTCGCCAGCTGGTTCAACCGGGGCTTTCTGGTGCTGCGGCCGATCAGCTGGGAGAGCCCGGCCCACATCCTGGAAAAGATCATCGCCTATGAGGCCGTGCACGCCATCGGCAGCTGGGATGACCTGCGCCGCCGATTGGAGCCCTCGGACCGGCGTTGCTTTGCCTTTTTCCATCCGTCAATGCCGGATGAGCCGCTGATCTTTGTCGAGGTCGCGCTGACACGGGAGATCCCCGGTTCGGTGCAGGCCTTGCTGGCCGAGGACCGCGAGGCCCTGCCCGCCGAGGATGCCAACACGGCGGTGTTCTATTCGATCTCTAACTGCCAGGCGGGGCTGGCCAGCATTTCCTTTGGCAATTCGCTCATCAAGCAGGTGGCCAGCGACCTGGCCGCGGAACTGTCCGGGCTGGACACCTTTGTCACCCTGTCGCCGATCCCCGGGCTGACCAGATGGCTGCGCGAGGAAGGGCTGAGCTGGGACAGCGCGGACGCAGACGCCATGCGCGCACTCGCCGCGCGCTATCTGCTGACCGCCAAGAACAAGCGCGGCCAGCCATATGACCCGGTGGCCCGGTTCCATCTGGGCAATGGCGCCATCGTGCATGCGGTTCACGCGGATGCGGATACGTCGGACAAGGGGCGCGCACAGTCTGGCGGCACGATGGTCAATTATCTTTACGATCTGGGCAAAACCGCGCAAAACCACGAACGCTTCGCGGCCACCCAAAAGGTGGCAGCCGCAGCCGGGGTGCAGACCCTTGCGGCCACCGCAAGCGCACAGGCATAAGAAAGGCACCCCTATGGCTAACCCCTTGTTTGACCGGCTGTTTGGCACTCATGCTGGCAAGGCCACACCGTTCCTGCATTTGCCGGACGGCCGCGTTGTCACTCATCAGGATTTTCTGGGCACCGCCGCGCAGATCGCCAATGCGCTGACGCGGAGCGGGCTGAAAGCCGGCGACCGCGTGGCGGCGCAGATTGAGAAATCACCCGAAGCGCTGGCGCTTTATGCTGCCTGTGCGCAGGCCGGGTTGATCTTTTTGCCGCTGAACACCGCCTATACCTCAGAAGAGCTGACCTATTTCATTGAAAACAGCGGCGCGTCGGTGGTGGTCTGCGATGGTGCGCGCCAAGCGGCTTTGGCCCCGATTGCCAAACGGCTGGGCGCCGCAGTGGAAACCCTGAACGGGGATGGCTCGGGCACGCTGATGGACCAAGCCGCTGCCATGCCGCTGGCGTTTGACACGGTGGACCGGGACGGAGAGGACCTCGCGGCTTTCTTGTACACCTCTGGCACCACGGGGCGTTCCAAGGGGGCGATGCTGACCCAGAACAACCTGCTGTCCAATGCCGAAACGCTGGTGCGCGAATGGCGGTTCACCAGCGGCGACGTGCTGCTGCATGCGCTGCCGATCTTTCACACCCACGGGCTGTTCGTGGCGACCAATGTAACCCTGGCGGCGGGCGGCAGCATGATCTTCCTGCCGAAGTTCGATCTCGACATGGTGCTGGAACGCCTGCCACAGGCCACCACGATGATGGGAGTGCCGACCTTTTACACCCGCCTGCTGGGGGACGACCGGTTCACCGGCGACCTGGCGGCGCCGCTGCGGTTGTTCATCTCCGGCTCCGCGCCGCTGCTGGCGGAGACCCATGTGCAGTTCGAACAACGGACCGGCCACCGCATTCTGGAACGCTACGGCATGACAGAGACGAACATGAACACCTCCAACCCCTATGACGGCGAGCGACGCGCCGGAACCGTGGGCTTTGCGCTGCCCGGCGTGGAGCTGAAAATCACCGATGCCGACACCGGCGCGACCCTGCCACAGGGCGAGATCGGCCAGATCGAGGTGCGCGGGCCAAACGTGTTCAAGGGCTATTGGCAGATGCCGGAAAAGACCGCGGCCGAGCTGCGCGACGATGGCTTCTTTATCACCGGTGACCTGGGGCGCATCGATGACGACGGCTATGTGCATATCGTCGGCCGCAACAAGGATCTGATCATCTCGGGCGGCTACAACATCTACCCCAAGGAAATCGAGCTGCTGCTGGACGCGCAGCCCGGCGTGCTGGAGAGCGCCGTGATCGGCGTGCCGCACCCGGACTTTGGCGAAACGGTGCTGGGGATCGTGGTTCCCGTGGCGGGCGAGACACCGGATCTGGTGGCCATAATGGCGGCGGTGCAGCACTCGCTGGCGCGGTTCAAACACCCGCGCCAGCTGATCCTGATGGACGCGCTGCCGCGCAACACCATGGGCAAGGTGCAAAAGAACATTCTGCGCGACCAGCACAAGGACCTTTTCGCCACCTGACGCGGCGCGACCGGGCGGGGCAGGTGCTGCCCGCGCCCGGCGGCGTGGTTCAGGCTGCGCTTGGCGCGTCGTCGTCCATCAACAGCAGTTCCGCCGTGATGCAGATTCGGTTGCGATGGGGGCGCAGGATTCCGGTCACGGGAATGCCGTCGAACCCGACTGATGCGGCATGCAGCTGGGCCTGTCCGGCCGCGATGCGGCTGGGATGCAACAGCACCTCGGTCGCATAGCTGTCCAGAAAACGCCCGTCGAATTCGGTGTTGACGAGACTGCCGATACCCTCAACGCGCGCCCGTGTCATACCCTGCGCAATCTGCGGCAGCACCTTATGCGGATCCGTATTTGGCCGCAGGGTGCACAGCAGCGCCGCGCTACCCGCGCCGGCCGGCCCGTCCGGGACCGGGGTGAACAGGTCAAACCCCGTCTCCGGGTCGGGCTGCACCTCGAGCCTGGCACCCGTCAGCCCCCAGCCGGATGCGGTCACCGGGGTAGCCAGCACCGAGTCCGGCGCCAGCAGATGCCCCATGCGCAAGGGCTCCGTTGGCAGCCCCCACAGGCCGTGACAGTGCAGAAATGGCGCACCCTCCCGGCGGCCCAAGTGCAAACCGATCTGGGTGGCGTCGGCGTTTTCCAGAACGCGGGTGTCACTGTACCACGCCGCGCGCCCGTCGCCCGGCGCGCGGTCCGGGATCACATAGGACAGGCGCAAAAATCGGGCCGCGGGCACTGTCAGGTAGCCCGCGGAATATCCTGCGGTGTCAAAGGCCTGCGCCACAGCCTGGTCGAACGGCACCCCGGCCGGCAAGCGCAGCTGCACCGGCTGCGCCCGGCAGGGCAGGGCGGCGAAACGCACATCGGCGCGGGGGCCGGGGTGGTTCAGCTCTTGCGGCGTGTTCATGGCGTGGCGTTCAGTTCGGGCAGGCTGCGGCGCGCGATCAGCTGCTCACGGATCATCTTCTTGGTGATCTTGCCATAGGCGCTCTTGGGCATCTCCTCCCAGAAAACCACGTGGCGGGGCATCTTGTACCGGGCAAGCCTGCCATCAAGCCATGTCAGCAGCGCGTCCGAGGTCAGGCTTTGGCCCGCGCGCAGCACGCAGACGGCAACGCCGATTTCGCCCCAAACCGGGTCCGGCATGCCCAGCACAGCGGTTTCGGAGATGGCGGGGTGCTGAAGAATTTTCTCCTCGATCTCGCGCGGGTATATGTTGGAGCCGCCAGAGATATACATGTCGGACGCACGGCCCGTCAGATAGACGAACCCCTCCGCATCCATGTGGCCCAGATCTCCGGTCAGGAACCAGCCGTCGCGAAAGCTCTTGGCGTTGGCCTCCGGGTTGTTGAAATAGCCGGCAAAGACGGCAGGGCCGATCACGGCAATTTCACCTGTCTCGCCCGGCGGCAATTCGCGGCCCGCGTTGTCCTGGATCTGCACCTGCATGCCAGTGCGGGCAAAACCGCAGCTTCCGATCCGCATGTTTGCGTCATGTTCCGAATGATGCGCGGGGGGCAGCACGGTGATGTTGCCGGTGACCTCGCCAAGGCCAAAATACTGCACCAGTTTCGGCCCCAGCACCTGTAGCGCCCGCACCTGATCGGCGCGGTACATCGGCGCACCCGCATAGATCATGTAACGCAGGCTGGAATGATCGTGCTCCTGCACCGAGGGATGCTCGACCAGCAGTTTGACGATGGTCGGAACGGTAAACAGATTGGTGACCTTCCACTTGGCGACCAGCCCCCAGATCTCGTCGGGGTCGAATTTCTCTTTGGCGGGCAGGATCGTCTTGGCACCATGCGCGACCTGGGACAGCTGGTGGATGCCAGCCCCATGGCTGAGCGGCGCCACCACGATCGACGCGTCCTGCGGCCCGGTGCCGGGCATCAGGTCGCACAGGTGGTTGGTGACCACAAAGGCCAGCTGGCCGTGGGTCAGCACCGCCGCCTTGGGACGTCCGGTGGTGCCGGAGGTAAAGAAAAACCAGCAGGGATCGTCGCGGCTCACCGCCACCGCATCCGGGCTCTGTCCCTGGTATTCCGCCACCAGCGTCTCATAGCTGTCGCCCAGCCCGTCACCGATGCCGATGGTGAAGCGCAGATCGGTGCAGGCCGCCGCATGATCCGGAAACTCTGCCCCGCAGAGAATGCCCTTGGCGCCAGAGCTTTCGGCGAGATAGGCGATATCGCCGGGCGATTGGCGGAAATTCGCGGGCACCCAGACCGCCCCGATCCGCCAGCAGGCAAACATGGCCTCGAACATCTGGTTACAGTTTGCGGATTGCACCAGCAGCCGGTCGCCCTTGGCCAGCTTGAAACGGTCCGTCAGGGCGGCGGCAAAGGCGGCGGAGCGCGCCTCCATCTCGGCCCAGGTCCAGGTCTGGCTGCCCCAGACAAAGCCGATGTCCTGCGGATGGCGGCGGGCGCTTTCGCTCAGCAGATGCGACAGGTTCATCACCCGCGTGGACACTGGCATAAGGCTCTGAAACTGTGCGTCGCTCATTTCACCCGCTCCAGGATCGACACGTAATTTGCCACCGCCGCGCCGCCCATGTTGAAGACGCCGGCCAGTTCGGCGCCGGGGATCTGCATCTCTCCGGCGTCCTGCGTCAATTGCATCGCGGCCATCACATGCATCGACACGCCGGTGGCCCCGATCGGGTGACCCTTGGACTTGAGCCCGCCGGAGGGGTTCACCGGCAACTTGCCGTCCTTGGCGGTGATTCCGTCGCGGATCACCCGGCCACCCTGGCCGTGCTCGGCCAGGCCCATGGCTTCATACTCCAGCATCTCGGCGATGGTGAAGCAATCGTGGGTCTCCACCAGCGACAGATCCTCCAGCGCCAACCCCGAAACCTCCAAGGCCTCGGCCCAGGCGCGGCGGGCGCCCGCGAATTCCAGCACATCGCGGCGCGACAGGGCCATGATCTCATTGGCGTGGGTGCGGGCGCGGAACGCAATGGCGCGGCGCATCCCGGCGGCGGTCTCTGGGTCGGCCAGCACCAGCACCGCCGCGCCGTCCGACACCAGCGAACAATCGGTGCGCCGCAAGGGGCCTGCCACGATCGGGTTCTTGTCCGACACCGTGTTGCAAAAGGTGGTGCCAAAATCCTTGCGCATATGGGCCAACGGGTTGGCCATGCCGTTGCTGTGGTTCTTGGCGGCGATCATCGCCAGCTCTTCGCTCTTGTCGCCGTAACGCTGGAAATAGCCGGCCGCGATCTGGCCGAACAGGCCGGCAAAGCCGCCGTCGGTCTCGGCCTCTTCCGCCCGGTAGCTGGCGCCCAGCAGGATGTCGCCGACCTGTGGCGTCGGGGTGGCGGTCATCTTCTCGGCGCCGACCACCAGCGCGATCCTGCCGCGGCCTGCAGCGATGAAATCCAGCGCGCCGTGCAAGGCGGCCGAGCCGGTGGCGCAGGCATTTTCGAACCGTGTGGCGGGGGTGTGGGCGAAACGGGCATCCCCCATAGCCACCAGTGCCGCCTGAAAGTCCTGCTGCGAAAACCCGTTGTTGAACACGCCGGCAAAGATGCCGTCAACGTCCTGCGGTTCGAGGCCTGCGTGCTCCAGCGCCTCAGCCACGGCCGCGGCCATCAGGGCTTCGGTATCCGGCAAGGCCGATTTGCCAAAGGGCGTGTGCCCCCAGCCGACAATGTGTGCGTCTTTCATGGTCTGCTCCTCAGGTCCGGGTGCGCGAGTCGTAAAGCTGCGTCAGTTTGGTTTCGATGCTCTGGGCCGCCTGCTGCAACTGCCCCGCCAGCTCTGCGCGCCGGGGGTGTTGCATGCGGCTTTCGATTGCGGCCAGCGACAGGGCGCCGGCCAGGGTGCCGTCGGGGCGGTGCAGGGCCACGCCGATTCCCCAGGAATCCGGGAAGACGAGCCCAGGGTTCAGCGCGTAGCCATCGCGGCGTGTCTCTGTCACCAGCTGTCTGATGCCGGCAGGCTGCATTTTGGGATACTCGGCCGCCAGCACCGCGGCATTTGCGTCCAGCGCGGCCTCCACCTCGCTGTCCGGCAGCGCTGCCAGCATCGCCAGCGAGCCGGCGCCAACCCCCAGCGGGTGCAACCGGCCCGTCATCAGCGCATAGGTGCGAATCGGGTAGGTGCCTTCCTCGCGGTGCAGGCACAGCGACGAGAACCCGCGCCGCACTGACAGGAAAGCCGCATCGCCGGTATCTGCCGCCAGCCGGGCCAGCGGTTCAAACGCCAGTTCCAGCAACCCGTGGCGGTGGGCGGCAAAGGTGCCAAGGATATAGGTCTCTTCGCCGAGGAAGTAGCGGCGGCTGTCCAGGTTCTGCTCGACCATGCCATTGCGGATCAGCGCCAGCAGAAGCCGCCGCACCGTGGGTTTGTTCAGCCCGCTTTCAGCGACCAGCTCCCCCAGGCTAGCCCCCTGCGACGGGTGGCGGCCGACCATGCCCAACAGCGCCAGGGCGCGATCCACCGTCTGACTGCCAGCCAGGGCACCTGCTGTGCTGTCCTGTTTACTGTGTTCCATAATGTGGACCATACATGGTCCTCTCCCCGTTTCGCGCTCATATCGTTGCGGCACATCATTTCGTTGTTTCGCAATATTGCAAGTTCTTCCTGATCGTGGCAATAAATTCACGACAGTTAACTTGTTCCATTATGTGGATCGATGCCAGCGCGGGGCCGCCCCGTCGGCAGGGCCAGGGCGGCCCGCAATTTGGGAGAGCAGAGATGACATTTTCGAAACTGGGTCTGACGGCGCTGGCCACGGTTCTGGCCGGTGCGGTGATGGCGGCTGCGGCGAGCGCCGAAACCCTGCGCCTGTCGCACAACACCGGCGACACCACGACCTGGCACAAGGGCGCCGAGAAATTCGGCGAGCTGATTGCCGAGGCAACCGGTGGCGACGTCAAGGTGCGTGTTTTTCCCAACGCCCAGCTGGCAGGCGGCGACCAGATGCGCCAGGCGGAAATGACCGGCCGCGGCGCGCTGGACCTGGTGGTGACCTCCGCGATCAACGTCACCCCGCTGGTGCCGGAAATGGCCGTGTTCTCGCTGCCGTATCTCTATTCCGACTATGATCAGGTGGACGCCACCACCCAGGGTGCCCCCGGTGAAAAGTTGGCCGAGATCCTCAAAGCCAAGGGCATCATCGTGCTGGCCTGGGGGGAAAACGGCTTTCGCGAGGTGACCAACAACAGCCGTCCAGTCAAAGCCCCGGAGGACATGAAGGGGCTTAACATGCGGGTTGCGGGGCCGATGTATATCGACGTGATGAACGCGCTTGGCGCCAACCCCCAGCAAATGCAGTGGAGCGAGACGATGACGGCGCTGCAGCAGGGGGTGGTTGATGGGCAGGAAAACCCGATCGGCGCAGTGATCATTCCGCAGCAGGTCTACGAGGTGCAGAAATACCTGACCACCTGGCATTACTCCTATGATCCGATCTTCATCGGCATCAGCCAGAAGAAGTGGGACAGCTATGATGCGGACATGCAGGCCAAACTGAAGGCCGCCGCGACCGAGGCGATGGACTACCAGCGCCAGATCTCGCGCGAGGCGACAGCGACCGGCATCGCGTTCCTGCGCGACAAGGGCATGGAGGTCTATGAACCCAGCGCCGAGGAACTGGCGGCCTTCAAGGCGGCCACCCAGCCGGCCTATGACGCATGGGCCGCCAAGGTTGGCCCTGAGCTCGTGCAGACTTTCGAAGCCGCGATCAGCGCCGCCAAGTAACCGTGACCTTCGCCGGGTGCTGACCGTTTCGGACGGCGCCCGGCAGCTGTCCGATCAAAGGAGAAGGGGATGTCCTTCATCCTGCGCGAGGCCGAAAAGATCATCTGCGCGGTGATCTTCATGGCCATGACCCTTCTCGGATTTGCCAATGTGGTGGTGCGCTATGGCACCAATTATTCGCTTGCGGCAACCGAGGAACTGCTGACCAACGGCTTTCTGCTGCTGACGGTGTTTGGCGCGGCCATCGCCGCCCGGCGCGGTGAACATCTGGCGGTCGGGCTGGTCTATGACCTGCTGCCGCGCGCCCTGCGGCGGCTGGTGTTTGTGGTGTCGGTGTTGGCGGCGACGCTGCTGCTGGGGCTGTCGGCCTGGTTCTCATGGCAGGCGGTTGCGAACCTGGTGGACAACGGGCTGCGGTCTTACGGGCTGGGCATTCCGGCGTGGTATTACCAGGCGGCGGTGCCGTTCGGTTTTTCGCTGGTGCTGCTGCGTTACCTGCAACACGCCTGGCAGATCTGGCGCGACGACAACACGGACGAGGTGATCCCCAATGTATGATCTGTTCCCCGGCCTGTCGGCCGGGACCGAAATGGTCATCCTGTTCTTCCTGCTGCTGGCCCTGCGGGTGCCGGTGGCGATGTCGCTGGGGCTGTCCGCGCTTTATGCCATGTGGCAGATCGGTTTCGGGCTGGAGCTGGCGGGCGATCTGATCGCAACCGGCATTACCAAGTTCTCGCTGCTGGCGATCCCCTTCTTCATCCTGGCCGGCACGCTGATGGGCTCGCTCGGCATTGCGGAGCGCATGATCCGCTTCTTCCGGGTCATGATCGGCTCGCTGCCCGGCGGCATGGGTATCGTCGGCACCGCCGTGTGCCTGTTCTGGGGCGCGGTCAGCGGCTCCGGCCCGGCCTCGGTGGCGGCGATTGGCCCGATGATCATCAAGGGCATGGAGGAAGACGGCTATCCACGCGCCTATGCGGCCGGCCTGGTGTCGACCGGCGCCGCGCTGTCGATTGTCATCCCGCCATCCATCGGGTTGGTGATCTATGGGGTCATCGCCGAGACCTCGATCTCGCAGCTGTTTCTTGCCGCCATCCTGCCGGGCGTGTTCATGGGGCTGATGATGCTGCTGACGCTGCCCTTCGCCAAGCGGGGCGCGGCGGGGCAGGGCGCGCCGTCGTTGCAGGCGCTGAGCCCGCCGCCGCATGCGGACAAACCCTATGGCCTGCGTTTGTGGCTGTCCTTCAAGGACAGTTTCTGGGGGCTGATGACGCCAGTGGTGATCCTCGGCGGTATCTATTCCGGCATCTTCACCCCAACCGAAGCCGCGCTGGTGGCGACGGTTTATGCGCTGCTGGTGGGCGGGCTGGTCTATCGCACGCTCAGCCTCCGCGGGCTTTATGCCTCGCTCAGCGATGCGGCGGCGTCTTCCGCCACGGTGATGCTGGTGGTGGCTTACGCCAGCCTGTTCGGCTGGGTTGTCACGGTCGAGGATCTGGTCGGCAGCTACTCCGGCCTGCTGCTGGGGCTTAGCGGCCAGGAATGGGTGATCCTTCTGACGGTGATGCTGATCCTGCTGATCGCGGGCATGTTCATGGATGCGGTCACGGTGATGTTCATCTGCCTGCCGGTTCTGTTGCCGGTCGCCCGAGAGCTGGGCTGGGATCCGGTGTGGTTCGGGGTTCTGGTGATGGTCAACCTGGCGATCGGCCTGATCACGCCGCCGGTGGGGATCAACCTTTATGTGGCGGCCAATGTGACCCGGCTGCCGATTGAGCGCGTGGCCCGCGGTGCGCTACCGTTCCTGGCGGCCTGTCTGCTGGGCCTCGCAGTGATCGGCCTGGTGCCACAGCTGTCGACCCTGTTGCTGACATCCGCCAACTGACCTGTCCAAGGAGACCACCATGACCCAGAAGACCGCCATCGTCACCGGCGCCGCCCGCGGCATCGGCCTGGCCACCAGCAAGCAGTTTCTGGCCGAAGGCCGCCGCGTTGCGATGATCGACCGCGACGCCGAGGCGCTGAGGGCCGAAGCGGCACAGCTGGATGGCGTCCTGCCGATCGAGTGCGATGTGTCCGACCCGGACCAGGTCGACGCCATGATCGCGGAATGCGCGGCAAGCCTTGGCCGCATCGACGCGCTGGTCAACAATGCCGGCGTGGCTGATTTCGGTCCGATCGAGGAAACCGGCTTTGACCGCTGGCGTCGGGTGATGGACACCAATCTCGACGGGGTCTTCCTGTGCTCCCAGGCCGTGGTGCCGCATTTGAAGGCGACCCGCGGCGCGCTTGTCAACATCGCCTCGATCTCCGGCCTGCGCGCCTCGACGCTGCGGGTCGCCTATGGCACCTCCAAGGCGGCGGTGATCCACCTGACCCAGCAGCAAGCAGCAGAGCTGGGCGAATATGGCATCCGCGCCAATTGCGTCGCGCCGGGGCCGGTGCGCACCAAGCTGGCGATGGCCGTGCACAGCCAGGAAATCATCGACGCCTACCATGATGCGATCCCGCTCAACCGCTATGGCAGCGAAGATGAAATCGCCGCGGTGATCGTCTTCTTGTGTTCGGACCAGGCCAGCTATGTGACCGGTCAGACCATCGCCTCGGACGGCGGGTTTCAGGCCACCGGTGTGGGGTTGCCCGCCCTGCGTCGCTGAAGGCGTCACAGCGTGTCCCGTTGCACGGTACCCGTGCAGCGGGACGCAAATTTCACCGTTTCTGTGATCTGTTTCATAGTCCGCCCCCTGGAAGGATGTGCTATGCGCGACCCAACCACGCGCCCCGGATAACGGGTGCCGCGTGATCCGGCTTTTCCGGTTGCGGACGGAGCATCGGATTGGATCGATCGAAACGGGGCAGCAGACGTGAACGTACAGAAGAAGACCGCCCTTCCGGGCCGGGCCAGCGGACCGGATTGCGCGTCTTGTCGTGCGCACGCGCTCTTATCGCGGATCCAGCACAGACATATCAACATGCAGCTGCGAACGGCATCAGCCGGGAGAACACCATGACCGTCCTTTGGAACAGAAACAGACTGCGCGGGATCGCTGCCGCGGCCTCATTGGTGCTTGCCGCGGCTGCGACATCGGCGCAGGAGGCACGCCCGCCCCAGCCGGTCACGGTGGTGACCCTTCAGGCAGCGGACGTCACGCTCGACTCCGAGTTGCCGGGCCGGGTTGTGGCGCTTGGTGTCGCCGAAGTGCGCCCGCAGGTGTCCGGCATCATCGTGGAACGTCTGTTTCAGGAGGGCGGCGCCGTGGCCGCTGGCGATCCGATGTACCGGATTGACGACGCGATCTACAAGGCGCGGGTTGCGCAGGCCAGCGCCAGTGTGGCGCAAGCCAAGGCAACCCTGACGGCGGCTGAAAAAGAAGAGCAGCGCCTTGCCGAACTGTTCCAGCGCGGCGTCGCCAGCCAGCAGGCGATCGACGACTCGGAAGCTGGGCGCGACGCAGCCCGCGCGGGCCTGCTGGTTGCCGAGGCACAGTTGCAGGCGGCCGAGATTGATCTGGAACACACCGTTATCAAGGCGCCCTTGTCGGGCCGGGTCGGACGGGCGTTGACCACCCAAGGCGCGCTGGTGACCGCGCAGCAGGCCGAACCGCTGGCGGTTATCCGCCAGATCGAAAGGGTCTATGTCGATGTCACGGCCTCCACCGCGGATGTGCTGCGTTATACCCGCGCACGGGACGCACGCGAGGCACGATCAGCGCGAACCGGCAGCGAGACCGAGCTTGACCCGACGGTGACACTGACCCTGGCGGACGGGCTGAGCTTCGGTCACAACGGGACCCTGCTGGCCGCCGAGCCGCAGGTCGACCCGCAGACGGGCGTGGCGGTTCTGCGGCTCCAGTTTCCCAACCCGGACGAGCTGTTGCTGCCCGGCATGTACGTCAAGGCACATGTCCCGGTCGGCCTGGCCCGCAATGTGGTGCTGGCACCGCAGCAGGGCGTCGGCCGCGACCGGCGCGGCCAACCGACCGCCCTGGTGGTGAATGACGACAACTTTGTGGAAGCCCGCGTCCTGACCGTGCTCGGCACTCAAGGCAGCAATTGGATTGTCTCCGAGGGGCTGGAGCCCGGTGACCGCCTGATCGTCGCCGGACTGCAAAAGACCGGACCGGGTGCCACTGTCGCCCCGCAAGAACAGACCCCCACCCCCGAGGCGGCAGAAGACTAAGCCGCACAGCGCTGCGCGTCTTTACATAAAGGTTTACAATGGCACGTTATTTCATTGACCGTCCGGTCTTTGCCTGGGTGATTTCCATTCTGCTGATGGGCGTAGGTGTGCTTGCCGTCATGGTGCTGCCGGTGGCGCAATACCCACAGATCGCCCCGCCAACGGTCGAAGTCCGCGCCAGCTATCCCGGTGCCTCAGCGCAGACCGTGAACAACACCGTCACCCAGGTTATCGAAGAGCAGATGACCGGGATCGACGGGCTGCGCTACATCAACTCCGCCTCGACCTCGACCGGCTCTGCCTCGGTAACGCTGACGTTCGAAACCGGCACGGACCCGGACATCGCGCAGGTCCAGGTTCAGAACAAGCTGAGCCAGGCCACCCCACTGCTGCCGGAAACAGTGCAGCGGCAGGGGGTCACCGTGCGCAAGTCCTCGGGTGGCTTCCTCTTGGTGGCCGCGCTGGTCTCCAGCGACGGCCGCCTCGATGCGGTTGATCTGTCGGATTACATGGTGTCCAGCATGGTGGATGAGTTCAGCCGCCTTGAGGGTGTGGGTGATGTCCAGGTGTTCGGGGCCCAATACGCAATGCGCATATGGCTCAACCCGGAGCAGCTGGCCGCTTTCGAGCTTAGCCCCGGCGACATTGTGCGGGCGGTTTCGGAGGAAAACGCCCAGGTGTCTGCTGGCGCCTTCGGCTCGCTACCTGCCGTCGAAGGGCAGGCGCTGAATGCCACCATCACCGCCCAGTCGCTGCTGTCGACGCCGGAAGACTTCGAACAGATCGTGGTGCGTGCCGAAACCGACGGCGGGCTGGTTCTGTTGCGCGATGTCGCGCGGGTGGAAATTGGCGCTGAAAGCTATACGACCTCGGCCCGGTTCAACGGCTCTCCGACAGCGGGCATGGCGATCCAGCTGGCCTCTGGTGCCAATGCGCTGGATACCGCGGAGCGGGTGAAGTCCCGCCTCGAGGAAGTCTCTCAGTTTTTCCCTGAGGGTGTCGACTACGTGGTTCCCTATGACACCACGCCGTTTGTCAAAATTTCGATCGAGGAAGTGGTGAAAACCCTCTTCGAAGCAATCGTGCTGGTGTTCCTGGTGATGTTCCTGTTCCTGCAAAACCTGCGGGCAACGCTGATCCCGACACTGGCAGTGCCTGTGGTCCTCTTGGGCACCTTTGGCGTAATGGCGCTATTTGGCTTTTCCATCAATACGTTGACGATGCTGGCCATGGTTCTGGCGATCGGCCTGCTGGTCGACGACGCCATCGTGGTGGTCGAAAACGTCGAGCGGATCATGGAGGAGGAAGGGCTGGATCCCGTCGCGGCCACACGCAAATCGATGGGCCAGATCACCGGCGCGCTGATCGGGATCGCGCTGGTGCTGTCCGCGGTCTTTGTGCCGATGGCGTTCTTCGGCGGCTCCACCGGTGTGATTTATCAGCAGTTTGCGATCACGATCGTCTCGGCAATGATGCTGTCGGTGGTGGTGGCCCTGACGCTGACACCGGCCCTTTGCGCCACGATGCTGCGCAAGCCCGACCATGGCGGCAAACGCCGCGGTGTCTTCGGCCTGTTCAACCGCGCCTTCGACCGGCTGACCCGCGGTTATGGCACCACTGTTGGTTACATCATCCGACGCCCGCTGCGGATCGGGCTGATTTACCTGATGATCGGCGCCATGATGGTCGGCCTGTTCCTGCGCACCCCTACCGGGTTTTTGCCAGAGGAAGATCAAGGGATCCTGTTCACCTTGGTGCAGGGCCCGACCGGCAGCACTGCGGAGGCGACCGAGGATGTGCTGAAACGATTGGAAACGCACTACCTCGAAACCGAGGCGGACAACGTCAGCTCGCTGTTCACCGTGCGCGGCTTCAGCTTTGCCGGGCAGGGACAGAACATGGGGCTTGCCTTCGTCAGCCTCAAGGACTGGGAAGAGCGCACCACGCCAGACCGCAGTGTCCAGGCCATTGCAGGCCGCGCCTTCGGCGTGTTTTCACAGATCCGGGAGGCCTTTGTCTTTCCCATCGTTCCCCCCGCGGTCATCGAGCTGGGGAACGTCAGCGGCTTCGACTTCTATCTGCAAGCCCGCAACGGCCAGCCGCATGAGGAACTGGTGGCCGCGCGCAACCAGCTGATGGGGCTCGTGGCACAAAGCGACAAGATCGCCTCGATCCGGCCCAACGGTCTGGAGGATGCCGCCCAGTTCAACCTAAATGTGGACTGGCGGGCCGCTGGCGCGATGGGGTTGTCCGCCACGGATGTGGGGGACCTGCTCTCCGTCGCTTGGGCGGGTCGTTACGTGAACGACTTCCTCGACCGCGGACGGATCAAGCGTGTCTACGTTCAGGGTGACGCCCCGTATCGCATGGTGCCCGAGGACATAGAGAAATGGCGGGTGCGCAATGACACCGGCGGCATGGTGCCGTTCTCCAATTTTGCCAAGGCCAGTTGGCAATTCGGTCCGCAGGGGCTTTATCGCTACAATGGTGTGGCGGCGATCCAGTTGCAGGGCAGCCCGGCGGTCGGCGTGACCACGGGCGAGGCCATGGCCGAAATCGAAGCGTTGGTGACGCAGCTGCCACCGGGTTTTCAGGTCGCCTGGACCGGTCTGTCGCTTGAAGAACGCGAGGCCGGAGATCAGGCCGCTCTGCTTTATGCGCTGTCGCTTGCCGCGGTTTTTCTATGCCTGGCGGCGCTGTATGAGAGCTGGTCAATACCCTTTGCGGTCATGCTGGCGATGCCGATTGGTGTTGCAGGCGCCTTGGTCGGCGCGTGGCTCGGCGGCTTTGAGAATGGCGTCTATTTCCAGGTGGCGCTGCTGACGGTGATCGGTCTTACCGGCAAGAACGCGATCCTGATCGTCGAATTCGCCCGCGACAAGGCCCAGGCCGGAGAGCCGCTCCTGGCGGCGGTGACAGATGCCGCGCAGCAGCGGTTCCGCCCGATCCTGATGACGTCCATGGCCTTTTCCCTTGGCGTATTGCCGTTGGTCTTGTCCTCCGGGGCAGGGGCAGGTGGACGCACGGCAATGGGGTCGGGGGTCATGGGCGGCGTCATCTCCGCCACTGTGTTGGGGGTGCTCTTCGTGCCGCTGTTTTTCGTCGTGGTCTACCGGCTGACCCGATTGCGGCACAAGACGCGAGGCTGACAGTGCCTATGCCGAAAATCTTCCTGGACAGCCTCCAAACCCTCGGTCGTGCCTTTGCGATTTCCAGGCACCCCAGAGTGACTGGATGCGGTGGTCCATGCGGACAACATCAGCGTGTTCACGCGGTGCGCTGTTCACACCGGGGGTTTGGGAAGTAACTGTCACCGTCCGGTCACCGGCAAGCCACAGTTTCGCAGCAAGGGATGCCTCGCGTTACCTGACAACAGACAGGCTGGCAGTCTTTGCGACCTGCTCGGCAAGTATTTTGGGATAGGTCACGATAATTGCCGCGCAGCCCGCGATCGCCCGCTGCGCCATCGCATCCGGCAGCTCTGCCAACGGGCAAACCAGCGTGCGAGCCGACGGCTTGGAGACATCGGCCGCCACGGTCACCGGCGTTGTGGCGGGTAGGCCGATGCGGAGCAGGCCCGCGCGCAGGCGGGTGGCCTGACCGGCGGACATGTAAAAGACGGCGGTGGTGCCGGGCTGCATGTGCCGGGTGCAGTCGGGCAGGGGGTCCCCCGCCCGGCAGGCTGCGGTCGACAGAACCAGCGTGTCGGACACCCCACGTTCAGTCAGCGAGATGCCGGTCTGCGCGGCAGCGGCGCAGGCCGCGGTGACGCCGGGCACGATTTCGGTCTTGATCCCGGCCGCGCGCGCGGCGTCCAGTTCCTCCGTCAGGCGACCAAAGATGCCGGGGTCGCCGGATTTGAGCCGCACAACATGGCGGCCTTTCAGGGCTTCGGAAACGATCTCGGCGTTGATCCGTTCCTGCGGCCAGGCGTGGGCGCCAACATGTTTGCCGACAAAGACCTTTTTTACGGTTGCAGGTGCCAGCTCCAGAACCTCAGGGTCGACCAGCCGGTCGTAGTAGATGGTATCAGCCGCCTGCAGCTTGCGAAGGGCGCGCAAGGTAAGCAGATCACTGGCGCCGGGTCCCGCCCCGACAAGTGCGAGAGAGCCGCGCGCTGTGCCATGTCGTGTCATGCCTAAATCTCCTATTCAGCTGCCTGTGACAGGCTCTGCCGTTGCACCAGCCCGGCAATCTCAGGGCGGCAGGAGCCACAGTTGGTCCCGGCCTGCAGCGCGGCGCCGATCTCGGCGACGCTGCTGAGGCCATCCGTTTCAATGGCCCGCAGAATGGTGTTCACACCGACGTTGAAACAGGCACAGACGACTGGTCCGGGATCGGGTTGATCTGCGTCGGGCAAACCTGTCAGCGCCGCCGGAGCGGAGGTTCCTGGCAATTGCGCCAGGTACGCACGCCGCACCGCCACCGGCTCACGCGCGGTAAAGAACGCGGCGGCAAGGATGCCGTCTTCGAACAGGGCCAGCCGCGCGCCGCCACGGCTGTCGGTCACCATCTGCAGCGTCGCATCCGGCAAGGCGAACATTTCCCGCGCTGTGGCTTCGAGGTCGCCGATGGGGGACAGCCCTGCAAGCTCCGCCCGGTAACCGGTCGCGCTGCGTGCCACCGCCCAGTAGTCGGCGTTCGGTGCAAGAGGGCTGCGGGAGACGGCGAAACCATACCACGCGGCCTCAAACCGGGCGGCAGCCACCACAGAGGCCTTGCTTTCCGGTTGGCCTGATACCGGATCGGTTGCGCCTGAGACCAGCGCGCTGATTCGTGCGCTGGGAGCGGTCTCTGCGGTCCAGTGGATCGGGACGAACAGGTCACCCGGCTGCACATCCGTGGTGATCCGGGCGCGCAGGACAGCCGTGCCCTGCGGGTTGTGCAGACGCAGAAGGTCGGCGGGTTTCACGCCCAGGCGGCGTGCGTCCTCGGGGTGGATGTCGGCGAAGGGCTCGGCGAGATGCCCGGACAGGCGCGGGGCGAGGCCGGTGCGGGTCATCGTGTGCCACTGGTCGCGGATGCGCCCGGAGTTGAGACGGAACGGGTAACGGCGGTCTTGCGCCGCGGCCGGAGGGCGGTGGCGCACCGGGATCATCCGCGCCTTGCCGTCCTGATGAAAGAATTGCCCGTCGGCAAAGAACCGGCCGCCTTGGCGGGAGGAGGTCACTGGCCACCGCACAGGCGCCAATGCGGCATAGTCGGCGTCGCTCAGGTCAGCCAGACCAGAGACGTCAAAGTCCAGTCCGAAGCGGCCCGCGATCCCCGACAGCGCCGCATGTTCGCGGAAGATATCTGCCGGGCTCTGGTAGTCGAACTGTTCCTGCCAGCCCATGCGGCGGCCCGCGTCGGCCAGGATCGCCCAGTCGGGCCGCGCCTGTCCGGGGGCAGGCAGCAGGGCGCGCTGACGGCTGATGGTGCGGTCGGAATTGGTGACGGTTCCGTCTTTTTCCGTCCATCCGGCAGCGGGTAGCAGCACATCTGCCAGCCGTGCGGTGTCGGTTGCGGCGGTGATGTCGCTGACCACGGTGAAGGCGCAGTCCCGGATCGCAGTGCGCACAGCGTCGACCTCGGGCAGGGTGGCTGCGGGGTTGGTGTGGATGATCCACAGCGCCTTGATCCGCCCCTCCCCCGCGGCGCGAAACAGGTCCGTCGCCTTCAGCCCTGCGCGTTCGGGCATTGCAGGGGACTGCCAGAAATCTTGCACAGCGGCCCGGTGCGCGGGGTTTTCCAACGCCATGTGGCAGGCGAGCATGTTGGCAAGCCCGCCGACCTCGCGCCCGCCCATGGCATTGGGCTGGCCAGTGACCGAGAACGGACCGCAGCCGCGTTTGCCGATCCGGCCAGTTGCCAGGTGACAATTCAGGATCGCGTTCACCTTGTCGGTGCCCGACGTGGACTGGTTCACGCCCTGGCTGAACACGGTCACAACCTTTTTGGTGCGTGCCCACAGGTCGCAGAATGCGGCAATTTCGGGTTCCTGAAGGCCCGTAACAGAAGCGTCGGCGGCGCGGGCTGCTTGCAGTGTCTCGCGCAGCCCGTTGACGTGGTTCAGATACGCTTCATCCAGCATCCCGCCGTCATGAAGCGCGGTAAGTAGCCGGTTGAACAACGCCACATCGCTGCCCGCACGCAGCTTCAGATGCATGTCGGCCTGATCGCAGCTTGCCGTTCGGCGCGGGTCGATCACCACCAGCTTGGTACCGCGCGCCGCACGCGCTGCCAGAATGCGCTGGTGCAGCACCGGATGACACCAGGCGAGATTGGAGCCGACCAGCACGATCAGATCTGCCGCCTCCAGATCCTCATAGGTGCCCGGCACGGTGTCGGTGCCGAAGGCACGCTTGTGCCCCGCCACGGTGGAGGCCATGCACAGCCGCGAGTTGGTGTCGATGTTCGCCGAGCCGAGAAAGCCTTTCATCAACTTGTTGGCGACATAGTAGTCCTCGGTCAGCATCTGACCTGAGAGGTAAAATCCGACGCTGCCGGGGCCGTGCGCCCGGATCGTCTGGCGGAATTTGGTGGCAACCAGGTCAAGCGCGCTGTCCCAGTCCGTCTCGCGACCGTTGACTTGCGGCGCCAGCAGGCGGCCGTCCGGCGCCACGGTTTCCCCCAACGCCAGCCCCTTGGAGCACAGCCGACCGCGATTGGCCGGGTGGTCCGGGTCGCCGCGCACCGACAGCCCGCCCGCGCCGTCCGCCCGCAGAAGCACGCCACAACCGGTACCGCAATAGGGGCAGGTGGAGCGCAGCTCCGCCGCCTTGCCGCCCGCCATCACGCTGCGCTCCGCTTGCCGACGGTGGCGCCGTCGATCAGCAGCCGACCCGCCTCGATGCGCAAAGGATAGGTCTCGATCCGGCCTGCGTCAGCGCCCTGCGCTTCGCCGGTGTTCAGGTCGAACACCCAGTTGTGCAGCGGACAGGTCACGCTTTGCCCATGCACGATGCCCTCGGACAGTGGTCCGCCCTTGTGCGGGCAGCGATCGGAGACGGCAAAGACCTCCGCATCGGCGGTACGGAACAGGCCAATGCAGCCAACCGGTGTTTTCACCACCCGCGCGCCATGCAGCGGGATGTCGTCGATGTGGCCAATGTCGATCCAGGTCATTCGGCGGCCTCCAAGGTGAGATTGGCAAGCGGGGCGTATTGCGCCCGCGTGGTGCGGTCCTGCGCGTGCTCGGCCCAGGGGTCCTTGCGGTAAACGGATTGAGACAGTTCAAACCTGGCAGCCAGCGCCCTGCGGTTTTCCAGATCGTCCACGACCTGCTCCTTGACCCAGTCGAGCCCCACTTTCGCGAGCCATTTGTAGATCCGGTCCAGATACTTGGCGTTTTCGCGGTAGATCTGGGTCATGGCCGAGATCACTTCCATCGCCTCGCCCTCCGTCGTCACTTTGCACAACAGCTCGGTGCCCTTGATCTCCATGCCCGCGGCACCGCCGACGTGGATCTCGTAGCCGCTGTCGACGCAGACCACGCCGATGTCCTTGCAGGTGGCCTCGGCGCAGTTGCGCGGGCAGCCGGAGACCGCAAGCTTCAGCTTGTGCGGCGTCCAGGAGCCCCAGAGGTGCTTTTCCAGCTTGATGCCCAGCCCGGTCGAGTCTTGGGTGCCGAACCGGCAATGGTCGGTGCCGACGCAGGTTTTCACCGTGCGCAGCCCTTTGGAATAGGCGTGACCAGAGACCAGCCCGGCCCCGTTCAGATCAGCCCAGATATCGGGCAGGTGCTCGCCTTTCACGCCCAAGAGGTCGATGCGCTGGCCGCCGGTCACCTTGACCGTCGGCACATCGTATTTGTCCGCAGCATCGGCAATGGCGCGCAGCTCGTCGGGTGTGGTGATGCCGCCCCACATGCGCGGCACCACCGAGAAGGTGCCGTCCTTCTGGATGTTGGCGTGCTTGCGCTCATTTACAAAGCGGCTCTGCGGGTCGTCGCGGTATTCCAGCGGCCAGTCGGCCAGCAGGTAGTAGTTCACCGCCGGGCGGCATATGTGGCAGCCGTTGCGGGTGGTCCATCCAAGCTCCTGCCAGACCGCGGCCTGGCTTTTCAGCTCCCGGCTTTTGATCAGGCGGCGGACGTCCTCGTGGCTGAGCTCGGTGCAGCCACAAACCGGCTGCGCCTGCGGCATCTGGAAGTCGTCGCCCAGCGTCACTTGCAGCAGCTGTTCCACCAGCCCGGTGCAGGTGCCGCAGGAGGCACTGGCCTTGGTTGCAGCGCGAACCGAACCGAGGTCGGTGGCACCGCCTTCGATGGCGCTGGTGATCTGTCCCTTGCACACGCCGTTGCAGCCGCAAATTTCCGCCTCAGGCGGCAAGGCTGCAACGGCTGACAGAGGGTCCACGGAGGCGCCCCCCTGAAAGGCCGGGCCGAAGATCAGCGTCTCGCGCATGTCCTCGATATCGGTGCCGTCCTTGATCAGCCCGAAGGACCAGCTGCCATCAGCCGTGTCGCCGTACATCACGGCCCCAATCAGCTGGTCGTCTTCGATCACCAGCCGCTTGTAGATGCCGCGGGAAGGGTCGCGAAAGACAATGTCCTCTCGCCCCTCGCCCTCTGCAAAGTCTCCGGCACTGAACAAATCGCACCCGGTCACCTTTAGCTTGGTGGCCAGTTCCTTGACCACGAAGGCACTCGGCGCTCCCAAGAGGCTGTCAGCCAGCACCTTGGCCTGATCGTAAAGCGGTGCCACCAGCCCGAACAGGTGCCCGTCGAACTCCACGCATTCGCCGACCGCATAAATGTCCGGGTCGGAGGTCTGCATCTGCGCGTTCACCTCGATGCCGCGGGAAACGTCCAGATGCGCGTCGCTGGCCAGGCGGGTCTCGGGGCGGATCCCCACCGCCATGACCACCAGATCGGCGCCCAGCGTCTCGCCGCTGTCCAGGAGCACCGCTTGCGCACGGTCTTCGCCCAGGATCGCCTTGGTCGAGGCCTGGGTCTTCACGGTGATGCCGCGCGCCTCCAGATCCTTTCGCAGCAGGTATCCTGCGGCTTCGTCCAGCTGGCGCTCCATCAGATGGCCCATCAGGTGCAGCACGGTCACATCCATGCCGCGTTCCTTCAGGCCTGCCGCAGCTTCCAGACCCAGCAGGCCGCCGCCGATCACCACCGCCTTGCCGCCCTTGCCAGCGGCCGCGATCATTGCGTTGGTGTCATCCAGATCGCGGTAGGAGATGACATTGGGAAAGTCATGCCCCGGCACCGGAATGATGAAGGGGGCCGACCCGGTGGCGATCAGCAGCTTGTCATAAGTCACCGTACCGTTCTCCCCGGTAACAGTCTTGGCCTCCCGGTCAATCGCGGTGACATGCTCGCCAAAGCGGCAGGTGACGCCGTGTTCTGCGTACCAATCGTTGGAATGGGTGACGATTTCCTCGTAAGTCTTGTCGCCCGACAGCACCGGCGACAGCATGATGCGGTTGTAGTTGCCGCGCGGCTCGGCGTTGAACAGGGTGATGTCAAAGGCGCGCGGGTCCGCGTCGAGCAAATGCTCGATCACCCGGCCAGAGGCCATGCCGGCCCCGATGATGACGAGTTTCTGGGTCATGGTCTCACTCCGCTGCAATCTGGTTGGCGGCTGGTTTGGGTCTGGGTGTTGCGCCGTGTTCGTATTCTTCAAGGAAATCGAGCACCTCCTGCCGGTAGGTGTAGTAGTCGGGATGCTCCAACAGCGCCTTGCGGGTGCGCGGGCGGGGCAGGTCAACCTCGGTGATCCTGCCGATGGTGGCCTGTGGCCCGTTGGTCATCATCACCACACGGTCGGCCAGCAGAATCGCCTCATCCACATCATGGGTGACGCAGATGGCGGTCACCTTGGTGCGGCTCCAGACCTCCATCAGCACCTCTTGCAGCTCCCAGCGGGTCAGGCTGTCCAACATGCCAAAGGGTTCATCCAGCAAGAGCAGCTTGGGCGACAGAGCAAAGGCGCGGGCGATGCCGACGCGCTGCTGCATGCCGGTCGACATCGCGTGGGCGGGCTTGTCCATCGCATCCGCCAGGCCGACACGTTCGAGGTAGTATTCCACCACGTCCTGCCGTTCGGCCTGGCTGGCCCTGGGGTACACCTTGTCGACGCCGATGGCGCAGTTTTCCCGTGCTGAGAGCCAGGGGAACAGATTGGGCGACTGGAACACCACTGCGCGTTCCGGGTCGGCACCCTCGACATGGCGGCGGTCCAGCTTGATCGCGCCCTTGGAGATCGGGTTTAACCCGGCGGCCATGGTCAGCACCGTGGATTTGCCGCAACCGGAATGGCCGATCAAGGAGATGAATTCGCCCTTGTTGATCTTGAGATTGAAATCCTCGACCACCGTCAGCGGCCCCTTGGGGGTGGGGTAGATCTTGTGCAGCTGCGAGAAGTCCAGGAAACGTTCCTCGGTCATCGATTTCGAGGCTTGGGCCACGGCGGCGGGGAGGCCGTGGACCGGGATGACGTCCGGCAGGGTTCTGGTGCTTTCGATTTTGGCTTCGATTCCGGCATCCATCAGGCAGGAGGTCACCTCCCTTCGCAGGCGTTTGAAGGTCTCGTCGCTGTTCATGGCGGAGCGCTCGCGCGGGCGCGGGATGCTCACCTTGAACTCTTCGCCCAGCGTGCCGTCGGGGTTCAGCGCGATGATGCGGTCGGCCAGCAGGATCGCCTCGTCCACGTCATTGGTGATCAGCACGCAGGTCTTCTTGTCCGCCTGCCAGATCATCTCGATCTCATCCGCCAGATTGGCACGGGTCAGCGCATCCAGCGCCGACAGCGGCTCATCCAGCAAGAGCACCTCCGGGTCCATCGCCAGAGCGCGCGCGACATTGACCCGCTGGCGCATGCCACCCGACAGCTCCGCCGGGCGGCGGTGTGCGGCGTGGTCCAGGCCCACCATTTTCACGTAATGGTCCACCTTGGCCTGTTTCGCCGCCCGGCCCATGCCGGGAAAGATGGTGTCCACCGCCAGCGACACATTGCCGTTCACCGTCAGCCAGGGCATCAGCGAGTAGCGCTGAAAGATCACGCCGCGTTCGGGGCCGGGGCCGGTGATCTCCTTGCCGCGGTAGGTGACGGAGCCCTTGGAGGGCCGGTCCAGCCCGGCCATCAGGTTGATCAAGGTTGTCTTGCCGGTGCCAGAGAAGCCCAGCAGCACCAGAAACTCGCCCTTTTCCACCTGCAGGTTGATGTTGTTCAAAACATCGGTGCGGGTGGTGCCTTCCCCAAAGCTCTTGGAGACATTTTTGAACTCAAGAACACGCATCACGGATCACCTGTTGTTCGAGAAGGTAAAGAGCGACTGCAGCGCGTACATCACCCGGTCCAGGAGGAAGCCGATGACCCCGATGGTCAGCACCGCGACGATGATCTTGGCCAGCGACTGGCTGGAGCCGTTCTGGAACTCGTCCCAGACGAATTTGCCGAGGCCAGGGTTCTGCGCCAGCATCTCTGCCGCGATCAGAACCATCCAACCGACCCCCAGCGACAGCCGCAGCCCGGTGAAGATCAGCGGCAGGGCCGAGGGCAGCACCAGCTTGGTGATCTTGGTGTAGGTGTTCATCTTCAGAACCTTGGAGACGTTCACCAAATCCCTGTCGATGGAGGCGACCCCCAGCGCGGTGTTGATCAGCGTCGGCCACAGGGAGCACAGCGTGACGGTGATTGCAGAGACCAGGAACGATTTGGACAACAGCCCGTCGTTGCTGGCATAAAGCGCCGAGACCACCATGGTCACGATCGGCAGCCAGGCCAGCGGCGACACCGGCTTCATGATTTGCACCAGGGGGTTGATCGCGGAATTGGCGACCGGTGACAGGCCCGCCAGGATGCCCAGCGGAATGGCCACAGCCGAGGCGATCAGAAATCCGAAGAACACCGTCTGGATCGAGGTCCAGATCTGCTGGTAGTAAGACGGCGCCCCGGTATAGGGGATGTCTTTCACTTGGTCCGGCTGGCCGCGGTCGATAAAGCGTTGATTGCGGGCCTCTACCTTCTCGTCGTGGGCTTGTTTCTTGGTGGCCTTGAGCGCAGCATCCCTGTGCAGGTTCACGGCTTCGGTCCAGACGGCGGCAGGGCCGGGGACGGCGCCCAGCGACGTCTGTACTTTGGGAGCCATGGTGGCCCAGAGCAGAAGAAAAACCGCAATCGCAATGACGGGAACGGCCAGCAGGCGCCAGATTTCTTTCATCTGAGCCTTGGGGTTGTCGCCTGCGGCGGCTTTCAGAACCGGGGTGATCCAGGCCAGGCCAAAGACCTGAAACCAGGCATCCAGCTTGTTGATCCGGGTGAACAGCCGCGCGCGGCGGGCTTCGGAGCTGAGCGTGTCGGGGTCGACGGTGGTCATGGTGGGATCCTTTTCGGGAAATGCTGCGACTGGGCGGCGGCACCGGCTTGGTCGGCCGCGCCGCGCGCCCGGCCGGTGTCAGCCCTGAACGGCGCTGCCGACGACGGTCTGCCCGGCCTTCAGGCCGATCGGCAGGCTGTCGATGTAGGCGTTGGGCGCTGTGCCATCGAAGGGAATGCCGTCGATGATGTCCTCTGCCGGGGTCGGCGCTTTGTAGCCGTCACTGTCCCAAGGGAAGTCGGCGGCATCGGCAAGCCCTTCATCGACCAGCATTTTCGCCGCTTCCAGGTAGATCTCAGGCTTGTAGACCGAGCGCGCGACCGCGTCATACCAGCTGTCGGGCTTGGGCTCGGCGATCTGGCCCCAGCGGCGCATCTGGGTCAGGTACCAGACCGCGTCCGAATAAAACGGATAGGTGGCGTTGTAGCGGAAGAACACGTTGAAATCGGGCACCGCGCGCGTGTCGCCGGGCTCGTATTCAAAGGTGCCGGTCATCGAGTTGGCGATCACCTCCGCATCGGCACCGACGTAGTCCGGGCGCGATAGGATCTCGACCGCTTCCGCACGGTTGGCGTTGTCGTTTTCATCCAGCCACATGGCGGCGCGGATCAGTGCCTTGACGACGGCGCGGGTGGTGTTCGGGTTCTCCTGCGCGAATTCCGCCGTCAGGCCAAAGACCTTTTCGGGATTGTTCTTCCAGATTTCGAAATCGGTGATGACTGGCACGCCGATGCCCTTGAACACGGCCTGTTGGTTCCACGGCTCCCCCACGCAGTAGCCGGAGATCGTGCCGGCCTCCAGCGTCGCGGGCATCTGCGGCGGCGGGGTCACCGACAGGAACGCCTCGGCGCCGATCTGGCCGGTCACGTTTTCAGGGGAGTAGTAGCCGGGGTTGATGCCACCGGCGGCCAGCCAGTAGCGCAGCTCGTAATTGTGGGTCGAAACCGGAAAAACCATGCCCATGTTGAAGGGCTTGCCTTCGGCCTTGAAGTCCTCGATCACCGGTTTCAGGTAAGAGGCAGAGATCGGGTGCGCGATCTTGCCGCTTGGATCCGTGGGCAGGTTCGGCTTCATTTTTTCCCAGACCTCGTTGGACAGCGTGATGCCGTTTCCATTGAGATCCATCGAGAAGGGCGTGATGATGTTCGCTTTGGTTCCATAGCCGATGGTCGCCGCCAGCGGCTGGCCTGCCAGCATGTGTGCGCCATCCAGGGTGCCGTCGATCACGCCGTCCAGCAGGACTTTCCAGTTCGCCTGGGCTTCGAGCGTGACAAAAAGCCCTTCATCGTCGAAAAAACCCTGCTCATAGGCGACGGCGAGCGGCGCCATGTCGGTGAGCTTGATGAAGCCGAAGGTCAGCACGTCCTTCTCAAGGTCGAGTGTTGCTGCCAGCGCGGGGCCGGTGAGGGCGGTGGAAGCTGTGAGGGCGAGGATCAGTTTCTGCATCGGGAAGGTTCCCCTTGGTTGCTGCGTCCGGACGCGGAGGGCCGAACAGAAAAAAGCCGCTGACACGCACCGCCGGGAGGAGTGGCAGTGGGTCGAGCGGCTTTGCTCAATGAAACCCGGTCTTCGGGAAATTCTGTCAGGCGGGCGCCATTGCCGACCTGGGATCAGGTTGCCGCATGCGGGGGCGGGGCCAAAGGGTTCTTTCGCGATCGCGGCGAATTTTGCTGCGACGCAGCGCGACGGGCGGGCTGGCTGCCCGTATTTTCATCAGCGCTCGGCGGAGGGGTCAAAAATGCAGCCGTCGAAGAACCGGTTTTCCATCAGGTTGAGCGCTTGTGATTCTCCGGCAGCCGGGATTTCGGCTGCCGCCGCGCCCTCCGGTTTGGAAGAGGCACGGGGCAGAACCGCTCCGGTGTCTTCCAGCGCGCGGCGGTAGATGTCGCTGCGAAAGACGTCTGCGGCCTGTGCCAGGGCAGGCCGGATCGCCAGACCGTTTCGGCGTGCCAGTTGCAGGGCGATCCATTGCGCCTGGCTTTGCCAAGGAAAGCCTGCGGCGCCGCGGTGAAACTCGGCAAAACCCGGCGCCTGTCGCTGCAAGCCTTGCGGGGTCACGGTGAACTTTCCGGTGAGACCGCGTTCGATGATCTCGGGAGGAAGGTCGAGGTATTGACGCGCCGCCAGGATTTCAGCCGCGAGCCCGTGGCTCGACGGGTCGGACAGCCAGCGCCCGGCCCGCCAGAGGGCGCGGATCAGGCGGCCGGCGAGGGCGCCTTCGGCGTTGGCCCATTCGCTGCGTACTGCCAGAACCTTCTCTGGCGCGCAGCTCCAGATCGCACGGCCGGGCAGCAAGAGCGCCGCAGCGCCCTGATCGACGGCCAGTGACCCCCAGGGTTCGCCGACGCAAAAGGCGTCGATCTCGCCGTCGCGCACCGCGTCCGCCATCAGGGGGGGCGGCACGGTACGGATGCTGAGCCGCTTGGCGGCGCCCTTCAGCCAGTAATGCAGCAATTCCGTGTGCATCGAGAACGGGAAGGGCACGCCGATGCGCAGTTCGTCCTCTGCAGCCGCGAGGAAGGCCTGGCCGGCAGCAGCTGCATCGGCAAAGTCGAAACCGTGACCGGCCGCGGCAAGGCGGGTTGCCAGCTGGTTGCCGATCCCGATGGCGGTGCCGTTTACGGAGAGCACGGAAAGAACAGAGAACGCCGCATTGCTGCTGCCCAGCCCTAGTCCGGCGGCCACCGGCAGCGCCGCCAACATGTGTGCCGCGTCGACCTGACCAAAGGCCAGCATGTCCCGGAGCGCCGACCATGAGGGAGCCCGACGCAGATCAAGCGTCAACCGTTCCTCGGCGGCAAACCCCATCTCCTGCGCGATGATCAGCGGCGCGGCGTCGGTAAGCGGCACGAAACCTGCAGGCAATGTCGTCAAGGTCATGCCAGCAGCCCCGCCGCGGTCACCAGCGCCTGCGCGACTTCGGCCACGCGTTTGTTCTGGTCCATCGCAGTCTTGCGCAAGAGCGCATAGGCTTCGTCCTCTGTGATGGCGCGGGCTTTCATGATCATGCCCTTGGCCCGGTCGATCACCTTGCGCTCCTCTAGCGCGCGTTTGGTCGCGGCGAGTTCGGTGCGGATACGTTGCACCATCCGAAAGCGGGCGATGGCGGCGTCCAGAACCGGCTTCAGCCGGCCGGGCTGCAGACCGTCAACCACATAGGCCGACACGCCTGCTTCCACTGCGGCAGCGGTCAGCCCATCGGCGCTTCGGTCCACAAACATCGCCACGGGCCGTTCCTGCGGACCGGAGGCCAGCGCCAGTTCCTCCAGCACGTCGCGGGAGGGGTTTTCGATGTCGATCAGCACAACGTCGGGCGCCCTGGCCTGGATATTGCGGGCGAGTTCAGAGGGCTCTGAGATAACGTGAATGTCGTAGTTTCCTGCTTCGCGCAAACCGTCGACGATAATCGACGCGCGGTCGCGGTCGGTTTCCACAACGATGATTGACAGGGGATCGGCCATGCCGAGACCATCGCAAGTTCTGCAGCTCAGCAATAGCGCAGGCACCTTACCGGGCCGCTCGGCACGCGTCATGTGCGCAAACAATGGGCGGCGTGCCTGCCGTTTCAGCGAAAGCCAAATCGCGCGCCACCCGGCAGGCGCATCAAAGTCAAAACCCGCTGATGGCTGGCAGCCACGTGGACAGAACGGGCACGAAGGTGATGAGCAGGAGCGCCGCCGCCAATGCGAGGAAGAACGGCGGCATCTCACGCACCAGCGTCGAGGGTTTCAGCCCGGCGGTGGAAGACACCACGAAAATCAGGCTCCCGACCGGCGGGGTGGCCAGGCCAAGCGTTAGGTTGACGATCACGATGATCGCGAAATGGTTCGGGTCAATCCCCAGCGCAAAGCTGATCGGCGCGAGTATCGGCACCAGGATCATCACACCCGGCAGCGGATCCATGAACAGACCAAACACCAGCAGCAGTAGGTTGACCGCCAGCAGAAACACGATGGGCGACAGGTTCCACGAAATGATCGTCTCTGCCAGGACCTGCGGCACGCTTTCGATGATAAGCACCCAGGCAAACGCCCGCGCTGCGCCCAGGATCAACAGGACCGCACCAGAGGTCAGGGCCGCCCGCAGCACAATATCCGGCAGGTCACGCAAGCGCAGCGAGCGGTAGACGAACATGCCGACCAGAAGCGCATAGAAAACAGCGATGACGGAGGCCTCTGTCGGGGTGAAGATGCCGAACCGGATGCCGCCGACCACCAGCAGGATCAGCAACAGGGCGGGCACGGCATAAAGCGCAATCCGGCCGATCTCGGCCATGGATGGCATCGGTTGCCCGGAGGCATAGCCACGGCGCTTGCTGACCCGTGCGTTGGCCAGCAGGATCAGCAGCGTAATCAGCAACCCCGGCAACACACCCGCCATGAACAGTGAACCGACCGAGACTTCCTTGTCCTGCATGGCATAGATGATCATGGTGATCGAAGGCGGGATGATCGGTCCCACGACCGAACTGGCGATGGTCAACGCCCCTGCATAGGGTCGATCATAACCGCCCTTTTCCATCATCCGGATCATCATTGTGCCGGGGCCGGCCGCATCGGCAAGTGCGCTGCCGGAAATGCCGGCAAACATCGCTGAACTGACAACATTGGCATGCCCAAGTCCGCCGCGCAGGTGGCCGACAAACGCCTGTGCAAGGCGCAAGATCGCATGTGTCACCGCGCCGCCGGTCATGATTTCAGAGGCGAGAATGAAAAAGGGAACCGCCAGCAGCGGGAAACTGTCGAGCCCGGCAAACATCTCTTTCACCACCACGAGATGTGGGTAGTTCGAGGCAAAGGTGATGGCCAGGAACACCGCAATGGCCATCGCAAAGGCGACGGGCAGCCCCAGCGCCAGCAGCAGGAACAGCGCGGGAAACAGAATTTCAGCCATTTGCGCCTCCGGGCAAGGCGGTATGACCACCCCCATCGGGCGCAAGGGGCCGGTAATTCCCAGCTTCGATAAACGGACGGGCGATCAGCAACAAATGCACCATAAGCAGGGAAAAACCAACCGGCATCGCTGCATAGACATACAGGAACGGCAGCCGCAGGGCCGGCGTGACCTGATACTGCATCCGTTGGGCGTACTGCCAGCCGACATGGACCATGAATGCGAAAAAGCCCAGCAGCAGGGCGACGATCACCGCCCGCAGCAGCCGTTGACCGGTGCGCGGGAGCGCGTCCTGCAGATTGGTAATCGCAACATGGCCACCGATGCGCAGAATCAGCCCGGCGCCGGTGAACGTCAGCCAGATCATCAAATACCGGGCCGCCTCATCCGCCCAAGGCAGCGAGTGCGACGTCAGGTACCGCAGCGTGATATTGGTCCCGATGATGACGGCCATGGCAGACAGCATCAGGATCAGCACCCAACCGTTCAGCGCAACGAATATGTGCTCCAGCTTTTTCACGATACCCCCGCAACGGAAAAGGCGTCGGCGCATCACCAGCGCCGACGCGCAATGATCACTCGAATTCGACGATCGCGTTCACCAGATCCTGGCCGTAGGTCTCGTAATAACCTTCGTAAGCGGAGCTGATGGAGGCCTGAAAGGCCGCTTTCTCTTCTGTAGACAACGCGTTGATTTCCATGCCGCGCTCTTTCAGCGTTTCGACGCCGCTGGTCTCGACGTTGTCGACATAGCCGCGCATCGCCGTGGCGGCTTCGGCCGCGGCCTTCTCAAATGCGGCTTTCTGGGTGTCATCCAACCCTTCCCAGAATGGTTTGGACACCAGCAGCATGGCCGGAGAATACACGTGGCCGGACAAGGTCAGGTATTTTTGCACTTCGTCCAGTTTCACGGATACGATCACCGAGAGCGGGTTTTCCTGCCCGTCGATCACCCCTTGCTGAAGCGAGGAAATCACCTCTGGCCAGGCCATCGGTGTCGGCGCAGCGCCCATCGCGTTGAAGGCCGCCAGATGCACCGGGTTTTCCATGGTGCGGACCTTCAGCCCTTCGGCGTCGGCCGGGGTGTGGATCGGGTTGCGGTTGTTGGTGATGTGACGAAACCCCTGTTCGCCCCAGGCCAGGCCGTGCAGGCCGACGTTGTCGAATTTTCCAAGGATCTGCTGCCCGATAGGCCCATCGAGGACAGCGCGGGCATGTTGCAGATCGCGAAACAGGAAGGGGATGTCAAAAACGCCCGTGTCCGGGACAAAATTCGCCAGCGTACCGGAGGACACGATGGTTGCCTCGACCGTGCCAAGCTGCAGACCCTCGATCACTTCACGCTCGCCGCCCAGACCTGACGACGGGAAATGTTTGAAATCGAACGCATCGCCGGTTTCGGCCTTCAGAACCTCTTCGAATTTCTGAGCCGCGACGCCGTAGTGGCTGTCGGGCGCCAGCGCGTAGCCGATCTTCAACTCAGTCTGTGCCAAGGCCGGCAGCCCAGCCGCGATGAGCAGCCCGGCAGACGCCAGACCGCGGAAAACGAAAGTCATTGAAATCCTCCCTCTGAATTCAATTAGTTGCTACACAAGGCAACTATCTGTGGCAACCCCTCGCCAAGAGGGGCGCCGATGTTGTGGTCAGCCTTGTTTGTTCTTGCTGAACAGGCGGACCAATTCCGGGACATAGGCATCGCCATGTCCGGCTTCGACCGGTGCTTTCAACGCCAGCGCAACCCCGTCCGCAACCGTTTGCCGCGCGCCGGACGCCTTTGACATGTCGCGGTAATAATCGATGTCTTTCAGCGCGTTGGAAACAAAGAAGGGCAGCCCCTCGCGGTCCTGTTCAACAATGTAGGGGGCCAGCCGGTCCAGCGCCGCGCTGGCACCGCCGCCGTTTGCCAGCACATCGACAAAGGTCTGCGGATCAACCCCTGCGTCCGAGGCCTGCGCCGCCGCTTCGGCCAGCAGCGTCATGAAGCCCACGGAGACGTAGTTGTGCAGGAGCTTCAACCTGTGGCCATGGCTCAGCGGCCCAACGTGGTCGACCTTCTCGGTAAAGGAGGCCAGCACGGGACGCACCTTTTCCAATGTCTCCGCGGCGCCGCCGACCAGCAGGTTCAGGGTGCCGTCGTGGGCGTGTTTCGCGGTGCGGGTCATAGGGGCGTCGATATAGTCGCCGCCCGCCTGACGAATAATCTCCCCCATCCGCAGGGTCGAGTCCGGCAGTGCGGTGGAGCAATCGACCACGACTGTTCCGGGTTTGAGGGCAGAAGCAAGGCCACCTTGGCCGGTAATGATCGCTTCGATTTGCGGCGTACCGGTCACGCAGAGGATTACCACGTCCGACGCCCCGGCAATCTCGGCCGGGGTCGCGCAGACGCTGGCACCAAGGCCCACGATTTCATCCGTCGGCTGGTTGCCCGGATGGTCAAGGAAGCTCAGCGCAAAGCCGCCTCGTGAAAGGACATTGCGGGCAATCCCATGCCCCATAAGCCCAACGCCGATGATGCCAACATGCATTTCGATGCTCTTTCTGTCAGAGTGTGGGGACCTGAACCGGTCCGAAGTTAGTCCGCGTTGATCCAGATCGCCTTGGTGTCGAGGTATTCTTCCATGTGTTCGGTGCCGCCTTCACGGCCGTAACCCGACATTTTGACACCGCCGAAGGGAACCGCAGGGTCGATGGCGTGGTACATGTTCACCCATACGGACCCCGCCTTCAGCCGGTGGGCGAGCTTGTGCGCGGTGCCAAGGTGGGTCGAAAAGACGCCCGCCGCGAGACCATAGGGCGTCGCGTTGGCCCGCTCCACCACCTCATCCAGGGTGTCAAAGGGCAGTGCGGAGATGACGGGGCCGAAGATCTCCTCGCGCGCCACGCTCATGTCGTCCGTGACGCTGCCCAATACGGTGGGCTGGAAGAAATGACCGTCTTGCAAGTCCGGCCCCTCAGCGCGGGCGCCACCGGTCAGAACCGTCGCCCCCTCCTGCGTGCCTGCCGCAAGATAGCCTGCGATGCGTTCGGCCTGTTGGGCCGAGATGATCGGGCCAATGTCCGTGTCCTCCTTGATCCCGTGACCAATCCGCAGGGACGCGGCATATTCGGCAACGCGGCGCAGGAATTCGTCGTGGATTTCGCGGGCAACAAACAGGCGCGACCCGGCGATACAGATCTGCCCGGAGTTGGCAAAAACGGCCATCGCGGCAACCGGCACCGCTTTGTCAATATCGGCGTCACGGCAGACGATCACGGGTGACTTGCCGCCCAATTCCAGCGAAACCCGCTTGAGGTTGCCAGTGGCCGCGCGTGCGATCGCCTGGCCGGTCGCGGTCGAGCCGGTGAAAACAATCTTGTCGACGCCAGGATGTTCCGCAAGCGCCGCCCCGGCTTCGCTGCCCAGACCCGTCACGATGTTCAAAACGCCATCGGGCAGACCTGCTTCCTGCATGATCCGGGCGATCATCAGCACTGTGAGCGAGGCTTCTTCGGAGGGCTTCAGCACCACCGTGCAGCCGGTTGCGATGGCGGGCGCTATCTTCCACACAGACCCCGCGATTGGCGCGTTCCACGGAATGATCGCCCCGACGACGCCGATGGGCTCACGCACGGTCTGAGAGTAGATTTCGCCGGGAAAGGAATTTGGAATTGTGGCGCCGTGGATTGCGACGGCCTGACCCGCGTAGAACCGCAGCATGCCCAACACCCGGCGGCTGTTGGCAAGGGTGCGCTGAATTGGCATGCCCATGTCCAATGTGTCGGACAGGCAAAGGTTTTCCCACTCCGCCTCGAACCTTTCCGCAATGCGCAACAGCAATGCCTGGCGCTCGAACGGGGTCCATTTCGACCAAGGCCCGTCAAAGGCCTTGCGCGCAGCGGTCACCGCTGCATCTACGTCGGCGGCACTGCCGCGGGGAACCGTGGCGAGCAGGCAGCCGTCCGCCGGGTTTCGCGCTTCGAGCACCTCGCCCGAACGTGCCTCGCACCACTGTCCGTCGATAAACATCCGGCGGAGCGCGCCATCGTAGAGATCAGCCGCGGCTGAGTTCCAATCCTTCATTGCGTCTTAAACCTGTCAAATTCTGTTGTGAATTTTGGCCCTGAAAGCCCACGCCCGGCGCCAAGACGGGTGCAGCGCATTTGTAAGCCGGGAGGACCTGAGAATACAAGTTAGTATACATGCTAATTATCGACTTGGCCCAGAACGGCGCGCCAATGCGGCAAAGGAGGATCTGGTATAGCGCGGTGTCTTACCATAACCCTGATTCCACGCAATAGGGGTGCACGCGCACAGGCACGCGCTTTCTAAAAGTGCGATTCCTGATAACGGTCAGGGGGTTATCCAATGAGGAGATCGTGCCACGGGCACTGTCTACAGGCAGCCGGATCTGGGAAGCGCCGCAGGATCGAAGGGTGGTGGCATGCCAAGGCCCCGGTTTGAAAGATGGCGCGCGTCGTGCAGTGCTCGAAAGCGGAGGTCGCGGAGACCGAAGAACGGTCTCCGCGGGGGGTACAAGGGTTCAGACCTGGCCGGGCAACCACAGCACAATGGCCGGAAAGGCAACGAGCAATGCGATGGTGACGGCGTCCGCGATAAAGAACGGGGTGACCCCTTTGAACACATCCTGCACACTCAGATCGTCGCGCACCCCGGCCACCACAAAGCAGTTGAGCCCGATCGGCGGGGTGATCAGGCAGAATTCGGCCATTTTCACCACTAAGATGCCAAACCAGATCGCACACATCGGGCCGGACATGCCAAAAGTGCTGTCCGCAGCCGAAACCGCCTCGCCGCCGTTCAAGGCCATCACCGCCGGGTACACCACCGGCAGCGTCAGCAGCAGCATGCCGATTGCATCCATGAACATGCCCAGCACTGCATAGGCCAGCAGGATACAGACCAGGATCAGCATCGGGCTCATCTCCAGAGCGGTGATCCAATCGGCAAAGGCACCGGGCAAATCGGCAAAGCCGAGGAAGCGCACATAGATCAGCACCCCCCAGATGATGGTGAAGATCATTACGCTCAGCTTGGCGGTTTCCAGCAGCGCATCTTTCAGCTGCTGCCAGCGCATGCCATGGTACAGGGCCATCAGAAACACCACGAAGGCCCCGATGGCGCCGCCCTCGGTCGGGGTGCCCCAGGCGTCACCGCCAAAGGGGTTGTAGACAAAGAAAATGATAGTCACGACAACGAACAGGATGGGCAGGGCCTGCGGCAAGGCGGCAAAGCGCTGGCGCCAAGTAAAGCCGGTAACGCGCGGGCCGAAATCCTTGATGACCATGGCCATGCCAATGATCAACGCGCCATAGATCAGCGCGGAGAAGGCACCGGGAATGAAGCCCGCCAGCAGCAGCTTGCCCACGTCCTGTTCGACGATGATCGCATAGATCACCAGGATCGCCGAGGGCGGGATCAATGAGGCCAGCGTGCCACCCGCCGCCACGACGCCTGCCGCGAACTGCTTGTTGTAGCCGATCTTTAGCATCTCCGGGATGGCGATGCGGGCAAAGACCGCCGACGTGGCCACGGACGCGCCGGACACCGCGGCAAAGCCTGCGGTGGCAAAGACGGTCGAGACCGCCAGCCCCCCCGGCACCCAGGCCAGCCAGCGTTTGGCGGCCTCGAACAGCGCGCGTGTGAGGCCCGCGTAATAGGCAAGGTAGCCGATCAGGATAAACGTCGGGATCAGCGACAGCGCCTGGCTGGAGACCTTGGAGTGCGGCACCTGCCCTGCTGTCTTGACCGCGATGGTCAGCGCCTTGCCAAATCGGGCCGGGTCATAGCCGAACTTGGCCCAGAAGATCCAGATCAGGCCGATCATCCCGGCAGCGGCCGCGGCAAAGGCCACGCGCATGCCAAGGATAACCATGACCAGCAGCCCGCCAGAGACGATCAGGCCAATTTCAATCGGTTCCATGTCAGATGTTCCTCAGGTGTCGTGGCCAGAGACGTGATCCGCCTCCATCGCGGCCTGGGTGGCGGCGTCGGCGATCATCGGGACGGCAACGGGGCGGTCCGTGCCGCTGCGCAGAGCCGCCCCATAGGCCCACAGTTGCAGGCAGAGGCGCAGGCACAGCACGCTGAAGGCAAGCGGCGCCAGCAGCTTGGCCGGCCAGAGCGGCAGCGAGATGTCCATTGAGCTGTCGCCGCTCCACCACGGGGCGGTAAGGTCGAAACTGCGCTCGAAATGCGCCCAGGAGCCCCAGACCATAAGCAGCATCAGCAGCAGAACGGCCGCGGTGGTGATGAATTCGGCGAGGTACAGCGCACGGCCTTTCAGGGCGCCGACCAGCATGTCCATGCGGATGTGGCCGCCATCGCGCTGGGTAAAGGAGATGCCCATGAAGGCAATCAGCGGCATCGCCTGCTCGATCCAGTCCACATAGCCCGGCAGCGGGCTGTTGAACAGATTGCGCCCGCCGACGGAGCCCACCGCCAGCAGCATCAGCGAAAACACCGCCAGACCGCTGAGCAGGGCAAGGGGTTTCTCAATTTGGTACAGCTTCTGGTCAAGGGTGCTGAGACGGCTGCCGTCTGTCAGCACCAGGGATGCGCCGGCCATGGCGGACCTCCATCAGGTTTCAGGAAAGCGGAAAGGGCCCCGCAGCGGCTGGCTGCGGGGCGCGGCAGGGTCAGCTGCCGTCAGCGATCAGGCCGGTTACCAGATCATACAGCTCCTGGGCGGGGATGCCGCGGGCTGTGTTTTCTTCGATCCAGGCCTCGGCCGCGGGGGCGGCAGCCGCTGTCTTGAAGGCGGCGATCTCGGCATCCGGGAAAGTCACCTGCTCGATGCCGGCGGCTTCGAGGGCGGGCTGCCAGGCGTCCAGGGTCTTGGACGTGTAGAAATCGACGTAATGGGCCAGCGCCTCATCCACCGAGTCCAGCAGCGCGGCGCGGTGGTCGTCAGACAGGCTGTCGAGCGCGTCGGTGTTCACCACCACCGGGCAGTTCACCGTGCCGGGGTTCAGGTTGGTGGTCCACCAGGCGCCGTTTTCGATGGTACCAAAGGACATATGCGCGTGCGGCGCAAAGGCGACGGCCTTGACGATGCCGCTGTCCATCGCCTGGCGCACTTCGGTGGCCGACATCGAGGTGGGAACCCCGCCGACCGCTTCCATCGCCTTGCCGATGCCGCCGGTGGCCCGCACGGTCAGTCCTTCGAAATCCTTCAGCGTGGCGGGCACGTCACCGGTGCCGACCAGGTTATATTGCGGCAGCGGCGAGGGCATCAGCAGGGTCGCGTCCCAGCGCGCCAGGTCCTTTTGCACCGCCGGGTGCTGATACAGCGCCTGCGAGACGGCAATTTCCTGCTCCAGCGAAGTGACGCCCAGGAACGGCAGCTCCAGCACGGTTATGGTGGGGTTCTTGTCGCGGTGATAGCCGGCACAGAACTGCGCCATCTCAAACGCGCCGATGGAAATACCGTCGAGGTTTTCCTTGTTCTTGGACAGTCCGCCATAGCTGATGTTCAGGGTGAACGCGCCGCCGGTTTTCGCGTCGACCAGCTCTGCCAGCTTCTCGACGTGTTCGGTAAAGGCGCGGCGCTTGCCCCAGAGCGAGACATTCCACTCGGTGGCCATGGCTTCGGTTGCAAATGCGGTGGTGAGGGCGGCAAGAGCGGCCCCTTTGAGGTATGTGCGCACGGATGCTCCTCCCAGATACATGCGGATATGATTGGGGGAGTATCCGGGATGACGAAGCGCCTGCCTATGAAGGAAAATGCGCGCGCCTGAGGCGGCGCCCTGCGGATTTCCGCAGGGCCTGTGGGCTACAGTAAGGCGTCCTTGTCGAGGCCCAGTTTGACGATTTTTTCGTTCAGCGTGCGGCGGCCGATCCCCAGCGCCTCGGCGGCGGCATCCATGCGGCCCTCATGCGCCTTGATTGCCTTGCCGATCAGCTCGCGTTCAAAGGCTGCCACGGCTGCGCGCAGGGTATCGGGCACGTCGTCCGGCTGCGGATCCAGGCGGATCGCGGCCGCCATCGAGCCGCCGCCGCGCCGCGCCGCCAGCACGCGCCGCTCGCAGATGCTGCGCAGCTCGCGCACGTTGCCGGGCCAGTCATGCGCCATCAGGGCGGCCAGATCGTCCTGGGTGATCTGCGGCACCGCGGTTTCATAGAGCCGGGCAAACTTTGCCAGGAAATGCGCGGTCAGCAGCATCAGGTCGTCGCGGCGCTGGCGCAGCGGTGGCAGAGTGAGAACCATCGTGTTGAGGCGAAACAGCAAATCCTTGCGCAGGCGGTTTTCCTGCACTGCCAGATCGACGGCCTCATTGGTTGCCGATACCACGCGGAACGTAACCGGCACCGGCAGGCGGCCGCTTGCGGGCAGGATCTGTTTGTCCTCGATCACCCGCAACAGCTTGGCCTGCACCTCCAGCGGGCAGGAGCAGATCTCGTCCAGGAACAGCGTCCCGCCCGAGGCCGTCAGCAGCCGCCCGCCGCCGCCGTCTGCGGTGCCGAACATTTCGGCCTCAAAGGTGGCGGGTGACAGCGCCGCGCAGTTCAGCGCCAAAAAGGGCGCATCGGCGTTTGGCCCCAGGTCGTGCAGCGCCCGCGCCACCAGCTCCTTGCCGGTGCCGGTCTCGCCCTCGATCAGAACGGTGGTGCCGGTTTCGGCAAGATCCAGAATGTCCTGCCGCAGCTGTGCGATTGGCGCCGACTGGCCCAGCAGCAACCGGTCCAGCCCGGACAGCTCAAACAGCCGCGCCTTCAACCGCGTGTTGCTTTGCTGCATGCGGTGCTGTTCGGCGGCGTGGCGCAGGATGGCGAGCAGGCGGCGCGGCTCATAGGGTTTCTCGACAAAGCTGTAGGCCCCGTCCTGCATCGCCTTCACCGCCATCGGAATGTCGCCATGGGCGGAGATCAGCACCAGAGGCGGCGCTTTGGCGTCCAGGCTGTCCAGCAGGTCGAGACCGGACATGCCGGGCATCCGCACATCGGACAGGATGACGTCCGGTTCAAGCGCTGGCAGACGCTCCAGCGCGGTCGTCGCGCGGGAGACTGCGGTGACCTGCCAGCCTGCGGCCTCCAGCAGGTCGGTCAGCGACAGGCGCATGGATTTGTCGTCATCGACGACAAGAATGGTGAAAGGCCGGGCGCCGGTCGTCATTGGTCTTCCTTTGCGGGCATGGCGGGAAACGTGACGCGAAACACCGCGCCGCCAGTGGCCCGGTTGCGGGCCGTCATGGTGCCGCCATGGTCCTGCACGATACCGGCTGAAATCGCCAGCCCCAAGCCCATGCCGCGGCCGCTCTCGCGGGTGGTGACGAAGGGTTCCTGCAAATCGGCCAGGGTGGCGGCCCCCAGCCCGTGGCCGTTGTCCCTGATTTCGAACCAGACCGCGCCCTCCGCCGCGCCGGTGTGCGCCTCGATCCGCGGCGCGGGGCTGTCCTCGCTGGCGTCGATGGCATTGCGCAGCAGGTTGGTCATCACCTGTTCGATCCGCAAGCGGCTGCCCAGCACCGCAACCGGATCGTGTCCGGCGGCAAGCCGCAGCTCAGCGCCCGCCGCTTCCAGGTTGGGGGCAACCAGGGCGGCAGAGGCGCGCAGCGCCGCGTTCAGATCGACGGCAGTCAGGGCGTCGGCGTCGGGTGTCGCAAAGAACTTGAGCTGTCGGGTGATCCCTTCCATCCGGTCCACCAGGGCACCGATCCGGGGCGCCAGCGCGGCGGGGCTGTCCGGGGCGAGCTCGGCCGCCACCAAGTGGTTGCGCATGGCGGCGATTGGCTGGCCCAGTTCATGCGTCACAGAGGCGGCCAGCCTGCCCAAAGCGGCCAGACGGCTGGCGCGCTCCAGCTCGTCCTGGGTGCGTTTCAGGCGGCGCTCCGCCGCACGCCGCTCTTCGATCTCGACCGCCAGATGCTCATTGGCGCGGCGCAGCTGGGCCTCTTCCTGTTCCGACCGGGCCAAGGCGGCGCTGATCCGCCGGGCGCGCTGGAGCTGCAACAGCAACAGTGCCATGCCAGCCGCAACAACAACGAGCGAGGTCAGCAGCCAACTGCGCGCCGCCGCACGGTCGTCGCTGGCAAAGTAATGCAAGGTCCAGTCATGTGGCGGGATGGCGGCCGTCAGGTGCAGCTGGGCGCGGTCCGCAATGACCGCGCGGCCACGCGCACCCGGTTGCCAGTCCAGCGGCTCCAGCGCTTGGTCCGGAAATTGCCGGGCTTCCAGGATCCGGCGACGCTGAGTGGTAGACAGGGGCGACAGCACCCGGTAGCGCCAATCCGGCGCCGACGCCAGCAGCACCACGCCGTCGTCATTCGCCAGCAACACCTGCTCGCCCGAGTTGCGCCAGCTTTGCTCCAGCCGGGCAAAGCTGATCTTGATGGCGATGACCCCGATTGGCGCCCCGTCGGTGCCCAGCACCGGATCGGCGATGAAATAGCCGGGCAACCCGGTTGTGGTGCCAATGGCAAAGAACCGCCCTTGGCGGCCCGCCAGCGCCTGCTGAAAATAGGGCCGAAAGGCATAACCCTGCCCGACAAAGCTGCTGGGCTGGCCATAATTGGAGGCGGCGATGGTGGTTCCGTCGGCATCCATCAGGTAGATGGCGTCCAGCCCTGCCTTGGCGGCAAAGCTGCGCAGCCGCGCATTCAACGTGTCTGTGTCCTGTCCCTTGGCGGTCGCCCGCACAGCGGCATCGCGGGCCAGCACATAAGTCAGATGCGAGAACCGCTCCAGTTCGGCAACCACGGAGCTGCGGTAGAGCGACAGCCGCCCCGCCGCCTTGGCGCGTTCCTCCGAGCGGAAATAGGCGCCGGACGCCGTGAAGACGCCGACCGCAATCACGATCGTCGCCAGCAGCGGTATTAGAAAGGGCAACCTGCGCATATGTGTCGATAGGCTGGAAAAAAGCTGCATGGCAAGACGTTCTTGGCCGGGCTGCGCCGCACGAGTCGGCATCGCGCCGGGGCCGGAGGGTGCCCAGTACGCCAAAAGCGCCCAGATCGGCATCGGTGCCGGGCGATGTCAGCGCGCGTGAAAATGCGACGGTGGCACCTCGATCTCCCAGACAATCCCGCGGTCATCCACCACATAGGAGGCCTGCGCGTCCAGGGCCGTTGTCGCATAGGTGGTCAGTACCGAATGACCAAAGCCGTGCCTGCTGGGTTTGCCCTCAATGGCCATCCCGGTTTCCAGCCACCGAAACTGCAATGGCCCGCCGGGCTGCGCGACCTGCCAGGAAATCGCAACCTGCCCCTGACGCTGTTGCATCACGCCATATTTCGCGGAGTTCGTCGCCAGCTCGTGGAGGGCCATGCCGATTGTCTGGACCGATTCAGGTTGCAGATCGATGTCCGGCCCAGAGATCACCATGCGCTGGTCTTTGTCGACAGCCGTAAAGGGTTCGAGGTGTTCCGCGACCAGGCGGCTGAGCGGGACGCTGGTCCAGGCGTTGTGGACCAACAGATCCGTCGATTTCGAGAGCGACGCCAGGCGGGCGCCGAAGCTCTTGTTGAACGACTCCAGCGTTGTGGCACTGCGCGCGGTTTGGCGCTGGATGGCCGAGACGACGGCCAGCATGTTCTTGGCGCGGTGGATCACCTCGCTCGCGATTAGGTCGCGGGCGCGTTCTGCCTTGCGCACCTCCGTCACGTCCCGGTGGATGTTGGAGATCGCGATCACCTCGCCTTCTGCGTTGCGGATCGGCGCGCAGCTGATCCAGACCTCGTGTTCCGTGCCGTCCTTGGCGACACGCGTGGCCTCAAAGTCCCGCAGCCTGCCCGCAATGATCTCATCGCGGTAGATGGCGACCCGCTTGGGCCACTTTTCCGGGTACAGCGTTTCAAGGGAGCGCCCCAGAATCTCTGCCGACCGGTAGCCGTAGAGCCGCTCTGCGGAGGGGTTCCATGTGATGATATTGCCATCCAAATCATAGCTGATGACCGCATCGCTGGTCGAGGCGATCAACGCGGTCATGGCGCTGGCGTTGACATAGGCCTGCTCGATCTCCTCCCGCTCAACATGCCGCCTGCTGATGTTGCGGTGCTGCACGATCAGATAGGATCTGCCGTTTTTCTGGTAACGGTTCGCAGACAGTTCGAACCAGCGTTTTTCGGTTGGGCTGTTGCAGGGATACTCGCAACGGAAAGGGCTGCCTGTCGTGAGCGTCGTGTTCAGACCCTCCGCCGCCAAAGACGCGGTGGCACTCGACGTTCCTTCGGCTGAGGAGCAGACCGCCAGATAGTTGCTGCCGATCGAACAGCTGTCCGGCGCGCCCCCGTTTTCAACCCGAAACGCTTCCCAGGCCGGATTGACAGCGACAATGCAGCCGGTCGCGTCCACGACGACAGTCTCGTCATCCAGAGCATTCAGCACATCCAGCATGCCGGACAAATCGTCAGCCGCGGCGGTTTTCTGCATCTGGGTTTTCCTTGACCTGCGGCGAGGGGCGGTATCGCGATATGCGTTCGCCAGCTTACCAACCTAAAAGAAAAGCTGTCAGGATGCAATTCTCTGCAAATCACGCGCCTGCCACGGCGATACCACGACCGCTGGCACCCGACCTTTCGGCGTGCGGGCGCAGCCGCAGCTGCAAATGGTGGCGTGTCAGGCGAATTCACGCCCAATCCGGGCGGTTCTGCGCGTCAGCGGGTGACACGGCTGCGCACAGAACATATGTAGAACATATGGCAAAGCAGACACTCGAACAAAAACTGGCGATTCTCAGTGACGCCGCGAAATACGACGCATCCTGTGCGTCCTCGGGCTCGACCAAGCGTCATTCGCGCGACGGCAAGGGGTTGGGGTCCAACGAAGGCAGCGGCATCTGCCATGCCTACGCCCCCGACGGGCGCTGCATCAGCCTGCTGAAGATCCTGATGACAAATTTCTGCATCTACGATTGCAGCTACTGTATCAACCGCGTCTCCTCCAACGTCACGCGGGCGCGGTTCAGCGTCGACGAGGTGGTGAAGCTGACCATCGAATTTTATCGGCGCAACTATATCGAGGGGCTATTTCTGTCCTCTGGCGTGATCCGTTCGCCCGACGCGACGATGTCCGACATGGTGCAGATCGCGCGAAAACTGCGGCACGAGGAAAATTTTCGGGGCTATATCCACCTCAAGACGATCCCCGACGCCGCGCCTGAGCTGATCGAGGAAGCGGGCCGTCTGGCCGACCGTCTGTCGATCAACGTGGAGCTGCCCACCGATACGGCAGTGCAGCAGTATGCGCCCGAGAAGAAGCCCGAGCAGATCCGCCGCGCCATGGCCAACGTGCGGATGACCAAGGAGGCGAGCAAGGACAGGTCCTTTTCCGGCAAGCGCCCGCCGCGTTTCGCACCGGCAGGCCAGTCGACACAGATGATCATCGGCGCGGATGGGTCGAACGATGCAACCGTGCTGGGCCAGTCAACGCGGCTTTATTCCAGCTATAAGCTCAAGCGTGTCTATTACTCTGCCTTTTCGCCGATCCCCGACAGTTCCGCCAAACTGCCGTTGATCCGCCCGCCGCTGCAACGCGAGCATAGGCTGTATCAGGCAGACTGGCTGCTGCGTTTCTATGATTTCCAGCTGGACGAGATCACCTCTGTCACCCGTGACGGCAATCTGGATCTGGAGGTCGATCCCAAGCTCGCCTGGGCCTTGGCGCATCGCGCGGTCTTTCCCCTCGACGTCAACCGCGCCAGCCGAGAGATGCTGCTGCGGGTGCCGGGGTTTGGGGTGAAGACCGTGAATCGCATTCTGGCGACGCGGCGTCACCGCAGCTTGCGCTACGAAGATCTGCTGCGCATGGGGGCGTCGATGAAGAAGGCGCGCGCTTTTGTCACTGCCGGGGGCTGGACGCCGGGCGGGCTGACCGACAGCGCCAACCTGCGCGCGCGCTTCACACCGCCGCCCGAACAGTTGACCCTGTTCTGATGCACCGCGTCACCCTGCCACAGATTGGCACGGCTGCCGCGTGGCGCGCGGCAGCGCGCGGCTTCCTCGCCGCCGGGGTGCCGCCCGAGCAGATTCTCTGGGGCGGTCATGCCGCCGCGCCCGACCTCTTTGGCGGCGACGCCGCACCGCCGGCCACGGGCCGCGCGTCGGTGCCGCGCAGCTTTATCACGATGGCTGAAACCGCCGTTTGGCACAGCGATCCGGAACGCTTTGCCCGGTTGTATGCCTTTTTGTGGAGGCTGAAGGATGCGCCAAATCTGATGGCCGACCGGGGTGATGCCGATCTGTCGAAATTGCGACAGATGGAAAAGAACGTGCGTCGGTGCCAGCACAAGATGAAAGCCTTTGTTCGCTTTCGCGAAATCGGCGCGCCGGATGCGGACCGTCGCAGTTTTGCCGCCTGGTTTGAGCCGACGCATCACACGGTGGAACCCACGGCGGATTTCTTTGTGCGGCGCTTTGCGGATATGGACTGGCGCATCCTGACCCCCGATGTCTCGGCGATTTTTGAGAACGGCACCCTGCGCTTTGAGGCGGGCCACGCCAAGCCCGATCTGCCCGCGGACGCGGGCGAGCAGCTTTGGATCACCTATTTCCAGAACATCTTCAATCCGGCGCGCCTGAAGGTGAAGGCGATGCAATCGGAGATGCCGAAGAAATACTGGAAGAACATGCCCGAGGCCGCCCTGATCCCCCAGATGATTGCCGAGGCCCCGGCGCGCGCCCGTGCCATGGCCGAGGCAGGCCCCACCCTGCCCCCGGCCCGCATGGCGCAGGTGCAGGCGCAGTTGGCGTCTTGCACATCAGCCTGGGACGGGCCGACCGAGGATCTGCCCCGGGCGATCCGCGCCTGCACGCGCTGCCCTTTGCATTGCCACGCGACACAGGCGGTACCGGGCGAAGGCCCCGCAGACGCCGATCTCATGGTGGTGGGGGAACAACCCGGCGACATGGAGGATCTGAGCGGCCGCCCGCTGGTTGGTCCCGCCGGGCAAATGTTCGACAGGACCGCCGCTGCAGCCGGGCTGGACCGGGAGGCCGCCTATGTCACCAATGCGGTCAAGCATTTCAAATTCACCGCCCGTGGCAAGCGCCGCATCCACCAGCGCCCCGACATGCCCGAGATAGAGCAGTGCCGGTGGTGGCTGGAGGCCGAGATTGCCGCGGTGCAACCCAAACTGGTCCTCGCCATGGGCGCCACTGCGGCTCTCAGCCTTACGGGCAAGGGAGCGGGCATCCTGTCCCGGCGCGGCAAGATCGAGCGGGGGCCGGGCGGCTTGCCGGTGCTCATCACCCTTCACCCCGCCTATCTTCTGCGGCTTCCCGATCCGGCGGAGCAAGCGCGGGCGAAGGGACAGTTCCAGCAGGATCTGATGACGGCCGCCGGGATCGTGTTGCCGAACGTCAGCAGACGGCCGGCCGGGTTGCAGGGGCCTTTGGGCGGCACTCATGATGCAGTCAAAAGCCAGTCGTAGACCAGACGTGCTCTTTGTGATGGGTGCGGCGACAGCTTTATGTAGAAGTCCTCGGCGGTCTCCACCCGCTCCGGTAACAGCGGCACCAATGCGCCGGTCTCCAGATAGGTTCGGGTCAGGCCGACCCAGCCAAGCACGGCCCCCATGTCATCCCGCGCGGCCTGCAGGGCAATCACGTAATTGTTGACGCGGTGGCTGTTTGTCACCGGCCCAGCGTAGCCGAGAGCGCGCAACCAGCCGTGCCAATCGGTCCAACCGGACACAGCGGAATCGAAATGGATCAGCGGCAGTCTCGCCAGTTCGGCGGCCCCCGCCACCCTGTGCGCTTGGGCGAACCTCGGGCTGCCAAGGGCCATGATCTGGTCATGAAACAGAATGCTGCACGTGCCGCTTTCGCGAGACACGTCCCCGTAGTGAATGCTCAGGTCGCAATCCGCCCCGGAGTGGTCCGTGTCGCTGACAATCTGAGCCACCGAGATATCGCCATGCGATCGCCAGAACTGTGCCAGTTTGGGCGTCAGCCAGAGTGAGCTGACCGCTGTGGTCACCCGAATCGTGACCGAAGCCCGGTTCGACCTCTGCCGCAGTTGATCCATCGCATCGCCCATCGTTTCGAACCCGCGTTGCAGGGCCACCAGCAGATAGGCGCCGGTTTCCGTCAGCTCCACGCCGCGATGGTGGCGCGTGAACAGCTGGCAGCGCAACTCCGTCTCCAACGCCCGCACCTGATGGCTTATCGCGGCGGGCGTGACATTCAATTCGCGCGCGGCGGCCTTGAACCCCACATGTCGGGCAGCGGCCTCGAAGGCGACAAGGCTGCTCAGCGGGGGCAGATCATACGGGCGTTGGGGCAAGCGCACCTCACTCAACTTGCGGCGGGGTGCCAATCAGCCGTTGTATTGCACCCGGTTTCCAGAGTGATGACTTAACTCAGCTAAGCCAAGGCAAATTTATCTGTAATTGCCGCGTGTCGCCGGGAGCAGCACCCTGCTCCACAGCGGTTGGCAGCAGGATGGTGCCAATCCCATCCCGAGACAACGAAAGAGCTGTGCCATGACCGAGCTGCCAGAGCCGAACCTCCGCCGCCGCCGCAGCCGGACACACACCCGCCGCGGCAGCGCGCCAGGCGAGAACCCGCACCTGCGCGTTCCCTACATCACGCGAAAAATCCCGCCCTATGATCTTCTTGACGAGGGCTCACTCATCAGGATTGAGCAGGCTGCCGACCGGATACTGGCCGAAATCGGGCTGGAGTTTCGCGACGACCCCGAAACCGTGGAGCTGTTTCGCCGCGCGGGTGGCAAGGTGCGGCCCCTGTCGGCTGACGCCTGGAACATCACGTTTGAGCCGGGACTGATCCGCGAAATCCTGCGTACGGCGCCGGCCCGGTTCACCCAGCACGCGCGCAACCCGGCGAATTCCGTTGAAATTGGCGGCGACGCGATGGTCTTCGCGCCCGCCTATGGCTCGCCCTTTGTCATGGATCTAGACAAGGGGCGGCGCTACGGCACGATCGAGGACTTTGAAAACTTTGTGAAACTGGCGCAATCTTCGCCCTGGCTGCACCACTCTGGCGGGACGATCTGCGAACCGACCGACATCGCGGTGAACAAACGCCATCTGGACATGGTCTATGCCCACATGCGCTATAGCGACCGGCCGTTTCTGGGATCAATCACCGCTCCGGAACGCGCCGCCGACAGTGTCGAGATGTGCCGCATCCTGTTCGGCTCCGACTTTGTCGACCAGAACTGTGTGATCCTCGGGAATTTCAACACCACCTCGCCGTTGGTTCTGGATGGGGTCACGACGCGGGGCATTCGCGAATATGCCAGCGCCGGACAAGGGTCGATCCATCTGCCGTTTCTTCTGGGCGGGGCGGTGTCGCCCCTGACGATGGCGGGGGCGGTCGCCCAGTGTCTGGCGGAATCGATGACCTCCTGCGCGCTTACCCAACTGGTGCGCCCCGGGGCTCCGGCAGTGCTTGCCGGGTTCTTGTCGTCAATGTCGCTGCGGACCGGCTCGCCCACCTTTGGCACGCCGGAACCGGCGCTTGGATCGCTGGTGATGGGGCAGCTGGCCCGGCGGCTGAACATGCCGCTGCGCTGCGCGGGCAATTTCAGCACCTCGAAGCGGCCCGACGCCCAGGCGATGCAACAGTCGATGATGTCGATGATGTCCGCCGTTCAGGGCGGTGCGAACTATATTCTGCACGCGGCCGGGTTCCTCGATGGGCTGTTGTCCATGTCCTACGAGAAATTTGTCATGGATACCGACATGTGCGGCGCGCTGCATGCCTATCTAAACGGGATCACCGTCAGCGAGGACACGCTGGGCGTCGACGCGCTGGCCGAAAACGGGCCCGGCGAACACCTGTTCGGCACCGCGCATACCTTGCGCCACTATCAAACGGCCTATTGGGACAGCGGCCTGAACGACGACCAGCCGTTTGAGAGCTGGGAGGAACAAGGCAGCGCCGACGCCGCACAGCGCGCCAACACGCGCTGGAAGAACACTCTGGCAAACTACGAGGCCCCCGCGATGGACGCGGCCACCGACGCGGCGTTGCAGGATTTCATTGCCCGCAAGAAAGCCTCGGTGAAAGATGCCTGGTACTGACGCCACCCTTTAGGATTGCCCGCACAGTAGCATTCAAGGAATACGCAATGTCCAATGACCCGCTTTTGCAACCTTTTCAGCTGAAGCATCTGACGTTGAAGAACCGGATCATGACCACGAGTCACGAACCCGCCTACCCCCAGGACGGCATGCCCAAGGAACGCTATGCCGCCTATCATGCCGAACGCGCCAAGGCTGGTGTCGCCTTGGCGATGACGGCAGGCTCCGCCGCGGTCAGCAAGGACAGCCCGCCGGTGTTCAACAATATCCTCGCCTACCGAGATGAGGTCGTGCCCTGGATCCGGAACCTGACCGATGCCTGCCACGAACACGGCTGCGCAGTGATGATCCAACTGACCCACCTGGGCCGCCGCACCGGCTGGAACAAGGGGGACTGGCTGCCTTCGGTCAGCTCGTCAAAGCATCGTGAACCGGCGCACCGGGCCTTTCCCAAGCTGATTGAGGATTGGGACATAGAGCGGATCATCAGCGACTTCGCCGACGCCACGGAGCGGATGAAGGAAGGTGGTATGGACGGCATCGAATTGCAGGTCTACGGCCATCTTCTGGACCAGTTCTGGTCGCCGCTGACCAATGATCTGGAGGGGCCTTATGGCGGCCAGTCACTTGATAGCAGGCTGAAATTTCCCCTAGACGTGCTGCGCGGTATCCGCGACCGCGTCGGCGACGATTTCATCGTCGGCCTGCGCTACACGGCGGATGAGGCCGAAGCGGGCGGCATCACGCCGAAAGAGGGGCTTGAGATCTCAAAACGTCTGGCGGACAGCGGCATGGTTGATTTCCTGAATGTGATCCGCGGCCGCATTCACACCGACCCGGCGATGACCGACGTGATCCCGGTGCAGGGGATGAGGACCGCGCCGCATCTGGATTTTGCAGGCGCGGTCAGGGCCGCGACCGGCATGCCGACCTTTCACGCCGCCCGGATCCCCGACGTGGCGACCGCCCGTCACGCGGTTCAGGCGGGGCTTTTGGACATGGTCGGCATGACACGGGCGCATATGGCCGATCCGCATATCGTGCGCAAAATCATCGAAAGACGGGAGGACGACATCCGCCCCTGTGTCGGGGCAACCTATTGTCTGGACAGGATTTATCAGGCCGGCGACGCCTTGTGCATCCACAACGCGGCCACCGGGCGCGAACTGACGATGCCGCACGACATCTCCCCGGCGGGCGAGACCAAGAAGGTGGTCATTGTCGGGGCCGGTCCGGGCGGGCTGGAGGCGGCGCGGGTTGCCGCCGAACGCGGCCATGCGGTCACCGTGTTCGAGGCGCAGCCGGATCCCGGCGGTCAGCTGCGGCTGACGGCGCAGAACCCGCGCCGCCGCGAGATGATCTCGATCATCGACTGGCGCATGGCGCAATGCGCGGCGCGGGATGTCGAGTTCCGCTTCAACAGCTGGGCCGAGGCGGAGGACGTGACAGCGCTGGACCCGGATGTGGTGATCGTCGCCACCGGAGGTCTGCCCAATACGGAGCTGTTCGAGAGCGGGCACGAACAGGATCTGGTGGTGACAAGCTGGGATCTGATCTCCGGCGATGTGAAGCCGGGACAGAATGTGCTGATCTACGACGAAAGCGGCGATCACCCCGGATTGCAAGCCGCAGAAGTCGCCGCCAAGGCTGGTGCCAAGGTTGAGGTGATGACGCCGGACCGGGTCTTTGCGCCGGACATCATGGCGATGAACCTGGTGCCCTATATGCGTGCTCTTCAGGACAAGGATGTGACCTTTACCGTTACCCGACGTCTGATCGATGTCAGCCGCGACGGCAACCTGCTGAAGGCCCGGATCGGGACCGACTACAGCGATTTCATCTCGGAGAAGACCTATGATCAGATCGTGGTGAACTATGGCACGATGCCGTTGGATGATCTTTATTTCGACCTTAAGCCGCAGTCGCGCAACCACGGCGCCGTCGATTACGACGCGCTGATCGACGGGCGGCCGCAGACCATCGCCCGCAACCCGGATGGCGCGTTCCAGCTGTTCCGCATCGGTGATGCCGTCAGCGCCCGCAACACCCATGCCGCGATCTATGACGCCCTGCGGCTGGTCAAGGATATCTGATAGCAAACAATGGGTGGCACCGGCAGATCGCCGGCGCCGCCCCTGCGGTGGTCAGCGGCGCGTCGTGTCGCGCGGGATCACCTCGAAACCGAGGTCGATGTTCTGGCGACCGGAGCCCTCAGGCTTATCAAGTGCACGCATCAGCAGCGTGACCGCCTCCTGCCCGATCTGATAGCGCGGCGTGGCCACGGTCGTCAGGGATGGGTTGAGGTTGCGGCTCAGCTCCAGATCGTTGAAGCCGCAGATGCCCAGCTCCTGCGGGACGCGAATGCCGCGGCGTTGAGCCTCGAACAGGGCGCCGGCAGCGAGGTCGTCATTGTTGCAAAATAGCGCATCCGTATCAGGCGCGCGGGCCAACAGGTCGCGCAACAGGTCGGCACCCAGCCCAAAGCTTGACGCCTTGGGCGTTGTCACCACCCGGCGTTCGTCAAACATACCGCATTCTGTGAGCGCGGCGCGAAAACCCGCGAACCGCCGCTGCGACCGTGGATCCATCCGGGCACCCAGAAATCCGATACGCTGATAGCCCTGTGCCACAAGGTGCCGGGTCGCAGAGCGCCCGGCGTCGAAATGCGACAGGCCGATCACGCTGTCGACCGCTTCGCCGTCGCTGTCCATGATCTGCACCACCGGACAGGGCGCATTAAGCAGCAATTCGCGGCAGGCTTCCGTCTGATCAACGCCGGTCAGGATCATGCCGGCAGGCTTTTGGCTGAGAAAGGTGCGCACCAGCTTTTCTTCGGTGGCGGGGCTGTAGCGGTAATTGCCGATCTGGATCGAGAATCTGCTGCCCTCCAGTGCGTCGTAAAGACCGGTGAGCACATCGGTGAAAACGCTGTTGGTTACCGACGGGATCAACAGCCCGATGACATCCGTCCGGTTGGAGGCCAACGCCGAGGCGGCGGCATCCGGCACGTACCCCAGCACCTCGATGGAGTGCTGCACCTTTGTACGCGCCTTTTCGGACACCAGATGGGGCGCGCGGACAGTCCGGGACACCGTGATTGCGCTGACACCCGCATGCGCCGCCACGTCTTTCAGGGTAACTTTATGGGTTTGTTTGGTTTTCTTCATTTCAAGAAAGCATCGCATGATCAAAGAAGGGGTGCAAGTTGACAAATGATTGCGCAATCATTACTGATGCGGCAACACTAAGGGAGGACTAACCAATGAAGACGATTCTCAAGGGGCTGGCGTGGTCAGTGGTTGCGACGCTGTCGGTATCGGGGGCAGCACTGGCGGCAGAGTATGATTTCCGCTTCCAGTCGTCGGACCCGGCAGGCAATGCAAATTTCATCCTGCAACAATCCTGGGCCGAGGATGTGGCCGAGCGGACAGGTGGCCGGGTCGCGATTGAGCTGCTGCCGGTCGGCAGCATCGTGGCGCATACCGAAACACAGGATGCGGTGGCGGCGGGCATCCTGACCGGTCATTTCACGGACACGTCCTACTTTGCGGGCAAGGAACCTGCCTTTGGCCTGATCGCCAATCCGGTCGGGGCCTGGTCGGACCCGGAACAGATGCTGGATTTCATGGAAAACGGCGGCGGCAAGGAGCTGATGAACCAGCTGCTGGAACCCTACGGGCTGCATTTCATCGGCGCCACCACCCCGGGGCTGGAGGCCTTCCTGTCGAAGGTGCCGCTGAACGGCGTGGATGATCTGAAGGGTCTGAAGATGCGTGCGCCCGAGGGCATGGTGCAGAAGGTCTTTGCCGCGGCGGGTGCGGCGCCAGTGAACCTGCCCGGCAGCGAGGTTTTCACCTCGCTCGACAAAGGCGTGATCGACGCGGCCGACTACACGGTGTTTTCCACCAACCATGAGCAGGGCATGCACGACATCGCCAGCCATCCGGTCTATCCCGGTTTCCACTCGATGCCGCTGGTGGAGGTGAGCATCAACAAGGCGACCTGGGACGCGTTGCCCGCTGATATCCAGACCGCGCTGGAGGACAGCGTCTCGGATTTCGCCCGCAAGCAGGTGTCGATCCTCGCCGAGCGTGACACCGCCGCCGTGGCCGAGGCCGTGGCGTCCGGCAAGGTGACCGTGCATGACTGGCCGGCCGAGGAGCGCGCGCGGTTCCGCACGATTGCCAAGGGCGAATGGGCCGCCGCGGCAGAAGCCTCCGACGCCTCGCAGCAGGTCTATGACACCCTGACCGGCTATCTCAGCGAAAAAGGTCTGTTGCAGTAAACCCGCAGACAGACGGGCAGCCCGGCGCCGGACTGGCCGGGCTGCCTTTTTCTTGATGGACCCGTTCCCGTGACCAACGACACAACGCCCCCGATCCCCGAAACCGGCCCCAAGGCCGACAGCGGCGCCGTTGCCGAAGCCGGCGCACTGGGCCAAATCATTAACCTGTGCGGCACCGGCTTTGCCATCGCCATCCTGTCCTGTGCGGGCATCCTGTTTCTGGAGGTCATCCTGCGCTATGGCTTCAACCGCCCGACGGTCTGGGCACATGAGACGGTGATCTTTCTGACCGCCTGCTCCTTTGTATTCGGCGGCCTTTATGCCGCTGCGCGCAACGCCCACATCCGGGTGGTGCTGATCTACGACCAGCTGTCGCCCGGCGCCCGACGCGCCATGGATGCGGGCATTTCAATCGTGTGCAGCCTGGCCTGCGCCTGTTTCGCCTGGGCCTCCTGGAGCAGCGTTGCGCGCGCGGTCTGGACACCTGCGGGGATGCTGCGCCTGGAAACCAGCGGCAGTGCCTGGAACCCGCCGACGCCCGGTCTGACCAAGCTGTTTCTGTTTGCCGTGCTGCTGCTGATGGCCCTGCAATTTGCCGTACTGGCACTCAATTACCTTCGCAAGCCGGGACCCTGATCCATGGAATTTCTGACGCTGATGCCCGACCTCAAGGCGATGGGCATCGAATGGGCAACATTGCTGATGTTTGCCATGCTGTTGCTGCTGTTGCTGACCGGAATGCCGCTGGCTTTTGTCACCCTTTTGGTGGCGCTGGTCTTTGCGCTGGGGTGGTTCGGGCCGATGGCGGTGCCGCTGATCACCTCGCGGATCTTCAGCTTTGTCAACAGCTTCGTCTTTGTTTCGGTGCCGATGTTCGTGCTGATGGCGGCGATCCTGGACCGTTCCGGCATTGCCCGCGACCTGTTCGACGCGATGCGCGTGGTGGGCGGCCGGCTGCGCGGCGGCGTGGCGATCCAGACGCTGCTGGTGGCGGTGGTTCTGGCGGCGATGTCCGGGATCATCGGCGGCGAGGTGGTACTGCTGGGCCTGCTGGCGCTACCGCAGATGCTGCGGCTGGGTTATGACCGGCGGCTGGCGATTGGCGTCTGCTGCGCCGGCGGCGCGCTGGGAACCATGGTGCCGCCGTCGATCGTGCTGATCATCTATGGTCTGACCGCCAGCGTGTCGATCGGCGATCTGTTCACCGCGTCCTTCCTGCCGGGGCTGATGCTGGCGGGCTTTTACATCGCCTATGTTCTGATCCGCGCCTATTTGAACCCGGCAGTGGCGCCGGTGCCGGAGGTTGGCGAAATACCGCGGCGCGAGAAACTGCGCTTGCTCAAGGGGTTGATCCTGCCTGTAATGGTGGTGATCTTTGTTCTCGGCTCGATCTACGGCGGCATCGCCTCTGTCACCGAGGCCTCGGCCATCGGGGTGATCGGGGTAACCCTGTCGACCATCATCCGCGGCGAATTCACCTTGGCGCTGCTGAAGGGGGCTGCGTTGCAGACGCTGTCGACCGTCGGCATGATCGTCTGGATCGGCATCGGGGCCTCGGCGTTGGTGGGCGTGTTCAACCTGATGGGCGGCATCAATTTCGTGTCCTCTCTGCTGACCGGGATTTCCGACAATCCGACCGTTATTGTGCTGGTGATGATGCTGATCCTGTTCGTGCTGGGCATGTTCCTCGACTGGGTCGGCATCGCGCTGCTGACGATGCCGATCTTTGTGCCGATCGTGCGCGATCTTGGCTTTGACCCGGTGTGGTTCGGCGTGGTCTTTGCGATGAACATGCAGGTGAGCTTCTTGTCGCCGCCGTTTGGACCGGCTGCCTTCTACCTCAAATCGGTCGCACCCGAGGGGATTTCGCTGGGCGAGATTTTCCGCTCGCTGCTGCCGTTCATTGCGATGCAGATGCTGGCACTTGCATTGCTGATTGCGTTTCCCGGGATCACCGGAAGATAGGAGCCCGACATGACTGCTGCCAAATTGCGCTCGCGCGAGTGGTTCAACAACCTGGATGATCCGGAGATGACGGCGCTCTATCTGGAGCGCTACCTGAACTACGGGCTGACGCTGGAGGAGCTGCGCTCGGACAAGCCGATCATCGCCATTGCCCAGACGGGCAGCGACCTGTCGCCCTGCAACCGCCACCACCTGGAGCTGGCGCAGCGCACCCGTGAGGCGATTCGCACCGCCGACGGCATTGTGCTGGAGGTGCCGGTGCATCCCATCCAGGAAACCGGCAAGCGGCCCACGGCCATGCTGGACCGAAACCTCGCCTATCTGAGCTTGGTGGAGACGCTTTATGGCTACCCCATCGACGGCGTGGTGCTGACCATAGGCTGCGACAAGACCACGCCGGCGCTGCTGATGGCGGCGGCAACGGTGAACATTCCGGCAATTGCTCTGTCGGTCGGGCCGATGCTGAACGGCTGGCACAAGGGCAAGCGGGCCGGCTCCGGCAGTGTGATCTGGGAGGCCCGCCAGCAACTGGCCGCGGGTGAGATCGACGCCGAGGGTTTTCTAGAAATGGCCGCTTCCTCGGCGCCGTCGGTGGGCTATTGCAACACCATGGGGACGGCCTCGACGATGAATTCCCTGGCGGAGATCCTGGGCATGCAGCTGCCCGGCTCGGCCTCGATCCCGGCACCCTACCGCGAGCGCGGGCAGATGGCCTATTACACCGGGCTGCGCATTGTCGAGATGGTCAGGCAGGATCTGCGCCCCAGCGACATCATGACCCGCGCGGCGTTTGAGAACGCCATCGTGGTGGCCTCCGCGCTTGGCGGATCCACCAACGCGCCGATCCATATGAACGCGGTTGCCCGCCACCTTGGTGTTGAGCTGACCAACGACGATTGGGAACGGCTGGGTCACCGGGTGCCGCTGCTGGTGAACATGCAGCCGTCCGGAACCTACCTGAGCGAGGATTTCTTTCACGCGGGCGGCGTACCTGCAGTGATTGCAGAGCTGCTGAAGGCCGATCTGCTGCCGCACCCCAACGCCCCCATGGCCAATGGCAAGACGGTGGCTGAGAATTACCAGTCAGCGCAGACGGCGAACGCCGATGTGATCCGTCCGGTGTCGCAGCCCTTGGTGGCCAATGCCGGCTTTTTGAACCTGTCGGGCAACCTCTTTGACAGCGCGCTAATGAAGACCTCTGTCATCAACGCGGAGTTTCGCAGCCGCTACCTGTCGGATCCGGCGGATCCGAATGCCTTTGAAGGCCGGGTGGTTGTGTTCGACGGGCCAGAGCAGTTTCACGCCACCATTGACGACCCGACGCTGGCGATTGACGCCCACTGCGTTCTGGTAATGCGTGGCACCGGTCCCAAGGGGTATCCGGGCGGTGCGGAGGTGGTGAATATGCGGCCGCCGTCTTACCTCATCAAACAGGGCATTCGCGCCCTGCCCTGCATCGGCGACGGGCGGCAATCTGGCACCTCGGGCTCGGCGTCGATCCTGAACGCCTCGCCGGAGGCGGCGGATGGCGGCGGGCTGGCGCTGCTGGAAAACGGCGACCGCATCCGCGTGGACCTGAACGCGCGCCGCGTCGACGTGCTGCTGAGCGCGGAGGAGCTGGCGGCCCGGCGCGCGCGCCTGGAGGCGGCGGGCGGCTATGCGGTTCCCGAAAGCCAGACCCCCTGGCAAAGCCTGTTCCGCTCCACCGCGCGCCCGTTCTCTGAAGGCATGGTAATCGACGGGGCCGAGACCTATCGCGATGTGGCCCGCAAGCACCCGTTGCGCAACAACCACTAAGTATCAGGCGAGGGTTTGGCGGCGATCAAATCATTGCCCTGCATATGACCTTAGGTCAGGTGTTCGGGATCACCGAGGAAGAGAGGCACGGGCTGGCGGACCTCCTTCCGTGGCTCAAACTTTCGCAGTCTTCCTGCCCGGCGCATGCGTCAGGGTCGCGCGAGTTCCCGGTGGGAAAAGCTGGCGGCTTCATAAGGGACGGCCAGGCTGTCCCGTGCCAGATGGTATTCCCGAATGCAGTTCTGGGCCATGACAGACAGGGAAAATCGTGTCTCGACCCGCTGACGGGCCGTCCGCGGCGAAATCTCCAGTGCGCCGCAAAGCGCGGCGGACAAATCGGTGGCCGTGGCGGTGCGGCTGAAACATCCCGCATCGCCAATCACTTCGCGTGCGGCGCCGCGGTCCAGGGCGGCCACGGGAAGGCCTGTTGCCATTGCCTCGACCGCTGACAGGCCAAATGGCTCCTCCCACAGTGGCGTGAACAGGAACGCCGACGCCTTGGCGTATTCACGGGCGAGTTCCGGGCCAGTCAAATGGCCGCCATATCGCACAGTCTGCCCCAGCCACGGCCGCACGTCGCTGTCAAAATAGTCCTGATGCTCGATCGTTCCGAAAATATTCAGCGGCACGCCCGACTGCACGGCCGCCTGCGCCGCGAGATGGGTGCCCTTGGTCGGGGTGATCCGGCCGGCCCACACGGCGCTGCGCCCGCCGCCTGGCGCGAAGGGCCAGGCATCCAGCGGGATCCCGTTTGGCAGAACCGAGGTATAGACAGGTGCCGCAGGCGCCTCCCACCACAGACCAAGCTGCTGGCGACTGGGAACCGAAAACCGGCTCCAGGGCGCCGCACCGTCGTGGACAGCCCGGCGCAGGGCATCAAAGGGGGGCACATGCAGGGTGGTGAGCATCGCAATCCGTGCTGCCCGTGCAAACCGCGGCGGGAAGCGATGCAGGCTGTTGTTATGGACGACGTCGAACCGTCCCGTGCGCAGGGCGTCCAGCACCCGGGTGAACCCGGCATCGAGATGCGCGTTGAGCGCCGCGGTGCCGTGCCACCGGTGCCAGGGAAATTCGCGATCGTAATGTGCCTCGAACACCGGAAACAGCCGCACGCCCGGCGGCAGGCCCGCTGCGGAATCGCCGGAGGCAAACAGCGTGACCTCATGCCCAAGACGCGAGAGCTCTGCGGCGAGATGCCATGCATGGGCCTCCATGCCTCCTTTGAAGGGCGGCGCGATCGGATGGCGCACGTGGGCAAGAAGGGCGATCCTCATCACTCGGCCGCGATGTTCTGCTCGCCGTCGCCGTGCTGCTTTCGCAAAATCTTGATGACCCGGCCTGAGGAGGCGAAGGGCATGTCCTCCTGTTGTCGGCACAGCGCATAATCTGCACGCGACGGTGGCCTGATCTGGCGCAGCCCGGTTGGCGTTTCTTCGACCAGTCCCATCATCTTGAACGCGTGCAGCCAGTGCTCCATCGTCCTGTAGCCCCATTTTTCGGCAAACAGCTCCGCATTGCGCAGGATTGACGGGATGTGGTGGATCGGGGGCATGCAGTGCGGATGGTACTGGTGGTAGGCGCGCGCGCCGGACGTCCACCACAGGGGCAGGCCTGACGTGGTGACAGCCTTGCCAAAATCGGTGTCCTCGCCGCCGTAGCCGGTAAACCGTTCATCAAAGCCGCCGCTCGCGACCCAATCCGCCCGGCGCATGGCAAAGTTCAGTGACCAAAAGCACCGGTAGTCCTCGCAGGCGCGCAGCCCGGTATCGGGCGGGCCGGGGCGGTCGACATGGCGCTCGGCGGCGTCTTCGAGTCCGTCGTAATCCCATCCCGTGGCCGCCGCGCCCTTTGGAAGGTAGAGCACGTCGCCCATGAATACGCCCTGGGCGTGTCGGCTGTGGCGCAGGTAGTCCGCCAGAAAATCCGGGGCCGGAATGCAATCCACATCCAGAAAGGCCAGCAATGCACCGCGGGATTGCCGCGCGACAGCATTGCGCGCCTTGGCCAACGGCAGGCCGTCGCCGGAAACCGGGATCAGGCGCACCGGACATTCCATCTGAGGAAGATTTTGCGGCGGATCGTCCTGCATCACGCCGACAACCAGCTCATCGGGTTTCACTGACTGCCGGGCCAGGCCCAGCATCAGATTGCGCAGGTGATTTTCCCTGCCCGACACAAGGGTGAGTACAGAAACCGTCGCATGTGTCATAGCAGATCCTCATCAGGTTGAAATTTCAATGGCATCGGCAGTTTCGGCGGAGCGGGAGGGCCGCGAGACCCGCAGCGCAAGGTCTTCGAGCCAGGCCGCCGCCTTACGCTCCGAAGCCTTGTCGATCAGCTGCGTCTGTTTTTGCGGGTCATGCCGCGATTTTGCCGACGCCAGCGCCGCGCGCCAGCTGGCCGCGCAGGATGGCAGCTGCGCAAGCGCCACACCGGCGCCAGCCTTCTGGACAGCGCGGGCTTTCAGGCGCTGTTCGTCGAAGTAGCGCCACTGCGGTACCATGAGCCACGGTTTTCCCGCCTGCAAGACCTGGTGGCACACGGTGTTACCGGCGGTTGAGATAATGACATCGGCAGCCATCAAGTGGTCCGCCACGTTTTCGACCCACCCCGGAAACAACAGGTTTGAAGGCTCGGTCGCGTGCCAGTCCCTCTGGAACCGCCCCGCCGCAATCCAGACCGATTGTGACAGGGCGCGTGCTCCAACGGCCAGCGGGGCTGACGTGATGCCGCTGCCGCCCTCCCCGGCGATTGCCAGAATGACCTCTGCGTCGTCGTCCAGACCAAGCCTGCGGCGGGCCTGCGCCCGATCGGCGGGGGGCAGGCGCGCGCCCAGCCCCGCCGCGAAGAAGGTTTTCGCCCGCATCCTGCTCGTCCAATCCGGCTGCGCCAGACGCTCTGAACAGGCCGCCAACAGCCCGATTGCGCCATCATAGGCCGCCTTGTGTCCCGGATCCGTCCGGCGCCCATGCTGAAGAACCCCAACATGCGGGACGGAACAAATCCGGCACAACTGCGCCAGTTCGGCCGAGACATCGCAGACCATCAGCGCCGGATCGGCCTGTGCAAACCAGCCAGCGATACGCCCCATGGCCTCGCGGATGCCCGGCCAGCCCAGTGGCGCGCAGTGAACCGTGTCCGGGGCATCCTCGAACGGCACCGGGGTCTCGTTACCCGCGGGTTCGAACAGAGACGGGATGACCTCCACTGAGACATTCGCGTTCAGCGGTGGAAAGATGTCCGCCCGCGCGCAGAAAATCTGGACTGGGCGGGACGGAGGCAGGACGTTCACCAGTGCGGCACATCTTTCGGCATGGCCGCGCCCCTGATGGTGGACGAAATAGCCGATCGGCGCCCGCCGGGGCACGATGTTCAGGCCCGTGTTCATTGACCCGCTTGCGCCTTGGCACCCCCCGTGTGCGGCCGGGCCGCACGCATCTGGCTCTGCCAGTAGGCGGCCCCTTCCAGGACCCCCGGCGCAAAACTGCGGTTTGCCGAATAGACATGACCGAGCTCGCGCAGCGGCCGCATCTGCGGATCGGCATTGCCGACCAGAATGGACCGCGGCATGGATCGCAACAGGTCCTCGTCGTTCCCGGAGTTGCCCGCAGCGATACAGCTGGCGCGGTTGATGCCGAGGCGGGACATCAGATGCTCTGCTGCCTTGGCCTTGCCCGCGGCATACGGCACCACGTCGATGAAGTTGCCATGCGAGTGGATGACCCGAACCAACAGCCCCTCGCGCTGGAAGGCCTCGCGCAGCTGTTCTGCCGCCTTGGCGGTGCCAAACAACCCCAGTTTCCACTGCCGCTGCTCTATTGGTGCCTGCCACTGGATGCCGAGTCGGCGTATCACGGCAATTGCGCTCTGCCGGGGCCAGTTCTGCGCAAGGTCATCTGCGTACCGCTGGGACAGCCGCAGTGTCCCCGTGCCGTCGCGCAGATGAACTTCGGTGCCGACCGCAGTGATAAAAGCCTCAGGTTCGGGCAGGTTCCACTGGGACAGGACCGCACGCGCCGACACGATCGCACGGCCGGTCGCCAGAATGAATCGCGTTCCGGTCTCCGTCAGCCACGCCCTGAATGCCGCCGCCCCCTCGGGGCAGCCGGTCAGGGTGTCATCGAGGTCAGATATCAGCGTTGCCCGCGAAGACGCGACGCTGACCCGGCAGGGCCGCGTGGCCTGCCGGTAAACCCTGTCCGCCTGTCGGGCCCAGCGATCCCAGCTGTAACGGCCGATCCGCGACAGGCCGCTCCGGGCCGCGTGCTGCCACTGCCTGCGGTCTTCCAGCAGCTCCAGCACCTTGTCCGATATCATTGGCTCGTCCCGGGGATCGATGATGCTTCCGTTCTGCAACTCGCGGACAACGTCCCGAGGTCCGCCCTCCCGTGTCACAACAACCGGAAGTCCATGGGCCGCCGCCTCCAGCGTGGTCAATCCGAAGGGTTCGTGCAGCGCCGGATTGACAAAGACACCGCCGCTTTGCGCGGCCAGCCGGTAGAGTTCAGGGACGGTTTCGGGATCATGCGTCGCGGGCAGCGCAATCCGCCCCCGCATATCCGGCCGCTCGGCAATGGCGCGCAGCTGCGCAACCACCCCGTGTCCTGCGCGCGAGGCGGGGCTATTTGCGGAATGTTGTCCGGCCAGGATCACCAGATTGGCCTGACCGTTGAGCGCGGGTGAATACGCATAAGCCGCGGCAAGTCGTACCAGGTTCTTTCGCGCCACCGGGCGCGCGACGGCCAGGATGATCGGACGCTGCGGGTTGCTCAGATGCTGTGCCAGCATGGATCTGGCGGCCGTTCGACCGGTGGTGCAGATCCCAGCCGGTATCGAGACGCCTGGTTCCACCAGATGCGTGCGCGGCTCGGTATCTTCCCCATAGCCGCCCAATTGCCGCTCCGCCTCGTCGCGGGACGACACGATGATCGCGCGGGCTTGGCGCATGGCCCGCCGCTCCTGATCCATCCGGACCTTCAGATCGGCGCCTGCACGGTGGGTGCAGGTGGCCTGCTTATCGATCGCAAGCGAATGGGGGGTGTAGACAAAGGGAATGCCGAGCCGGGTTTCAGCGGCGGCGGCCAGACTGGCGGCATCGGCGAAATGGGCGTGGATGATATCGGGCTTTTTGTCCAGCTGCGCCAAAAGCGCAATGAAGGACGACTTGAGCGCCGGGAGATCCGCGGCCAGGCGTTCTTTTTCCAGATACCGATCGCTTGCCCCCCTGATCCGCCGGATCGTCAGGCTTGGCGTGACCGGCTGTTCCAGCTGGCTGTGCACAGGATCCAGGTCTTGGGCGGAAAACGCGCGGGTGACGATGTCGACCCGCTCTACCCGTTTGCTGGCGGCCTGCGCCGATGCGGCGCCAAGCACATAGGCGATGTGTCCGCCCGTGTCTTGGGTTATCCCATAGCGGACAGTTGGGGCGGTCAGGCAACCGCCGAGTGCCAGATGCATGATGTACATTGAGAAATCCTTACGTCTGCGGGATTAACGCCCGCCAGCGAAAATCGGTTCCTGCACGATGGTGGAAATGACAGCGTTCCCGACGCGACCCGACGACCGGATCCCACCGCACAAGTTGCGCCGCCTTGCGCTGGTCGCCATGGCACACGTTACTCGCGGGCTATCCGTCTGCCGCAACCAATTGACCGCGGCGGGCGTTACATATCCGTTGCCGCGTCACAAAATCAGGAGACCGCGTGTGCCAGACCCATTCCCACGGCGGCCCAACCTTCACCGGTATGTATTTGTCGGGGGGCTCCACCGGTCCGGGACCAGCCTGACGGCCCGGCTGATTGCCAGCCTGTCCGGGGTCGGTGCCATCACCGACGCGCCAGTGCCTGAAAACGAGGGAGCGTATCTGCAAGGCGCCATTCCGCATCATGCGCTGTCGGGGCGGCCGATGCATTTTGCAACCGATCCGCATCAGCACCTCACCGAAACGCACGCCCTCAACACCCTTGAAACAAAGCGGCGCATGGAACAGGATTGGGCAGCGTGGTTCCCGGCCGACGTTGCGTGGAGGGTTGAGAAGTCTCCGGTCAATCTGACCCGGTCGCGATTGCTACAGCAACTGTTTCCACTGGCGCATTTTGTGTTCGTGACCCGGCACCCGGAGGCCGTGGCGCGATCGGTGCGCGGGTGGGTGAGCGATCCCGACGAAGCCCTTCACGCGCATTGGCTGGACGCCCATGACGTCCTGCTTCAGGATTTACGCTATCTCCACCATGCTTTGGTGCTGCGGTACGAAGACATCGTCGCCGACCCAACGGCAACCGTCGCTGCCATGGCCCGTTTCCTTGGCCTGCCCGAGGGACAGCAGCCCGGTCTGGAACCTGTGCGCGATGGAAACCGGCGCTACGTCGATATGGCTGCACCGCTCAGTGAGGTGCATCAGCTGCGTGCGCGCACCTGGGGCTATGCGCCACACCTTGGCCTGCTAGCGCAACGGCCACATGTGCAGCACTCGCTCAGATCGGTGCGCGACAGCACCACGGCAGCGCTCGCCGGTGGAAAACCCTGTCACCAACAGGTTGCGCGGCCACAGGGCGGGCTGCCGGATCGGCGGAGAGGTTGAGAGGTGTCCAACCGTTCCGGGCCGCGGGCGCCAGCGGGGCGGACGGCGCGAATGCAAGGGAGGTCAAAGTAGGCCGCGCAGCTCCTCCAGCGTGCCAGCTTCAGACGCAGGTTTGTCCGTACGGATCCGGTGGATACGCGGAAACCGCATCGCCAGGCCGCTTTTGTGTCGGCTGGATTCGTTCAGCCCTTCGAATGCCACCTCCAACACCAACGCCGGCTTGACCGCACGCACCGGGCCAAACCGTTCCGTTGTGTTGTTGCGCACGAACCGGTCCAGCTCCTTCAACTCGGCATCGGTAAATCCGAAATAGGCCTTGCCCACCGGCACCAGCTGGTCGCCCTGCCACACGCCAAAGGTAAAGTCGGAATAGTAGCCGGACCGCTTGCCATGACCGCGCTGCGCATACAGCATAACCGCATCCACAAGCATCGGATCCCGCTTCCACTTGTACCAGTTGCCCCGCTTTCGCCCGGCGATATAGGGGCTGTCCCGGCGCTTTATCATCACGCCTTCGATGACCTTTCCGGGCGGGTCAGACCGCAGGTCCGCCAGACGCTGCCAACTGTCAAAGTCCAGCGGAACAGAAAGATCAATGCGCGGGGTATCCAGCTCTGCCACGCAAGCGCGCAGGCTGGCCTGGCGTTCGATCAGCGGTCGGTTCCGCAGATCCTCACCGTTCCAAAACAAAAGATCATAGACCCGAAGCGCCGCCGGGTGGCTTGCCAGAATGGACTTTGACGCGGATTTCCGGCCAAGTCGTTTTTGCAGATCGCCAAAAGGCGCCACGTCTTCGCCGCGCCTTATCAACAGTTCACCGTCCAGCGTCACATCCGCGGTCAACGCCTCGATCACATCAGGGAAGGATACAGAGATGTCCTCGCCTGTGCGCGAATACAGCCGCCGGGTGCCGCCGTCGTTGACCGCCTGTACACGAATGCCGTCCCACTTCCACTCCGCGAGGTAATCGGCAGGGGGCAAATCCGCCAACTGTTCAAGGTCGGTTGCAGTAGACAGCATCACCGGGCGAAACGGGGCCGCGGCCAGGCTGACAGGCTTGTCACCGCCCTCCAGCCAGGTAAACAACGGCAGATATGGCGGCGACAGCCCGTGCCAAAGCTCTTCGATTTCGGTCACGGCCACCGCACCGAATTGCGCCAGCGCAACACGGGCAAGCTGGGCAGAGACGCCGACGCGCAGACCTCCTGTGGCCAGCTTCAGATAGGCATACCGCTGCGAGGACGTCATTTGGGTCAACCGCCGTGAGATGAGATCGGGCAGCTGTGCCTTTGCGGCCGCCGAAAGCTCTGCCACTGCATCGGAGAGGGGCAGATCCACGGGAGCGTCGGCGTGCGGCCAGATCAGCGCTACGGTCTCGGCCAGATCCCCGACAAATTCGTAAGACAGCCGGAACAATTCGGCATCGGTCTCTTCCGACACGATCTGGCGCAGTAGCGACGGCGTCACATTGCGCAGCTTCAGATCGCCCGTAATCGCCGCCAATGCGTAGCCGCGCTCGGGGTCCGGCATCGTGCGGAAGGCATTGACCAAATGCACAATTTTTCCGTTGCGGGAGGGTGTGAAGGCGAGCTGCTCCAGAAGGGTGGCGAAGGCCTGCATCAGTCTTCGTCCTCCTCGTATCCGACCAAACGCAGAGGGCGCGCCTTGATCTGGTTCAACGCGCACCAGCGCACCAGCGCGTCCTCGCGGCCATGGGTCACCCAGACCTCCTGCGGGGCCAGTTCCCGGATCGTTCGGGTCAGATCAGGCCAGTCCACATGGTCACTCAGGATCAGGGGAAGCTCAACGCCACGCTGACGCGCGCGCGCCCGCACCTGCATCCAGCCGCTGGCAAAGCAGATCACCGGATCGGGAAACCGCTGTGCCCAAGTGGCGGCAAAGGCCGAAGGCGGGCCAAGAATGATCTGCCCCTTGAACGCTGCCTTGTCGTCGTTACTGGTCGCCGGGCGCAGTTCTCCCAGATCTATGCCCTGTTCGATGTGATAGTCGCACAGCCGCTGCAAGGCGCCGTGAATATAGACCGGCTGGTCCCAGCCTGCCTGCCGCAGCAGCGCGATGACCCGCTGCGCCTTGCCCAGGGCGTAAGCGCCAACGAGGTGGCAGCGCTCGGGCTGCGCCGCGACAGAGCCCAGAAGCTTTTCAATCTCGGACTCCGCGGTGGGATGGTTGAACACCGGCAGGCCAAAGGTCGCCTCGGTCACGAAAACATCGCAAGGCGCCACCTGAAATGCGGCGCATGCGGGATTGCTGGCGCGCGCGTAGTCACCGGACACCGTGATGCCGATGTTGCCGTCATGCACCGTGATCTGGCTGGAGCCCAGCACATGGCCTGCTGGCGTGAACTTGACCCTGAGGCTATTCACCTCGGTACCGTCCTCCACCGCACAGCGCTGATCGCAGAATTCGGCGCCATAGCGGATCGCCATGATGTCCAGGGTTTGCGGGCTTGCCCAGACGGTGCCGTGACCGGCCCTGGCGTGGTCAGCGTGCCCATGCGTGATCATCGCACGTGGCACAGGGCGCACCGGATCAATATAAAAATCGCCCGCAGGGCAATACAGTCCCTGCGGGCGTGGATGCAGCAAATCTTCTGGCCTGCGCAGAACTGTCACCAAATGGTCCTTGTGCTGAGTAGAGATTGACCCCCCAAATCCATCGGACAGCGCCAATGTTGCCATGGGGCGCCAAACACCGAGGCAGGCTGTCCAGACGCGGCTGCGCCGCTCAGGTGCCACCCATCGGGCGGTCTCCGCGTAGGGCGGCGGGTCACTTTTTGTCTTTGTTCTCTACCTTGTCATCGCCGCCCTCGGTCTTTGCCTCCGGGTCGGTGTGGTCTGGATCGCCCTTCTCGCCCGGGCGGTTCTTCAGCGGGTGATGCTGCTCCGAGCCCTTCAGACCGTCGATGACGTCATATTTCGGTTGCTGCTTGGTCATGGGATGCTCCTATATTTCTGAGCTTGGTCGCAGGGCTACCCGTCGGGCGGCCCGGCAGCGCAACCCAGCTACCGGGAGTCAACGCCGCACGGGGGAATTGGTTCCGCCGCAGCGTTCATCTCGCCCGTGCTGTAGATCTCCCGGCCAATAAAGCGCGTCGTCGCCTTGCAAGGGTTGACGGTCTGGGACTAGCCCGCGGCTGCCTTCGATCATGTCCTGACGATCCTGCTCAGTGCTGAGCGAATTGGGGTGAATCTCCGGCGCTGCCATCGGGTCCTCGGAGCGCAGAGCAATATGCCCTCTGCTGGTGGGTCGGGTCGGCTGTACCCCGAAGAGGAACCCTGCAAACGGGTCCGGGTTCATCAACGGTCGCTTGCCGACGGGGGCCTTGGTATAGCTCAGCGGCGAGAAATACAGCTGCATGTTCGGCCTGGGCCGGTCCGGAGTACCGCGCACAAACTCGCCCGCCTCGTTGACGCCGATCGACAGCGGACCCGTCCGGGTCGCCGCATAACGCAGACCCGGTAACGGCCGCATTCCGCCGGTCGGTCGGCCAAGACCGCATCAGCCGAGCCGACGCCGATGATCACGTAGTCAAATTCCATGGTGCTTCATTCCGCCGTGCCGCGCTGGACTAGAATTGACAGCAGTGCCAGCAGTCCAGATCCGATCATCAGAAAAAACGAGACGGCATTCAGCACCGGTGTCGAGCCGACCTTTGTCATGCGGTTCTCCATGGTGAAGGTGAGCGGAGATTCAGAGCCGACAAGAAACGGCGTCGCGTCGAAGTTCTCGAAAGAGTCCAGAAATGCCACGATGCCGACGGCGATCATCGCAGGCCGTAGGAACAGCAACGTGATCGTGCGCAACACGCGGGCCCGGCTGGCGCCCAGATTATACGCCGCCTCCTCCATCGCGGCATCGAATTTCTTCAGCCGCGCGGTGATCACCAGCGACGTGATCGTCGCGACGAAGGAAAACTGACCCAGTACCACAAGCAACAGACCCGGTCGCAGGAACTCAAGCTCCCAGCCGATACTGTCTTCGATCGAATCGGCTGTCGTTAAAGGGAAACGCCCCGGCAGAGATCAGCGGCGCGGCTAGGAACACGAAGAAGGCCGCTACATTCAGCCGGTAGCCCAGCAGGAACGGCGTGGTTTTCAAAGTTGGAAGCATGGGTCCCTCCTCAGCTTTTGGCGACGGTATTGGCAAGGGTCTGGCCGATGAGCCGAAGGCCAAGCCAGATAGCCGCCGATGTGAACAGCAGCAGCATGCCAAAGGCCGCACCGTGCTCCCAGTTGAAGCGGGTGATGAACTGGTTGTAGATCTGTTCGGTGAACCCGTTGCCGCCCAGATTATACCCTGCCTGGATCATGAACAGGATAACGGTGTACACCAGACCGACGATCACCGCCGCGTCATTGTGCAAAAGCCCAACCGGGCCATTGATAAGGACAACTTCCTGCAAGGCGGTTGAAATCACGCCGGTCTCCCGCAGCAGCAGGATCCAGCCGAAGGGGCGGATCAGGTCACTGACCCACGGGGGCACCAGACACAGCAGGAACAACCCGCCGCGCGCCCGCGGGCCGGCAATTTTGGCAATGTAATGGGCAATCGGAAACCTGATCACCGGGGCCAGCGCTGTCACCAGCAGCGACATCGACCCGGTGCGCAGCAGCGGGTTCCAATAGATCGGCTCCTGCAAGAAATCCACGTAGTTTCCAAAGCCGAATTCATGGACCCTAGGCTCTGGCCTCATTGAGTTTCAAAGCCAGTAGATAACGAGGGCTGCAAGCGCGATTGCTGACAGGAAGACTTTTGGGCATCTGTCGTATCGTGTCGCAACCCGCCGCCAGTCCTTCAGCCTGCCGAACATAATCTCAATGCGGTTGCGCCGCTTATATCGGCGTTTGTCGTGTCTGATGGCTTTCTTGCGCTGCTTTCGGCCGGGGATGCAGGCGCGTATCCCTTTGTCTTTCAACGCTTCTCTAAACCAATCGGCATCATATTCGCGATCTCCGAGAAGCCACTGGACGTCAGGCAGGCCACTCAGCAGCGCCTTTTCACCGGTGTAATCACCGACCTGCCCGGCAGTCACGAACAGGTTCAGCGGACGGCCCTGGCTGTCACAGATGGCATGCAGCTTGGTGTTCATGCCGCCCTTAGTGCGCCCGATCAGACGCCCACGCCCCCCTTTTTAACCCCAAGACTGGAGGCTGTACGGTGTGCTTTCAGGTAAGTTGCGTCGATCATCACGGTCTTTTCCTCACCGTGATCAGCAGCCAGACCGGCCATCATCTGGGCAAAGATGCCCTTGTCGCTCCACCGCTTCCAACGGTTGTACAAGGTTCTCTGATTGCGGCCTTGTCAAGCGTGGGAGGGGTGTTGTCCGTTCGGGGTCATGGTTCTCTCCGAGGTCGCATTGAGCGCCTCATGATGGTTTTCGGTGGCGGATCGTCTCCAATGTCTTGTGCGGGGTGTGGCACCTGGCCACCCCATGCTCTACAGCGAGATCGATCAACCTCCGTCCCGTCGGGACTGCGCTCCCCGCTTCGGACGCGGGAACTCAGATCAGGCGGTGGCCTCCTTTGTCCATTGATAGTCGGTTCCATTTTTCCAGAGCGTCAGCATAAGCACGGCGATTTTGCGGGCCGTCGCGACTGCCGCCTTGCGAAAGCCGCGCCATCTGGCCAGTCGCACGGCCCAGCTTTTCAGCCGCGAGAAACGTTTCACCTGGTGGAGCACGGATGATGCCGCCTCGAACAGTAGCCCGCGCATCGCACCGTCACCGCATTTCGAAACGCACCCCGACCAATCCATCTCGCCAGACTGATGCCGCTTTGGCGTCAACCCAAGAAAAGCGCCCACATCCGACGTCCGGCTGAACCGACCGGGATCATCAACCAGGGCTATGAAGCTGAGCGCATTGACCGGACCAACACCGGGGATTGTCATGAGGCGGCGCGCGACAGGATGGACCCTGGCGGTTTTCTTCACCGCCTTGTCCAGGTCGTCCGCCGCTTGGCACAACTTGGCATGGGTCGCGATGAAGGCATCGGCTATGGCCCGCAGAACCGGGTCGGTCTCGCCCGCTGCCGCCAGTTGATCGCGGAACGCCTGCCTCTGCCGCCCCTGGCCAATGCCGATCATACGGATGCCGAAGGTTTTGAGGACGCCACGAATGTGACCTTCGAGGTCCTTACGCAGCCGGATCAACCGTTCCCGCGCGCCTGCCAAGCTGCGAAGCCGGTCCGCCTCCTCGCTGCGGATGTGGACCGGTGTGAACCAACCGGTGCGCGCAAGCTGTGCCAGACCTTCGGCGTCGGCAGCATCCGACTTGTTGAGCCGTGCCGACAAGCTTTTGTGCGCCTTGCGGGCATCAATGCAGGTCGCAGGCAGACCGAGACCGGCGAGGCCGCGCTGCAACCAGATCGACAGCATTCCGCTTTCATGCACAATCCGTCGGGGCGTGAGTTCACGGTTGCGAAACCAGCCCGCCACGCCCTCGGGATCAGCGGGACAGACGCAATGCGCTACAGTCTCGCCATCCTTGTCTACAACGCAGATCGAAATCTCTTTCAGCGACACATCCAAACCGACATAGTATTCCATAGGTCGTTCTCCTCACGGCTTATATCCATGAGGCCAACATACCGGACCTCGTTCGCCGCAGGAGAGCGACCGCCGCAATCACACCATGTCTTGTGCGGGCCGTAATCTTTGGGAGCATCACGCCAGCGCAAGCCATTGCGATTGATAAAGATAATTCCGCTCAGAACACGCCGGTCATCAACACGCGGCTTGCCGTGGGACTTTGGAAAATAAGGCTCAAGACGGGCCATCTGCGCGTCGGTCAGCCAGAAAAGATCAGACATATCACCGCTCATTTTTCGAACCGTGAATCAAGCCACCCACCGGAAATCAATGGGTCCTGAGCCTAATACGGGCTGACCGCAAGGGTTCACTCGACTGACTTTTCGCTGATTCATCAGCTAGCGCGCAGAATCCATGCCGTGCAGATCTTCATCAACAAGTATATTGCCGACGGCATCGAAGTCCCGTTTGGCGGCAACAAGAAATCTGGCTTTGGCCGCGAGAAAGGGCTGGAAAGGCTCAAGAGTCATTGCAAGACCAAGAGCATAGCAGCCCGCATCCGATAGCGCGGTTCACCTGAGCCAACCCGGCGCGCGGGCCTGCACAACCTTTGTGCCCGCGCACGCCTTGGCGGCCGCGCTGTTAAGCATGTCAGACGCTTCACCTTCCTCGGCATGGTCACCGATCAGAGCTAGACCTTCAACCTTCAAGGTGTCACGGCATGTGCAAGGCTCAGGACAAGGAAAATGGGCCAGGTCGCGCCCACCGGATTGTGGCGTCCCTCCCGCGCGGCTTTGCCCCCGGCCGCCCCACTCGTGCGTCAGGCGCAGCCTTCGATGTTTCAGTCGTGCCGTCGGCCCAGGACTGTGTGACCGGTTCAGGAAAACCAAACGCGATCTCATAGGCCCCCGCGAGGATAGCGAGGCATAGAATGGCGGAAATTTCTGACATGAAAAGGGTCCCTGCGGACAGTGTGCTGCCTCTGATGCGCGGTTCGAAACGTAATTCGTCGTTCAGTTTGAGCTCCTTCAGATTCAGATCACCGGCGGCACATGCGGTTGCCAAACGCGATTCTCAGGTTGCCGTGTAGACCGATCCCAGCTCAGCAAGATCACAGGGCGCGGTGCGATGTGACGACCCAAAGGACGACCACTGCCCGGCGCGCCACTTGCAATAGCGCGGTTCAGAACCGGAAGCCCCTCCCCCCCCATAACCCTATAGAAAACATGACATCTATGGGCCTCCCTCTTCCCCGCCAAGGCAAATTGATTGACGTATATCAGAAAATGATTGACGTCTCGCACTTCGCCCCAATATCTTTCGGAGTTAAGCGGCGAGGAAGCAAACAGGGGCGCCGCTGTCGGGAGGAGAAATGGCAGGTCCAACATTAAGCGATGTCGCGCAGGCGGCAGGCGTTAGCTATGCAACGGCCGACCGCGTCATAAACAAGCGCGGCAATGTCGCGCAGAAGTCCATCGACAAGGTGCAAGAAGCCGTCGCCAGGTTGGGCTACGTCCGCAATATCGCCGCGGCCAATTTGTCTCGCAAACGGGTCTACCGTTTGGCGTTTCTGATCCCGACCGGATCAAATGCGTTCTTCAGCCGTGTCCGGGGCTATATCTTGCACTCAACCAGGCATCTCAGTGCAGACAATGTCAGCATCGAGATCGTTGATGTCTCCGCATTTTCCGTTGATGCGCTACAAGACAGCATTGCTGATCTCGCGGGGCGCAATTTTGATGGTGTCGCCATTGTCGGGCTGCAAAATCGCCTGCTCGAGGAACCCTTGGCGGCATTGCGCAACCGAGGTGTTTTTGTCATCGGTTTGGTATCGGATCTGCCCCAGGACTATCGGTCAGCCTATATCGGCATCGATAACATGGTCGCGGGACGCACAGCAGCGCGCGTCACCGGCATGGCACATGCCGGGCATCCGGGCAGAATCCAGACCTTCGTCGGCTCCATGGAAGCCCGGGACCACGCCGAGCGCTTGCAAGGCTTCCGTGAGGTGATTGCCGCGGATTTCCCGCATCTGACTGTCCTTGATCCGATCCTGACCAAGGACAATCCTTCGGCGCTGTATGCTGCGGCCTCTGCCACGTTGGGCACAGGGGCGGACGTCACCGCGTTCTATAATGTCGGGGCAGGCAATCGTGGATTGATCGATGCGATCAGCAAGACCGCAACCACGCGTCCCTATTGCGTTGTGCATGAGCTGGTTGCCCATTCCAAACAGGCGCTGCTCGACAATCACATAGATCTGGTCATCGATCAGCGCCCCGACGTCGAAGTCAACCGGGCCTTCACCACCCTGCGCGCCCTGATCGACGACAGAGACCCGCCCCCAATGCCTGACCTGATGCCGACAATCTATGTGCGGGACAACCTGCCCGCCGATTCACTCAACGATGCGATGGAAGTCGACGATACATGAGCAATTTTTTCAAAGATATTAGCCGCCTGTCCTATGACCCCGACAGCACGGGGCTGGCGTTTCGACACTACAACCCGGATGAGGTCGTGGCGGGCAAGCGCATGGAGGACCACTTACGGTTCGCGGTCGCCTACTGGCATTCGTTTGCCTGGCCGGGGGGCGATCCTTTTGGAGGCCAGACCTTCGACCGGCCCTGGTTCGGGGACTCCATGGACCTTGCGCGTCAGAAGGCAGATGTGGCGTTTGAGATGTTCGATTTGCTGAACGTGCCGTATTTTTGCTGGCATGACGCGGACATCCGTCCCGAAGGCGGCACTTTCGCAGAAAGCCTGCGCAACTTCGAAGAGATGATCGACTATCTCGGCGTCAAAATGGAAGCCTCGAACACCAAACTGCTTTGGGGAACGGCCAACCTGTTCAGCCACCGGCGATTCATGTCCGGCGCGGCGACCAACCCGGACCCGGAGATCTTTGCCTGGTCTGCGGCCACGGTGAAACACTGCATGGATGCGACCCATAAGCTGGGTGGCGAAAACTATGTGCTTTGGGGCGGGCGTGAAGGCTATGAAACGCTGCTGAACACGGACCTGAAACAAGAACGCCATCAGGCCGGGCGGTTCCTGCAAATGGCGGTCGAATACAAGCACAAGATCGGGTTCAACGGCGCGATTTTGGTGGAGCCGAAGCCGCAGGAGCCGTCCAAGCATCAGTATGATTTCGATGTGGCCACTGTCTACGGGTTCCTGAAGGAATTCGGCCTCGAGGGTGAGGTTCAGATGAATATCGAACAGGGGCACGCGATCCTTGCGGGCCATTCCTTCGAACATGAACTGGCGCTTGCGGCCTCGCTGGGCATTTTCGGGTCCATCGACATGAACCGCAACGACTACCAGTCGGGCTGGGACACGGATCAGTTTCCCAACAACGTGCCAGAGGTCGCATTGGCCTACTACGAGGTGCTGAAAGCTGGTGGCTTCACCACGGGCGGCACGAACTTTGACGCCAAGCTACGCCGTCAATCGCTTGACCCCGCGGATCTCATCGCTGCGCACGCGGGCGCGATGGATGTCTGCGCGCGTGGCTTCAAGGCCGCGGCAGCAATGCTGGAAGACGGCACATTGGAAACGATGCGTGCCGAGCGCTACGCAGGCTGGGACAGCGCAGAGGCCAAGGCCATGCTCGCCAGCGATTTCACCGCGATTGCGGCCCGCGTCCAGGCCGACGCGATCAACCCCCAGCCGCGCTCAGGCCGGCAGGAAATCCTTGAAAACATCGTCAATCGTTTCGTCTGAGCGGACAGGGAGAACCATCATGAAGACCATTCAGGGACCAGCCTTGCTCCTGGCGCAGTTCGCCAGTGACGAAGCACCGTTCAATTCCTGGGACAGCATCACCAAATGGGCGGCCGATTGCGGCTACAAGGGTGTTCAAGTGCCCAGCTGGGACGCCCGCCTGATTGACCTGGCCAAGGCCGCCGACAGCAAGGACTATTGCGACGAGTTCAAGGGCACGGCTTTGGAAAACGGGGTAGAGGTAACCGAACTTTCGACCCACCTGCAGGGTCAGCTGGTGGCGGTGCATCCCGCCTATGATACCGCCTTTGATGGCTTTGCCGATCCGTCCGTACATGGCAACCCCAAGGCACGGCAGGAATGGGCGGTTGATCAGGTGATGAAGGCAATTTCTGCCTCGGCCAATCTGGGCATCAAGAACCACGCGTCATTCTCGGGCGCGCTTGCGTGGCCCTACATCTATCCCTGGCCGCAGCGCCCCGCAGGTCTGGTTGAAACCGCCTTTGACGAGCTCGCGCGCCGCTGGCGGCCCATTTTGGATCATGCCGATGAGAATGACGTCAATATCTGCTACGAAATTCACCCCGGTGAGGACCTGCACGACGGTGTCACCTTCGAGATGTTCCTGGAGCGGGTCGATCAACACCCGCGCTGCAACATGCTTTATGATCCCAGCCACTACGTACTTCAGTGCCTTGATTATATTGACAATATAGACATCTACAAAGACCGGATCAAAATGTTCCACGTCAAGGACGCGGAGTTCAATCCAACCGGGCGTCAGGGGGTCTACTCGGGTTATCAGCCCTGGGTCGATCGTGCCGGGCGGTTCCGGTCTCTGGGCGACGGACAGGTCGATTTCGGGGCTGTATTTTCAAAGATGGCCGCCAATGATTTTGACGGTTGGGCCGTGGTCGAATGGGAATGCTGCCTCAAGCACCCAGAAGACGGCGCGCGCGAAGGGGCGCAATTCGTCAAGGACCACATCATCCGCGTGACGGAACGGTCCTTTGACGATTTCGCAGACGGTGGCACCGATCAGGCCGCCAACCGAGCAATGTTGGGGATCGACTGATGGCACGCATTCGTCTTGGCATGGTGGGTGGCGGCAATGACGCCTTTATCGGCGGGGTTCACCGCATCGCATCGCGAATTGATGACCGCTTTGAACTCGTCGCGGGCGCGCTGTCGTCCACCCCTGAAAAATCAGCGGCAAGCGCAAAGGCACTTGGCATTCCGCGATCCTATGGCAGCTTTGAGGAGATGGCCAAAGCAGAGGCCGCGCGTGAGGACGGGATCGAGGCGGTGTCTATCGTAACGCCCAACCACGTGCATGCGGCCGCCGCGCAAGCCTTTCTGGCGCAGGGCATCCATGTGATTTGTGACAAGCCGCTGACATCCACCATGGAAGACGCCGCAACTCTTGAGGCGGCCGTAGCTCATTCCGAGGCTCTGTTCGTTCTGACCCATAACTACACGGGCTATCCGATGATTCGGCAGGCCCGCGACATGGTGGCGGCTGGTGACTTGGGCAAGATCCGGATCGTGCAGGCAGAATACCCGCAGGACTGGCTGACATCGTCCGTGGAAAACGAGGGCCTGAAACAGGCCGAATGGCGCACGGACCCAACCCGGTCCGGTGCAGGTGGCGCAATCGGCGATATCGGCACGCACGCCCACAATCTGGCGTGTTTCGTCACCGGGCTGGAGGTCGAAAGCCTTGCTGCCGACCTGCAGGCCTTTGGCGCGGGCCGCAGGTTGGATGACAACGCCCATATGTTGTTGCGGTTCGCCGGTGGTGCGCGTGGCATGCTGTGGTCCAGTCAGGTGGCCCCTGGCAATGAAAACGCGCTCAAGCTGCGGATCTACGGAGACAAGGGCGGGCTGGAATGGTCGCAGGAGGACCCGAACTACCTGTGGTACACAAACCACGGAGAACCCAAGCGCCTGCTGACACGCAACGGCGCCGGAGCAACGGAGGCGTCCCAGGCGGTCAGCCGTATTCCGGGCGGCCACCCAGAGGGCTATCTCGAAGGCTTTGCCACGATCTACAACGAGGCGGCCGACGCGATCCGGGCGGTTCAAGACGGCGCCGATCGTGCTACTGCCATGGGGGTTTTACCGGGGATCAAGGCCGGCGTGGACGGCATGCGGTTCATCCGCGCCTGCGTCGCGTCTTCGGCCAACGATGCGGCGTGGACCAAACTATGACGACCCGCCCCGTTCTGGCGCTGAAGGGCGTCAGTAAAAGCTTCGGACCGGTCGAGGTTTTGCACAATGTGGACCTTGTGTTGACCGCAGGCAGCGTACATGCGCTGATCGGCGAGAACGGCGCCGGCAAATCGACCACGATGAAGATCCTGGCAGGCTATCAACCGCCGACATCGGGGGATGTTCAGCTGGATGGGCAGCCGGTCAGCTTTGGCGGGCTGCAGGATGGCGAGGCCGCCGGAATCGTGATGATCCATCAGGAATTCAATCTCGCCGAACAGCTGACGGTAGAGCAAAACATCTTTCTTGGCCGCGAACTGAAGCGGGGGCTGTTGCTGGACAAGGAAAAGATGCGCCGCCTGACACGGGACTATCTCTCCCGTGTCGCCTGTCACGTGTCGCCGGATGCGCCTGTCTCTAGCCTGTCCAACTCCGAAAAGCAGATGGTCGAAATCGCCAAGGCACTGTCGCGGGATGCCAGGGTTTTGATCATGGATGAACCGACGGCCGTGCTAACCAACCGCGAAACCGATGTGCTGTTCAAACAGGTTGCCGCCCTTCGCGACGCGGGGGCGGCGATTTTGTTTACCTCGCATAAACTGGATGAGGTCGCGGCGATCTCGGATCAAATCACCATTATGCGCGATGGTGATGTGGTGCATGCCGGTCCGACCGCCGCCATGACCGAAGACGCGATGGCCACCGCAATGGTGGGCCGCGATGTGTCTGACCTCTACCCTGTGAAACCCGGCGTCGCCGCAGGGGCACCTGTGGTGCTGAATGTCGAACATCTGAGTGTACCCGGCTTTGCGCAGGACGTGTCGTTTGACCTGCGGCAGGGCGAGATTCTCGGGATCGGCGGATTGATAGGCTCCGGGCGAACCGAAGTGATGGAAGGCCTTGCTGGCCTGCGCCCGGGCACTGCGACCAAGGTCACGCTGTTTGGGCAAACTAGCCAGTTCAAACACCCCGGCGACGCGCAGCGGGCGGGGCTGTGCTACCTGACCGAGGACCGCAAACTGCGGGGGCTTCTCTTGGAACGCGGCATGCGGGAAAATCTGACGCTCGCCAACCTGCACAAGTTTGGCGGGATGCTGATCAACCGAACCGCCGAAGAGGAGGCCCTGACGGCCGCGATTGCAGAGTTCGATATTCGCGCCGGCGCCCGCGACGTGAAGGTGGGCAATATGTCCGGCGGCAACCAGCAAAAGCTGCTTCTGGCGAAGGTCATGCTGTCGGAGCCCCGCGTGCTGATCGTCGATGAACCCACACGCGGCATCGACATCGGGACTAAGCAGCAAATCTACGCTTTCCTGCGCCGCCTGGCCGATGCTGGCCACGCCATCATCGTGATTACGTCGGAAATGCCTGAATTGATCGGATTGTCGGACCGCGTGCTGGTGATGCGTCTGGGCCGGATCAGCGGCGTGCTGACAGACACTGACATCAACGAAGACGCAATCGTCCGCCTGTCCATGGGATTGCGCGCCGAACATACGCCAGAAATGGCCTGAGGAAAGAGCAGATGACAGACACAACCACACCACAAGCGGCCGGGCTGCGCATCCCTTCGATGTCTGTGCTTGGCCCCATCATTGCACTACTCGCCCTGCTCGTCATCGGGACGATGTTGAATTTCAACTTTTTGAGCGCGGCCAACATTACAAACGTTCTCGCGCGATCCGCCTTCATCGGGATCATCGCCGTGGGCATGACCTTTGTCATCACCGCGGGGGGGTTGGATCTCTCGGTGGGGTCGATGGCGGCCTTCATTGCCGGGCTGATGATCCTTGTGATGAACGCAGCGCTGCCCAGTATGGGCGTGGGCGTCCCCATCATCCTGCTTGGCATGCTGACGGCCATCGTCGCGGGTCTGTTGGCGGGCTTGCTGAATGGGTTCCTGATTACGACGCTGGGGATCGAAGCGTTCATCGTGACGCTGGGGTCCATGGGCATCTATCGGTCGCTGGTCACATGGCTGGCAGATGGCGGCACGCTCTCGCTGGATTTCGGGCTGCGCAGCTTCTATCGACCGGTCTATTTTGACGGGATACTGGGCGTCAGCTGGCCGATCATCGTCTTCGCCCTGGTCGTGATCCTGGGCGAGATCGTCATGTCCCGCAGCGTTTATGGTCGCCATTGTGCCGCCACCGGCTCGAACGAACATGTGGCCCATTATTCCAACGTAAACGTCAAACGCACGCGCCTGATTTCCTACGCGGCTCTGGGCATTCTGGTGGGCATTGCGACGATCATGTACGTGCCCCGCCTTGGATCCGCTTCTGCCTCCACCGGTGTTCTTTGGGAACTGGAGGCCATTGCAGCCGTGATTATCGGCGGCACGGTGTTGAAAGGTGGATTTGGCCGGGTCTGGGGCACTGTCATCGGCGTCCTGATCCTGAGCCTGATCGGCAACATCCTCAATCTGACCGATTTCGTTTCACCCTATCTGAACGGCGCGATCCAAGGCGTCATCATCATTCTCGCTGTGATCCTGCAGCGCGATCGCAAGGCTGCAAGTTAAGACATTTGCCAACGCTTCATGGGAGGAGCAAACAATGAAATATACGCAAACATTTATCGCCGCCGCACTGGCGACCGCTGTCAGCGGTGCTGCATTGGCAGCCGGTGACAAGGTCAAGGTGGTCGGTGTGTCCATTCCGGCCGCCACACACGGCTGGGCCGGCGGCATGAACTTTCACGCCAAGGAGACCGTGGAACGCTTGGAGGAGGTGTATCCCGGCCTGGATTTCGTCCTTGCCACGGCATCGGACCCGGGCAAGCAGGTCAATGACATCGAAGACATGGTCGCCACGCGCAACATCGACGCGCTGGTGGTGCTGCCGTTTGAATCCGATCCTCTGACGCCGCCTGTGCAGGCTGTCGCCGACAGCGGCGCCTGGATCACCGTCGTTGACCGTGGTCTGTCCGTCGAAGGCATCGAAGACCTTTATGTCGCCGGTGACAACAGCGGCTTCGGCAAGGTTTCCGGTGAATACATGGTCTCGATGATGCCAGAGGGCGGTGACATCGTCGTCTTGCGTGGCATCCCGACAACCATCGACAACCAGCGGGTGGACGCCTTTACCGCCACAATCGAAGGCTCCGGCATCAATGTGCTGGACATGGAACACGGCAACTGGAACCGCGACGACAGCTTCACCGTGATGGAAGATTTCCTGTCGAAACATTCCAAAATTGATGCTGTCTGGGCGTCTGATGACGACATGGCAATCGGCGTTCTGGCCGCGATCGAGGCCGCGGGCCGGGACGATATCAAGTTCGTCTTGGGTGGTGCCGGGATGAAGGAAATGATCAAGCGGACCGCCGATGGGGATGCGATGATCCCTGCCAACGTAACCTACCCCCCCTCCATGATTGCAACCGCAATTGAACTGACCGCTGTTGGCCTGACGTCCAACGCCCCGGTGTCTGGTGATTTTGTGATCGGTTCCGTGCTGGTCACACAAGAGAACGCGATGGATTTCTACTATCCTGACAGCCCGTTCTAAGCTCCTTCTGGTCACCGGCCGTTCCCGCCGGTGACCAATCTGTTTTCTGCGCGAGGTCTGCATGACATATCTTGGTTTGGATTTGGGGACCTCTGGCGTCAAAGCTCTCCTTATTGATGACACTCAGGCTGCCCTCGCCGAAGGGCATGGCGAACTGACCGTCGATCGCCCCCATCCGATGTGGAGTGAACAGGACCCCCGAGCCTGGATTGACGCCTGCAAAGTGGCCATCGAACAGCTGCGCACGCAAGCGCCCGCTGAATTTGCCGCCCTGCGTGGCATCGGCGTGTCGGGCCAAATGCACGGTGCAACCTTGCTGGACGACAATGACATGCCCCTGCGCCCCGCCATTCTGTGGAACGACGGGCGCAGCCATGCTGAATGTGCCGAACTTGAAGACCGCGCGGATTTTCGCGGAATCGGCGGCAACATCGTCATGGCGGGCTTTACGGCGCCCAAATTACGATGGGTGCAAAAGAACGAACCAGACATGTTTGCGCGCACGCGCAAGGTTTTGCTGCCAAAGGACTACGTGAACCTTTGGCTGACTGGAGAGTATGTCTCCGAGATGTCAGATGCCGCAGGCACCCTATGGCTGGACGTTGCGCGGCGCGATTGGTCAGACGTGCTGTTGGCCGCCACCGACCTGACCCGCGACCACATGCCCCGTTTGGTCGAAGGCAGCGCGCAGGCCGGGGATCTGCGCCCCGAGTTGAGAGCCGCGTGGGGCGTTGGGCCCGTTGCCGTTGCTGGCGGGGCTGGCGACAACGCTGCAACAGCCTGCGGGTTGGGCGCCGTCAATCCGGGGGATGGGTTTCTGTCTCTGGGCACGTCGGGCGTGTTGTTCTCTGTCACCGACCGCTTTGCGACGAACACGCAAAACGCTGTTCACAGCTTTTGCCACGCGGTGCCTGAAACCTGGCATCACATGGGGGTAATCCTGTCTGCCACGGATGCACTTGCCTGGTTTGGCCATATTACCGGCAAGACGCCGGCCGCGCTGGCCTCCATGGTGGCTGAGGTCACAGCGCCGTCTTCGATCGTGTTTTTGCCATATCTGTCGGGCGAACGCACCCCGCACAACGCCCCCGATGCGGTTGGTGTGTTTCACGGATTGCGCCGTGACCATACCTTGCCTGATATGGTGCAAGCGGTCATGGAAGGCGTCGGATATGCCTTCGCTGATTGCTGCGCCGCGCTTGCGACAGCGGGATCGCTGCCCAAAACCGTCACCGTCGCAGGCGGCGGCAGCCAGTCAGAGACCTGGTTGCAGATGATCGCTGATATCACCGGGCTGACCCTGACCGTTCCCGACAGCGGCTCACAAGGCGCAGCATTGGGCGCGGCGCGTTTGGGAATATTGGCAAGCAGCGCGGGCACGGCAGAGACAGTGCTGCATCCGCCGCACATCAACGAATCCTTCGTGCCAAACGCTGACATGAAAGACGCGTATAGTAATGGCTTCAAGAAATACCGCGATATTGGCGCACAATCTCTCCAGCGCTGATTTTGGTGGTTCGCGTCACAATGATTCCAAGGGATGTCGATGAGGAGTAGCTGACGCGCTGCGCCGTTCCCTGAAAACCGGACCGTGTGAAGGTGGAGTTTCCCGCAGAGTTTTCCTGGCTGGGAGAGGAGCGCAAATTGCATCAAAGCATCAAATTCAACGGTGAGCTGCCACTCAGTCTTTATCCAGCCGCGATTTGTGCTCAGTTGGTGTTCACGCCAATTGGAGCAGGTTGCGCAATTGCCCGACGCGCGCAGCTTTCCTCTCGCGCAGCCGGAAGCGCTGGCCCTTGGCGAACTGATCGTGGACAAAATCCAGAGATTGCACTCGCCAAACAACGGCTTGCATGCAAACCGCGAAAGGTGGCGCATGCAAGGCGCGCCGAGAAGCAAGGGCGGGGCCAATTGACCCCGCACCGTATAGTCATCAGCTGGGCAGGTACTCGGCGCTCCAGCTTTCGCTGATCTGCCCCGACTTGAGCATGCGCTCAACAGCGGCATCGGAATACCCAAGCTCAGCCAGGATGGAGCGTGTCGAAGCGCCGAATTTCTCAGTTGGAGACAGAGCAAAGACCCTGCCGCGCGTCGTTCGGACTGCATAGGGATCCAGCTGGATCACCTCATGACCGCTCGGGTGGTCAACAAAGTGAGAGAAGGAATAGCTGCCGCGGTCAGTGCCGGGGGTGTCATCCGGTTCGCGCAGGTTTTCAGACCGCAGTGCGTCAATGTTGTTGCAGATCGCGCAACCGATGTCGGCAGCCCGCAAACGCGCGATCCATTCCGTCGCCGGATGTAGCTGGAACGCACCGGCAAGGAAAGCAGCGCGGTCCTCTTCGGGGACATCCGGAAGCTCCTCGAGGCCTTCGACGTTGCGAAAACGTGGAAGGTCGGATTCATAGGCGCTCAGCAGGATGTAGACGCCCGACGCGGTGCTGTAGAACCGGCTGAGCGAGTCGTAGCCATTGACCTCGGGGCCGGATGGTTCGTCAAACAGCCCCCGGCCGCGGAAGTCATAGGCAAAAGGCACCTGGAGCAACCCACTGTTGGCGCTGAGCGAGGTGCGCCCGCGGCCGATGCGGCCAAAGCGGTGCTTTTGATACAGGGCCGCGGCGACGGCAAGCGCCCCACCAAAGCCGCACATGACGTCGATCGTGCCGACGTGCGCATGCTCCTCCGGTCGGTCCATCGCCCCGCCGAAACGCAGCATGATGCCAGTCGTTGCCTGCACCAGATCATCATAACCGATGTAGTCGGTCCGGGTACCGCGCCGCACGCCGCTGAAACAATCCAGTTTGCAGAAGACGGCTTCAGGGTTCAGCTTGCGCAGACCTTCGGCATCCAGCCCCATTCGCTTGATCTGGCTGTCGGGTGCGTTCCAGAAGATCACATCCACGGATTTCACTAGATCCTCGAATACCTTGCGACCATGTTCGGATTTCACGTTGGCAAGGATGGATTTCTTGCCGCGCCCCTGGCTGAGGCCATAGATCACGGTGTTCCAGCTGTCATAAAGCGGCTGCGCCGGGTCGATCTTGATGACCTCCGCACCGAAACGGGCAAGATAGCTGGCCGCATGCGGCCCGGCGATCACGTTGCACATGTCCAGCACGCGCACGCCCGAAAGCCAGCCCTCCTGTTCGGCACCATCCTCGGGGTCGGGAATATCGGTACGAAGTTTGCGCAGCGCCTTCAGCGCTTCTTCGAACGCCACCCAGCGGCGCGGATTTGGGTTCAACGCCTCTTCGCCACTTTCCTCCATCCAAACCACGGGGCCGGGTTGGGTCATCTCGCCATATTCAGGGTCGTGGACGTCGATCATCAGACCCGAAGTTTCGGCGTATTCATCGTTGATCCACTCTTGCAGCCAACGCTGGGGCGCGCCGGGAATGCCTGCACGACCAAACATGCGCTTCCACTCATGCGACGTGCGGGTCATGAAGACCTCTTTCATCCGCGCGGCGAGCTTGTCGGCCCAGAATTTCGGCATTGGGTAAACACCCAGCGACGTATCTGTCTTCCATTCTGACTGCGGCTTGTAGGTGTCTTCTTCTTCCTGCAAGCCGTCAGCAATCATCTCTTCATAGAGGCCAAGCACCTCAAGGCAGCGGCGCGCGTGGTGCTTGTGGCTGGGGCAGACGACATAGAACATGCGTCCATCCTTGCACATGTAGCTGCGAAAGAACGGGTCCAGCAGCTCCTGCAAATCTTCATAGGACACGTTCATCGGCAAACCTTCGACCCGTCGGCGTTCGATCTCGATTTCACGCTGGGTCAGATATCGCTCCGGCATGTCGGACACTTTGATGGAATTGTAGCACAGCCCCTCCATCACCGCCGCCGCCAGCGGCACTTCGATCTGGTCACCCAAACCCGTCAACTGGCGCGACTGCAAAGCCAGAACTGTTGCGGAGGCGGCAATCTGCGACGCGTAGGCCGATGCCAAGGGAAGCGGAGAGAACGAAGGATTCAACCCCATCAGAACACGGTTGAGCCCCATGTCTGTGAACACGCCAGAGTTGGCCGCCACGACACTTTCAAAAGCGCGCAATTCGCGCCGTTCATGATCATCAGAAGCGAACCCGGGAATAGAGACGGTGATCACCTCGGGGCGCTCAGCCCGCAGTTCGGCAAAGTCGATACCAAGCCCAGCCATCTTGCCGGGGCGAAAATTCTCGACAATGATATCGGCTTCGGCACATAGGGCGTGCGCCTTGGCCAAGCCATCTTCGGTTTTAAGGTCGAGGTTTACGATCAGCTTGTTGCGCATGAGAGTCGCGTTTGCCGCGCTTTCCCACATTGGTCCTTCCGGCGGATCGATATGTACGACCGTCGCGCCCAGATCACCAAGCAGCATCGCAACGGCTGGGCCCGCGATATATTGCCCGAAATCAACCACTTTGACCCCGGTCAGGGGAAGATTGGAAAACGTTGTACGCATGTTTCCTCCGATTAACAGGCGCGCACGCCTAATGGCTTGCAAGAACCCAGCGGGCCGCCTTTTCCGCGATCATCAGTGTCGGCGAATTGGTATTGCCACTGGTGATTTCGGGCATGATGCTGGCATCGACGACGCGCAATCCCGACACGCCCTTCAGGCGCAGGTGCGGATCCAGAACGGCGCTGTCATCGTCAACGCGGCCCATCTTCACCGTGCCAACCGGATGAAAGATCGTATTGGCGATATCACCGGCCAGTTTGGCAAGGTCTTCGTCGCTCTGGTATTGCGGGCCGGGTTTGTACTCCTCGGGCGCATAAGCCTGCATTGCCGGCTGTGCCATGATTTCCCGCACTTGCCTCAGGCTGTCGGCGGCAACCTTGCGGTCATCCTCGGTGGCCAGGTAATTGGGCGAAATCATCGGGGCATCGCGGAAATTGGCCGACCGGATGCGCACATGACCCCGGCTTGACGGGTTGAGGTTGCAGACACTCACTGTCATTGCCGGAAAGCTATGCAGCGGATCGCCGAACGCGTCGAGGCTGAGCGGCTGCACGTGATATTCGAGGTTGGCATGGGGCCGCCCCGGATCGGACCGGGTAAAGGCACCAAGCTGGCTGGGGGACATGCTCATCGGTCCGGACCGTTTGAACAGGTACTCAGCCCCGATCATCGCCTTACCCAACAGATTGGCCGCCAGCGTGTTGAGCGTACGCGTCCCGGCGACCTTATAGACCGCCCGAATTTGCAGATGGTCCTGCAGGTTTTCGCCCACAGGCGCATCCTTGAGCACCTCAATTCCATGTTCTTTCAGAAGCGCGGCCGGACCAATACCCGAGAGTTGCAGGATCTGCGGCGAATTGATCGCCCCAGCCGACAGCAGAGTCTCACGCTGTGCGGTAACATCAATCACATGCCCCTTTCGGCTCACCCGCGCGCCTGTGCAGCGCAGTTTGCCGTCCGCCCCAGTTTCCAAAGTGAGCTTTTCGACCTGCGCCTCGGTCCACACCGTCAGGTTTTTTCGCGCCTTCGCCGGCCGCAGAAAGGCCTTGGCGGTGTTCCAGCGCCAGCCCGAGCGCTGATTGACATCGAAATACCCGACACCGGCATTGTCACCACTATTGAAGTCTTCAGTCTTTTCTATCCCGGCCTGCTCTGCCGCCTCTGCGAAACTGTCCAGCACATCCCAACGCAGCCGTTGCTTTTCCACGCGCCATTCCCCACCGTGACCATGAAGGTCTGAAAAACGGCTGTTGTCACCGGTCGCCGGATCCGCACCATCATCCAGTTTGTAGTGGTCTTCGTGCGCCTTGAAGTCCTGGAGCGAATTCTCCCAGTTCCAGGCGTCTTCACCGCTCAGGCGTGCCCAGGCATCATAGTCCCGCGCCTGACCCCGCATGTAGATCATACCGTTGATCGACGAGCAGCCGCCCAGCGTTTTGCCACGCGGATACCGCAGGACGCGGCCATTCAGCCCCTTGTCTGCCTCGGTGTTATACATCCAATCCGTGCGCGGGTTCCCGATGCAATAAAGATACCCGACGGGAATATGGATCCAAGGATAGGTGTCTGGCTTGCCCGCTTCCAGCATCAGCACCCTATTCCTCTGATCGGCACTCAGACGATTGGCCAACAGACAACCCGCAGAGCCGCCGCCAACGACGATGAAATCGAACTCTTTTGCCATGTCAGCCATGAATCGCTCCTCTTTCGCCCAACAGCACCGGAGGGAAAAAGAGCACATCACCGGCCAGGGCCCTACCCGGCCCGGACCTCGGTGGCTTCTCTCGCTCCTCCCAGTGCAACACTTGCGAGGACAATAGAAACGCGGCCGTTGTGTTGCTAATGACAAATTTTTCTCTGCTATATAAAAGTTTTTAATATGCAGAGACTCCCCAATTTGAACAGCGTCCTGGCCTTTGTGACCGTGGCCCGCGAAGGCAGCGTTTCCCGCGCAGCGCAGGTGCTTAACCTGACGCAGCCGGCAGTCACCCACCAAGTCAAACGGCTGAGTGAAGAAATCGGCGTAACGCTGTTCATCAGGACCCCTCAGGGTCTTAAGCTGACCCCCGCTGGTACAGCGATACTGCCCAAGGCCGAACATGTGCTGAACGCGATGTCGGAGTTCCGCCTCATCGCAAGCAGGCAGATCGGGCAGGTTTCGGGCACGCTCAGGATCGGCACCATCGTGGATCCGGAGTTCATTCGTCTCGGGAGACTGCTCAGCGCGCTCGGCGAATCCCACCCAAAGATCAGCGCTGAGCTGGTTCATGGTGTCAGCGGCGACATTCTCGAGAAACTGCAGCGGCGCCAGATCGATGCTGGCTTCTACCTCACTGCGCCCGACTGTTTGGGCACCATTCCAAGTGATGTGCCGCTGCATGTGAAGAAACTCGCCGATTTCACGTACAGGGTCATCGCGCCTTGTGGATGGGAGCCACAGGTTGCCACCGCAGGCTGGGCCGATTTGGCGAAATTGCCGTGGATTGGCACACCACAGAGTTCCGTGCATCATCGTCTTCTGGCTCGGATCTTTGCGGAGAATGGATGCACACAGAAGACGGTTGCGCTGGTGGACCAGGAGGCCTCGATGCTGGAAATGGTTCGCTCTGGTGTCGGGCTGTCCCTATGTCGCGAGTCGATCGCGCTCCACCAGAGGCAGGCGTTCGGACTGGCCTTAAGCGAGACAGTTCAGGTCCCGGCCTCCCTCGTTGTCCTCACGCTCGAGGACAAAAAGGACGATCCGATCATTAATGCATTGTATGGGCAACTGGACCGCGTTTGGTAAAGCGTGCCCTGTGCCAGTAAATCGAATGGCCGTGGTGCTCTGCCCCCTGAAAACTGGCTCGCTTGAGGCCGGAGTTTTCCGCAAAGTGCTCTGCCACCCAACTTTGGAGCGCCCGGAGCTGGATTTTTCCGGCTCTGACACAATGACGGTATCATTTTTCAGATCATGGATACGGCGGGGTTTGACGCTTCGGGGTGGCCGCAGGCGGAAGTTTATCCCTCGGCGCAGGTCGATGCGAAAATGGGCTATGGCGATGTGATATGGTCCGGAAAGGCCGCTTTCATCTGGAGCCTGGACCTTGAACAGAGCAATACGGTTCTGCGCCGGTTGACGGTCGAATGACCGGTTTGCTGCCGCAACTGACCTTGCCTATGGCCAGTGTCTTTGCTGCGGTGGCGGGGGCTGCGGCCTGTATACGAAAGGACCAGTGTACAGCGGCAGCCGCATCGGAATCCGACGCGGAAATCGTCGGCCGTCGCGACCAGCGGCTCGCCACAAACCGGCGTATGCTGCCGGGGACGAAGAGCGATAGCCCGCCATCCGCCTACCACGTCGATCCACCCGCAAAGGACCACCCTATGATCAAACGCGCACTTTCTTCCGCTGCAATGGTTGCCCTGTTTGTCGCCAGAACAGCCCAGGCAGAAACGGTTGAGGTCTACCTCATCGACAAGCTCGACAACATCCAGAACGGTTATTGCGTCGATATTTCCGGTGGACAGGGGCAACAGGCAGACCCGGCGGCGGGCTTGCAAGGCCACACATGTTACAGCACCTCTGGTAGGATTTTCGTCGATCAGGGGTTTGATTCCGATCGGTTTGTCGAGGGCACATTTTACATGCCAGAGTTCGACGTCTGCATGCAGGTCCCCTCTACAAAGGTCGGCACGGCGCTGCAGCTTGTGGACTGCGACGGATCAGAAGCGCAAAGCTTCATCTTTTCCGGCGAGGGCACGATCACTCCCGTGTCCGCTCCAGAGATGTGCGTGACCCTGGACGAAGACACCCGGTTTGGGCGCAGCAAGGAAAACCAAATCAAGAACATGACGCTTGAAACCTGCGAGGCCGCTCAGGCCGCCAGTCAGATCTGGAGCTACCGAAGCGCCGACTGAACCACAGTGAGATCAAAGCATGCCTGTCTTTCGACTGCTTGCAGAAAGAACCGGGGGCCGCCGCACGGACGCGGCCATTTGTGCCGGAAATCCGTTTGCCATCAGTAATCTTATGAGCAACCCCAAGCAGGCGGTGGCATCTTTGCCTTCGTCGCTGCCACCGATACACCTGAACTTGCGCGAACGACAGTTCTGGGACCGCAGCGCTCGCGTAACATTCATGATCCGGTCACGGCCGAAAACACTGGTTCCGTGGTTGGTTGTGCGCTTGAACTGGCGGTTTGCCGCAGGTCAGGTAACGGCCAGTTCGCCGCAGATCTAAAGCAATTCGATTATTGTTGGCGTCGAGCAAAACGAGGAGACCAATCGTGAAATTTGCCGCTCTGATTGGCTCTGGAGCCAGCTGCATGAAGCGGTTGTTTTCTACGGCGACAGCAGTATCGGTGTTTCTTCGAGCTTCGGATGCAGGCATGTGGCGAAACGCGACGCTGCGAGCAATCCGCTTCGTTTAATCTGCCACCGCGCGCAGAAACCCGGCGATCCGTTCGGCAATCAACCCGCGGTCATAATCCAATGTGGCCACATGATAGGACCGCTCCAACCAGGCGAGATGTATCTCACTCGATACCACCGATGTCGCGATGCGTGGTGCGTTCTTCGGATCGACAACATTGTCGCGGCGCGATTGCAGGATTAGGACGGGCTGGCGGATCAGCGGCAGTAGCGCGCCGGTGGCATTGGTCAGAAGGAAGCGCTCTTTCAGCGTGTCGCGCGGAATGCGGTCATAGCAGATCTCGGTCACTCCCGGCTCGGCAATGTCGGATCCGATCCCGCCGATGAACTCGGGCCCATCCGTGTCGTAGAGCGGCGCAACCACCTCGGGGCGATAGAGACCGGTCGAGCCGTTGATAGTGACCACGCCCTGTATCTTTTCGGGCATGCGGGCTGCGAGGTTGAGCGACAGTGTCGCGCCCAAGGAAAGCCCGCCGACGATCACGCGCGCGCAGCGCGACGATAAGGTTTCGAGGGCCGCTTCGGCTGACGCTACCCAGTCGGTCTGGCCGGTCTGTCCCAGCGCAGCGGGGCTTTCACCATGGCCCGCCAGCAGGGGGCAAAACACTGTCGCGCGACTCGCTGCATGCACTTGCAGGGCAACTTCGCGCACGCTTTGCGGCGTGCTGGTGAACCCGTGGAAAAACAGAAAGCCGGTATCGCTACCTTCACAAAGAAAGGGCTGCGCTTCGGGCAGGTCGAAGGGGGCAATTGGCGTCTGTTTCATAGGCGCATAAAATCGCGCTATGGGTCGGTTGCGCAAATAGACTTGCGGTATCATGCGATAAGCAAACGCGATCAACCCATCGGGGTGAAGTGATTGCGAAACTGGCGCAGCAGCCCAGTATCGGCCTTGATGCTCCACGCCATTGAGATCGTCGCCTCTGCGTCCAGCCCGTCGAGCGGAGCAAGCTCCAGCGCGGCGGGCAGGCTGTCTGCGATGCTTGTGGGAAAGAGTGTCACGCCGCGCCGTTCTGCCACACGCTGAAAGATCACCTGCACGTCCCAAGCTTCGTCCACGACCACAGGGCTGAGCCCGACCCGTTCGCAAGCGTTGTCCAGAAGCGCGCGCCACGAACGCCAGTTTTCCCGCAACCCCATGACGAAGGGCCGACCCTCCAAGTCCTTCACCCGCGCCGGTGCCTCTCCGACGGGGGCGACCACACCGATACGCGAACTCCAGACCGGCATTTGGTCGATCCCCGGCGCACCGACTGTGGGGTGCGACAGAAGGAACCCGAGGTCAATCACGCCTGATTGCAGATTTTTCAGCATGTTATCCGTGGACATAACGTGCATCTCGACCTGCACGCCCGGTACACTGCGGTGAAAGGAATCCAAGGCTTCGGAGATTTGCCGGGAGCTGGCGAGGGCGGAATAGCCGACGATGATATGTCCCCGTGCGCCGCCAGCATTTTGTCGCGAAGCGCGGATCGTGCGTGTAAATTGCGCCACCGTCTGGCGCGCATCATCCAGGAAAACCGCCCCCTCGGGCGTTGGCACCACGCGCGGGCCGCTTCGGTCAAAGATCGCGAACCCAAGATCAGTTTCCGTGTCTTTCACGGCTTTTGAAATGGCGGGTTGCGCGATATTGAGCATCTCAGCAGCCGCGCGGAACCCGCTGGCATCTGCCACCGCCAGAGCATAACGCAAGTGCCGCAAGTCGAGGCGGGTGGGTTTCCGGCTGTCGTCCATTCGCTTTTCCATATTGATCGCGTTTCGTTATCACTCGATCAACCATCGCTATTTGTCAACTGAACCATGAGCGGTGAGGTTGAATCGGAGATACGGGCCCAGATCCCGTCTTGGTATGGGGAGGAGGCCCGATGCTAACGCTGTTCAACAGATTGTGCTCATGGCTGATGTTCATCGGCGGCTTTGGCGTTATCGCGATGATGCTGAACATCGTGGCGGACGTCGTCGCGAAACTGCTGTGGAACGCACCGATCCAGGGCACCGTCGAGATGTCGTCGTACTACTACATGGTTGCGTTGGTCATGCTGCCGATGGCCTTTGTCGAGATGCAGGACCAGCAGATCTCGGTAGACCTGCTGTTCAACCACTTCCCCGCATGGCTCCAGAAAGCAGCGCTGGTCTTCGGATTCTTGGCCGCTGCTGCGATCCTGGCCGTCATGACGTGGCGCAGCGGCCTTGATGCCGTCCGCGCGCTTCGCGTGGGAGAGGTCGTCATGGGCGGACGCGAAGTCATCGTCTGGCCGTCGCGTATGGTCTTGCCGCTTGGTTTCGGGCTTGCCAGTCTTGCAGCATTGCTGCGGGCCATACTGGTGCTGCGCGGCCAGCCCGTCACCCAATCCCAGCTTGATGGGGCCCTGTCATGAGCAATCTTGTAATTGGCTGGATCGGTGTCGGTACTTTGTTCGGGTTGCTGGCTTTCCGCATGTCCATCGGGACGGCGCTGATGGCGGTGTCGTTTGTCGGCATCAGCTTCATGTTCAACCTGCAAGCCGCCCTGGGCATCGTCAGCGCGATGCCCTTCAACCTGATTGGGGACTGGTCGCTGACGGCGATTCCGATGTTCCTGTTCATGGGTTTTATTGCCGCCAATACCGGACTGACGGCGGGCGCTTTCGACCTGCTACGTGTGTTGCTGGCGCGAGTGCCGGGCGGGTTGGCGTCTGCTAGTGTCGGGGCGTGCGGGCTTTTCGCTGCCGCCTCCGGCTCCTCCATCGCGACAACTGCAGCCATGTCGAAGATCGCCGTGCCGGAGATGCTAAGGGCGAAATATCACCCATCGCTGGCCACAGGCGTGGTTGCGGCTTCCGGAACGCTTGGCTCGCTTATCCCGCCCTCGATCCTCATGGTGCTCTACGGTATCTTCACCGAGCAATCGATCGGCCAGTTGTTTATCGCAGGCGTTATTCCAGGCATGCTTTCGGCGCTCGTCTACATGGCAATGATCACCGTCCGCGCCACTGTTACGCCAGCGTTGGCACCACCCGTTGTCGAACGGATTGACCGCACGCAATTGCTGCGCCTGATTTGGTCAGTCTGGCCCTTTCCGGTGCTGGTATTGGGCGTATTGGGCGGCATATTCGGAGGCTTCTTCACCCCGACCGAGGCCGGGGCGGTGGGTGCCTTCCTTGCCGCGACGGTCGCACTGCTGCGCCGCTCACTGACCCGAAAGGCCTTGGCCGAGGCAATTCGCCAGACCACGCTGGCGACCTCCTCCATTTTCTTCCTATCCATCGGGGCGGTGATGTTCACCCGCTTCATGGGGCTGTCCGGCGTGCCGCGCGCGTTGACTGACGCCATGCTGGCGGTTTCGGACAACCAGATCATCATTATCCTGATGATTGCCGCACTCTTTGTCATCCTGGGCATGGTGATCGACTCTATCGGCCTGATTTTGTTGACCCTGCCGATCCTGTTGCCGGTGCTGGAGGCTGCCGACATCAATCTGATCTGGTTCGGCATCATCTGCATCAAATTGCTGGAGATCGGCCTGGTGACACCGCCTGTCGGACTGAACCTATACGTCTTGCACAGCGCGCTGTCGGGCGAGGTAAAGCTCAGCGACGTTATCTCAGGCACGACCTGGTTCATCGCCATGGACATCCTGACCCTTTTTATACTGATCGCCTTCCCCGCGATCAGCCTGTTTCTGCCCTCGCTCATGGCGCAGTGACCCATATTCACTTGGAGGAGACGACAAAATGAAGCTGAACATATCCCTGCTGGCCCTCGCGGCATGTGGCCTCGGTACCGCCGCCGTCGCACAGAACGCGAACCATTTTTTCGCTGAACGCCATTCCATGGTCCGCGGTCCCTATGTGGAGTTTGCGGAGCGCGTGGCCGAGAAGACCAATGGCGACGTGAACTTTACCGTATTTTCCGGCGGCTCGCTGCTGCCGCCTGCTGCCTCTTTGCAAGGCGTGCGCGACGGTGTGGCCCAGGTGACATATCACGCAGGCACCTACACACCGTCCGAACTGCCGGTCGCCAATTTGATCGGTAATTTCGCTTTCTACAACACAGACCCGATGGTCATGGCTTTCGCCTCGACAGAGTTCGGCCTGACCAATGAGGCCGCGCTGGCCGAGTGGAAAGAGAACGGCGTGGTTTTCGGCGGCGGCTATTCGACCTCTGAATATTACATGATGTGCAACACGCCCGTCGCCACCTATGAGGACATTCAAGGCAAACGTCTGCGCATGGCTGGCGGCGCCTGGTCGCGCTTTGCCGAATACGTGGGCGCGGTGCCGGTGTCGATCCCGTCAAGCGAGATGTACACCGGCCTCGACACAGGGTCGCTCGACTGTGCTGTGGCAGCTGCCGATGCGCTGGATTCCTTCTCTCTGTCGGATGTGGTGACCCACATGAACACGCTGGCCGTGGGCAACTACTATGCTGGCTTTGAGTGGGGCTACAACCCGGCCTTCTGGCAGGGTTTGTCGGAAGAGTCGCGCGGCGTGCTATTCGACCAGATGGCCTACTATCTTGCCCAACACCGGGTAGAATTCGACAAGGACGTCGAAAAGGCCGTTTCTGCAGCCAAAGAGCGCGGCATGAAAGTCTTCGAGCCGGATCAGGCTTTGACGGATGCGCTGGCAGAATTCGTCAAAGCCGATGAGGCTGTGCTGATCGAAAATGCCAAGAGCCGCGGCATCGAGAACCCCGAAGCGCTGCTGGAAGACTACAAGCGCATCGTGGATCGTTGGGCCGACCTGCTGGCCGATGTGGATCACGGCGACACCGACGCGCTGGCCGCGCTGGCGAAGGCGGAGATCTACGACAAGCTGGACCGTGCAACGTACGGAATGAACTAAGCACGGAATCAACAGAAGCAGTCGGGGGCGCTTCCAAGGCGTCCCTGGCATGCGATTCCAGACAACCAGCGCCCATCGCTCCCAAGACGGGGGCGAGGTCACGTCGGGTCTATTCTGGTTGCGCGACACGCAGATGGCGCGTCTGGTGCCTTACTTTCCCCCGTAGCCCGCCATGTCTCGACGGTCGACGCGTTCCATGCGGGATCGTTTTCTTAAACGCAACGACTGACGCTGGCGTGATGCACCGGATGCGCATGGCCCGCACAAGACACTCTGAAACCGCCGAAAACGAGGGTGCGACGCAGGGTGTCTTTGCCCGGATCATGGCTGAGCCGACCGCGAAAAACGGCGAGCAGAAGACTGCCGTGATCAAGACGTAGAAGGGGGTAAACATGCCCTTCGAAAGACTGGGCTCGGCACTGGATCGATGCCAGAAAAACGGACGTGGCCCAATGCACTACGCGCTCGTGGTCGCCTCCATTTCGGACCGAAGCCTGCGCGCAGCCCCTCCGGGTGCGGCACCCCAGACGGCAATCCAGCGGTAGAAGATCGGCGTGAGGAACAAGGTAAAAACCGTGGCGAAACCCAGGCCCCCGACGATCACCCAGCCCACGGCGATGCGCGCTTCTGCACCCGCGCCGGAGGTCAGGATCAAGGGCAGGCCACCAAAAACCGTCGAGACCATCGTCATCATCACCGGTCGGATCCTCAGGCGCAGCGCGTTTCGAATGGCGCTATCAATGTCCTCGCCCGCTTCACGCAGCTGGTTTGCAAATTCAACGATCAGAATGCCGTTTTTGGCCATGACCCCGATCAGCATGACAAGGCCGATCTGGCTGTAATAGTTCAGCGAACCGCCGGTCATCCAGATCGCCAGCAGCGCAGCCGCAAGGCCAAAGGGTACAGTCATCATGATGACAACCGCGCTGGCAAAGCTCTCAAACTGGGCGGCAAGAACCAGCAGCACGACGATCAGGGCGACCCCAAAGACGATATAGATACCGCCCTGGGACTCATCCAGCGTTGCCGCCTCACCGGTGAAGGCAATGCCCATGCCGTCGGGCAAGATCTCATCCGAAATTGCAAGCAGGCGGTCCATCGCTGTCGACAGGTCAACGCCCTCCCCCAGGTTGGCCTGCATCGAAACGGCCAAGGCCCCCGCCAAACGTTCGATCTGAGCATCGCTCACCACCATGTCCAGCGACGCAACGGTGGACAATGGAACATAGGCCCCGCTGGCAAGCCGGATGGACATGGATGCGAGATCGGAGGGATCGTCGATCGGCGGCCCGCCGGGGACGAGATTGACGTCTATTTCCACGTCGTCGGAAAAGACGCTGACGGCAACATCTCCTTGGACCACGGCGCTCACCAGCGCGGTAATATCCGCGCTGTTCAACCCCATGTCCCCCGCGGCACTGTCGTCGATGGTCACTTCCAATTGCGCAGTCACGCTGTTGTTGGACAGTTGCGGGTTCAGGAAGGTCTGATCCTGCGACATCGCCGCGACAAGAGCTTCGGCAGTTTCGGTCATATCGGCAAGGTTCGTGCCGGTCACTGCAAAGCTCAGGCCGCCACCAGCACCGCGAATATTGAGGCTGTTGGTAGAGCGGGCGCTGACCTGCACGCCGGGGACGGTGGCCAACTGGCCGCTGATCTGTGAAATCAGTTCCTGCTGGGTAAAGTCGCGCTCGGCCCAGTCCGGCAACCGCACGACGATAAATGCGCTGGTGCCGCCGCCGACGCCGATGATGCTTTGCACCGTCTCGATCTGCCCGCGCTCGCGGTAAGGATCGAGGATATCTTCGATCAACCGCACCTGCGTATCCAGATAATCAATCGTCTTGTCCGAAGCCCCACGCGCCTGCACAAGGAAGAAACCGCGGTCTTCCTCAGGTGTGACAGTGGACGGCAACGTCATCGCGGCCCCCATGGCAATCAAGGCGAAACCAATCGCGATAGACAGAACCAGCAGGGGCGTCCGGATCGCGAAATCCATCACGTTATCAAAGCTGCGTGCCAGGACACCGGGTTCGTTTTGCGCCGCGTTGGTTTGCGGTTTTCCGGGATCCAAAAGGGCGGACAGAACCGGCGCAAGGGTCAGAGCGGTGAACGACGACAAGGTGACCGCAAAAGCCAGCACAAAGCCGAACTCCGAAAAGACACCACCCGCCTGGCCGGGCAAAAAGGAAATCGGGATGAAAACCGCAGCAAGCGTCGCAGTGGTGGAGATAACGGCAAAGAAGACCTCATTGGTGCCCGAGGCCGCCGCGGCAAAGCCTCCCATGCCTGACTTGCGCTTGCGCACGATGTTTTCAACGACGACGATCGCGTCATCCACCACCATGCCCGTCGCCAGAACCAGTGCGAGCAGGCTGATTGTATTGACGGAAAACCCGGTGATCCAGATCGCGGCCAGGGTGCCGATCAATGCCACCGGGATGGTGACCGTGGGGATCAGGGTTGCCCGCGGCGAGCGCAGAAAGAGAAAGATAACAGCGACCACGATGCCAGTTGCCAGCACAATCGATGTAGCGACCTCGTTGATCGACCCTTCGATAAAGATACCATCATCCGTGGTGACCAACAGCTGCACGCCTTCCGGCAATTGGTCGCGCAACTCCGCCACCGCGAGTGCGACGTCGCCGGAGATTTCCAGCGTATTCCCAACCGATTGCCGCGTGATATCCAAGCCAACGGCGGTCTCGCCGTTCACGCGGGTATAGACGCTTGTGTCTTCCGGGATCAGTTGGACAAAAGCGATATCGGCCACTTGTGTCGTGTCGTTGACCGGCAGCTGGTTGATGGTTTCGACGGTGACGTCTTCGTTGCCAACCCGGAGCGACAGAGACTGCGACTCGCTCGAAAGCGCACCAAGGGCGGTGTCGTCGCGAAGCTGCGCAAGTGCGGCGGAGACGTCAAAGATCGTAAGGCCGCGGCTCAGCAGAGACGGCATGTTTACTGAGACCCGGAATTCATTGGCCCGATCGCCGCGCACCGTGACCTCGGCAATGCCATCAATCAATGAGAGGCGCTCGGAAACCGTGTTCTCGGCAAGCTGCGTCAATGTATCGAGGCTCGCATCCCCCAGTAAGGCAAGGCGAATGATCGCGTCCGCGTTGCTGTCGCTTTTGCTGACAACCGGATCCTCGATTTCATCCGGCAACGACCGCAAGGTGCCCGAGACGATTTCGCGCGCCTCGTTGGCAGCAACGTCGACATCCGTACCATCCGACAGATCAATGGTAATCCGGCTCGACCCTGCGCTGGACGTGGATTCAATATACGCCATTCCCTCAAGCGCGCTCAGCGCATCTTCGAGAACTTGCGTGACCTCGGTGTCCACCGTGCTCGCCACGGCGCCCTCGTAGGTGGTCCTGACCGAAAGCACGGGCCGGTCCACGTCCGGCATTTCGCGGATGTCAACGCTGCTGAGCGCAGCCAGCCCGGCGATGATGATCAGCAGGTTCAGAACGATGCCAAAAATTGGCCGCGCAACAAAGATATCGGCAAATCCGGCTTTGTGCGCCTTTTTCTCGAAACTCATACGCCCGGACCTTTGCCTGCGCCTGCGGCCATGACCTGCGCGCCTTCCCTCAGTTTCGACGCCCCCTCGGCAACAATTTGCACGCCCAGGGGCGCTTCTGTCTCAACCCAGACCTGGTCCCCCTCGCGGTATCGGATGGTAACGGGCACCCGGCGCGTGCTGCCGTACTCGACAACCCAGATACCGGCCCCGGTGCGATCCCATGAGATCGCAGTTGCGGGGACGACAGGCAATGGATCGGTCTCTTCCATCATGCGAATGGCAAAGGTCATACCAGCCAGCAGCAACCCATCGGGGTTATTGATTTCGGCCTGCACCGTGGCACTGCGGGTCACGCTGTCCAAGCGACTGTCGAAGGCGGTGACCGCCCCTTCAAAAACGCGCCCTGCATAGGTTGGTGTCGAGACAAGAACCCGCTTGCCCTCAGACAACAGACCAATTGAGCGTTCCGGCACTTCAAACGTGGCGAGCAGGGTGCTGGTATCGTCAATCGTGACGATGGCATCCCCGCTCGACAAACGGTCCCCCACGTTGACATCGCTGAGCCCCAGCTGGCCAGAGATCGGCGCCACGATCGTACGGTCCTCCAGCGCGACTTCGGCCAGTCCAACAGCGGCTTCAGCCAGACGCAACGCCACGCGCGCTTCGGACAGTGCCACGTCCGTCACCACGGCACTGCCAGTGCTGCGCAGCCCCTCATAGCGGGTGACCGTGGCCTGTGCCTGATCCCGGTTGGCCTGCGCGATCTCCAGCTCCAGCCGTTCGGTGCGGTCATCCAGCCGCAAGAGGATGTCACCCTTTTCAACACGTTTGTTGGCACGTAGCGCCGTCTCGACCACTTCGCCCGCATCAGTCGCGGTGACTTCGGTACGACGCAGCGAAACCGCACTGCCAACAGTCCGCAGAACCATCGTGTATGCGCGCGGTTCAAGCGGGCTGAGAACAACGGTCGTCGCACGGCCTTGCCCCCGCCGCCCCTCTCGCGCGTCAGGCGCAGCCTTGGATGTTTCAGTCGTGCTGTCGGCCCAGAACTGTGTAACCGGTTCAGGAAAACCAAACGCGATCCCATAGGCCCCCACAAGGATAACGAGGGATAGAATGGCGGAAATTTTTGACATGAAAAGGGTCCCTGCGGAATGTGTTCTGCGTCTGATACGCGGTTCGAAACGCATTCCGTCGCACGGTCGCCAATTATTTTTACGATGAGAGGTTTCTTAGTCGCGAAAGATCCGCGAGCACTGACGTCAGCACCGACGCACGGTCGAAGCAGTGCGCCAACGCAGGCGTTCTCAAAAAACCAACGCTGTCCAATGCTTTTGAGCCCGACGCATGAGGTCAGGCGCACGCCTGTTCGCAGGGACAGCGTCGGAGACTCTGCAAGCCACATCAAAGGCTTGAACCGGTGCTCTGCTCCAGCCCCCAACGGCATGGTTCTTGGGCGGCAGTGCAGCTTCACCAAAACGTTTAGGCCTACTTCGGCAACATGAAGAACTCTTCTCGGACGATTTTTCCATCTTCGACAGTATAGAGCGCGATCTCGCTCAGGGTCATCTGCCGTCCGGTGGCTTTCTGCGTCACCTCAGCCTGGAAGCGGACCGCGAAACGGTTGGGTGGATGAACATAAGGCCCGTCCGCGTCAAGGCGTTTGATTTCATGGTTCGCCGCCCAATCCTCACGTTTTCCCTTGATTGCGACCCGCCCCTTGGCGATCCGCACATCGCGCCCCGGTGGCACAACCGCCTCTACTGATTGTGCGTTTTCGGAATAAATCTCATCTACATGCGCTATGCCGCAGCGATTTCGCATCGCCTGAACAAACTCATGCCCCAGTTTGACAAGTTCTTCCATGCAAGCTCTCCTTTCAATGGACAAGAGGTGGCAGCGGCGGCTTGCGAAACGGGACGCGACCAAGGCTACCAAGAATGGCAGACCGGGACGCGCTCGTCGCTCTGCCTGTCGTCCTTAGGTTACACGCGCCACACAGGTTGAAATCTCAGCTTTAAAGATCGGTCTTGAAGGCTGCGGCGAAGGCGCCACTCACCGCACGGTTACGACCGTGCACTCAGCCTGCTGATTGACCTTCTGAGAAACACTCCCCTGGAACATTTGCCGCAGTCTGCCCAGGCCGCGATGGCCGATCACGATCATATCCGCTCCCACTTCTTTGGCCATTTCCAGAATGCCTTCGTCGTAATCGCCGTTCACGACACGGGTGGAGACGTTCTTGGCACCCTTCTCCTTGGCGCGCCGCGCAGCGCCATCTGCGATCTTATCGCCCATGACTGCAATTGCGCGCTCCCTATCGGCACCGGAGAGAGTACCGGTGAACAAGGCATCCATGTTCGACGGAATATTTGCTATATTCAGCCTTGCCTCAGATGCAGTGTGACGCACCAAGTGCTCTGCCTCAGCCATCCGATTCAATTCCTCCGCCCGAGCACCGTGCTGCAACACGTGGCCCACAGTGAGCGGAACGCCGAGTTTCGAGGCAATTTCCGCCGCCAGATCAACCGCGCGGCCAGCCGTGTCAGAGCCATCTGTAGCGACCAAGATATTAGAAATCATAGTCCGATCCCCCTTCAGTTCTGAATAACAATACAGGATTCAGAGCCCGAATTCGTTGATGCAGATTAAGCGAACAGCACGCCGGGCTTCGCCGTTCGTTTGCCAGAGCCCAGCCGAAAAGACGCTGCAGTCTTACAGCAAAGGGGGCAATGTCCCCTCTGGGATCAGTGCAGCCTTGCGGTCACACCGCCCGGCCTCAGCGAATTACAACCACCGTGCATTTGGCGTGGCGTACAACCCGCGCCGCCGTCGAGCCGAGGAAATAATCCTGCAAGCCGGGCCGGTGCGACGAGATCACGATGCAATCGACACCACGAGATTCAGCAAACTCGACAATTGTGCGCGCAGCATGACCGGTGACAACTTCAGCTTCGACCCCTGCCTCTTCGATCAGATCCGCCTTCAGCGCCTCCAGCATCCTCACACGAGTATTGCCCAGCAACCCCTCCGGCAGCTGATGGACCACATATCCGGGAATTTCGTCGGCGACTGTTAACGCAGTAATCCTGCCGTCTCGGTCCGCCAGCAAACGAGCAGCTTGCAGCGCATTGGCGGTATCAGCGCTGTGATCCGGGGCTATGGGAACCAGAATATGCTTGTACATGGTTTTCCTCCAGCGGTGTTCGCCAATGCTACACCCGCGGTCTTGGGCCGTAATTGACCGAAGTTAGCCAGCAACAGTGCAACCTCAGCCGCGCGGCAATCATCGGCTGCGCCGCCGCGTTTGATCCGGGTCTATCCCGCCGGATCGACGCCGCCTGCCCTGCACTCGAGGTCCTGACCGCACCCAACAAGGGGGGGCTCCTTTTGACGCCGGATTGATCGGGATCATGGTGTGCGTTTGCGGAGCTGATCTAATGGCAAGCGCGGCGTGCATTCTGGCCAGCCGCAATCCAGCTTCAGGAGGCCCGCCATGCGACGCAAAACATCGCTTTACCTGGTCAGCAACGATTGCAGCGACGAAACAGTCGCCGCCGCAGCCGAGGCCGCGAAAGACCAAGACGCCTATCTGGCCTGCCTGATCTTGGGAAGTCCGCCCGGCAGACCCTACTTTGTCGGCGGAACAACGGCCTTTGGCGCGGCCGCGATGCCGGCCGACTGGATCGACCGGTTCAGGGAAGCCAAGCAGACGGCAGAAACCCGGGCTGCCGCAGTGAACCGGCTGCTCACCGACACCAGCTGTGCCGGCGATGTCCAATATGCGGTCTGCGCTGGCCCCGATATCCGAATACTCTGTGCGCAACGTGCAAAGACTTGTGACATCGCCCAGTTCTCCGCGGATCTCAAAGAGCATGAGGATGTCTTTGGCGAAGCGCTGCACGGTCTGTTGTTCCAGTCGCCCATTCCAGCGCTCATAAATGGCTCTCCTTTTGCCAAATACAGTCGTATATTCTTGGCTTGGGACAGCAGCCTTGCCGCCGCCCGTGCGACCCATGCGGCGCTGCCCTATCTTCTCCGCGCACAAGAGGTCGTGGTCGGATGCTTCGACCAAGGCGGCTCTGATCAGCGCAGTGGTGAAGACCCTGGAACGGATGTTGCCGCCTGGCTCAGCCATCACGGATGCAATGTCACCGTCTCCCAATTCCCCGGCGGCAGGCATGACGTCGGCCGCGGCATCCAGCAGCGAGCAAGAGAGACCGAATGCGCGATGGTCGTGATGGGGGGATACGGGCATTCCCGCCTGCGCGAGGCCGTGTTTGGCGGCACCACCAGGACAATGATCGAACAGACCGAACTGCCGGTCCTGTTTGCCCATTGACTCGCGGCTGGCGGTTGTCTCCCGACCGCCTCCATTCTTTTGGCTTATTCAAGAGCGACCCCATGACTAGTCAACCCGCGATAGACGCCTATAAGCCGACTGAGATTGCAGCGATGGTAGAGACCGCCGGCGCGGCCAAGGCCAGGCTTGCGCTGCCGCAGATGTTTGTACTCGCCATGCTGGCAGGCGCATTCATCGGCTTCGGAGCGGCGGCCTATACGGTGACCATCACCGGCGCCGCCCCCGTCACGGGACCGGTGCGACTGCTTGGCGGCGCGGTGTTTTCGCTTGGCCTGATCCTGGTGGTCGTTGCCGGGGCTGAACTGTTCACTGGCAACGTGCTGATGGTGATTGCTGCGGTGGACCGCAAGATCTCGCTGCGCCTGCTTTTCCGCAGCTGGGGCACCGTCTATGTTGGAAATCTGGTAGGCGCCGCCGGGCTGGCAGCTGCTTTTGCCCTGACAGGGCTGCTGAACGGTCCGATGGGCGCAACCGCGACGACCATCGCCGAGACCAAGGCCGGGCTGGCACCGGTGGAGACATTTGCGCGCGGCGCCCTGTGCAACGCCCTGGTCTGTCTCGCCGTGTGGCTGTCCTTTGCTGCCCGGACGGCAGCAGGTAAAATCCTGTCAGTCCTGTGGCCGATCACCGCCTTCGTTCTGCTGGGATTGGAGCACTCGATCGCCAACATGTACTTCTTCCCGCAGGCTTGGGCCGCGGGATCGGACGTCTCCTTGGCAACGGCGGCCGCCAATCTGCTCTGGGTCACCCTCGGCAACATTGTCGGCGGCGCGGGCGGCGTCGCTCTGGCCTACTGGTTTGCCTTCCTCGGCGGCACCGCACGCCAGCCTGATCTGCGGCAGACCGAACGCCCGTCACAGCGCAGCCGTTGATATGCCTACCACCCGCGCAGACGTCACTCTGCCTTCTTCTCTGAAAGCCTGATCTCCTGTAGAACCGCCATATAACCCATCAAGTCGGTCAGGGTGATCACGCCCAGCAACTGGCGGCCCTCTGCCACCAGGAACTTGCGCCGTCCGGAGGCAGAGATCTTCGCCATCAGATCTGCTATCGGCATCTCAGGGCCAACCGTGTTGTCCACGTCCGTCGGCACATAGACGTCCCCCACGTGCTTTGCGCCCCAGGTCTCGCGGCGATTTTGGGACAGAAGCCCGGTATCGGCGTAACCCAGCAGCACGTCGTCCAGCACCACCGGCACAAAACTCTTGCGCTGACGCAGCATCACCTCGTCGGCCATCTCTTGCAGGCTCCTTTCAGGCGCAACCGTGACCGGGTCACGCGTCATCATTGCAGCAACAGTTTTGTCTTTGAACGCCGCAGCCTGAAGTTGTTGGGCATAGGTGCCCTTGGCCGCCGTCAGGACAAAAACCCCGATCAGCACCTGCCACAGAGAGGCAATGGGATTGCCGGAGAACAGGCCAACGAGCCCCAAAAAAATTAGCGCATAGGCAAAATAGCTGCTGATGCGGGTGGCGGTGGCCGTCGCCTGCAGAAGGTCGCGACTGCGGCTCCACAAATAGGCCCGGAAAATTCGGCCGCCATCCAGCGGGAAGGCCGGAACCAGGTTGAACACCGCCAGCACCAGGTTGATCAGCGCTAGATAGGACAAGACATGGTTCAGTGCCATACCGGGGGCCAGCAACTCAGCCACCTGCGCCAACAGCCAGAAGGTGAGCGCAAGGGCAAAGCTCATCAACGGGCCTGCGATGGCGATCCAGAATTCGCTCACGGCGGTTTTCGGCTCCGATCCCAACTCGGCGACGCCACCGAAGATGAACAACGTGATCCCCTTGATCTCAACACCAAAGCGGCGTGCGACCACGGAATGGGACATCTCATGCAAAATGAGAGAGGCGAAGAACCCTAGCATCGCCACCAACGCCAGTATGAGATAGACGCCAAACGCGGCACCGGGATAGACCATCGGGAAAAACTGGGTCGAGAGGCTCCAGGTGATGAGCGCGGCGATCAGCGCCCAGCTTGGCGCGATCTTTATGTCAAACCCTTGCAGGGTCGTTATTTTTATGGCGTTCGAAAACATCCTTGTCCCTCCGGCGTTCAATTTGGGGCCACACGGATCCAGCCCCCTTAACCCGGCTCAAGCCCGGAACAGGCTGCCCGCCAGATAGGCTACGGCTGCGGCGCAAGAGCCGATCAGCAAGGTCTCCAGCCCGGACTTCCACCAAGGCGCCAGCGACCAGACGCTTTTGCAGGCACCGATACCGAAAAACACCAGCCCGGTGGCCGCCGCAGCCGTCATGAAGGGGTCCGGCAGTCCCAGAATGAACGGGAGCAGGGGCACAATTCCAGCCAGCAGGAACGCGACAAAGGTCGTCGCGGCAGCCGTGACCGGATTGGGCTCGGCAGGCGCCAGGCCATATTCGCCGGTCAGCATGAGCGAGATCCATTTCTCTGGTTTGGCGGATACAGAACGCACCGCACCTTCCAACACTTCGCCGCTCAGGCCCAGAGCCTGAAAGATCTGCCGCAGCTCCTCGCGCTCTCCTTCCGGATACTGGCGGATGTGGCGCTGTTCCACAGCATAAAGCCGCCGCCGCTCGTCCAGATCCGCCTTGGTCCCCAGATAGTTGGCCGCCGCCATGGAAAACCCGTCTGCCAGCACATTCGCGATCCCAAGGGCAATGATGACCGAAGAGGAAAACCCGGCGCCCTCGACGCCCGCGGCAATCGCAAAGGTGGTCACCGCGCCGTCTATGCCGCCATAAACCGCGTCCCGCAGCCGCCCGCTGCCGTTGTTGCCAGCCAGACGGTGTGCGATTTCTTCTTTACTGTGCCCATGATCCACATGCATGATCGCATGATGGACCACTCAGGCGCTCTCTGCATTGAGGCAAGTCAAGCCGTCGCTACCGCCTGACTGTGCCTGTGGCGGCGGACGACATAGCGCAGGGTTTTCAAAACCTCCGGCACCAGCAGGATGGGCAGCACGAGAACAGCGATCAGCCCCCAATGCCCGGCTTCCAGAGGTACCGTGTGCAGCAGCGCCTGCAGCGGCGGCCAATACACCGCCGCCACCTGCGCACCAATCGTAACAGCCAGCGCTCCCAGCAGCAGAGGGTTGCTAAAGAAACCGATCCGCCAGCACGGCAGATGCAAGGATCGGAAGGCAAACACGCTGGCCTTCTCAAATAGGACCATGGCGGTAAAAGCGGCGGTGCGAGCCAGATCCTCGTTCCCGTCCAACAGATGCAGAAACAGCCAGAGGCTGGCCAACCCGGTATAAAGCCCCAGCGCCAGAATGGTCAGCAGACCGCCCCGCCCCAGGATCGGCGTGTCCTTCTTGCGCGGTGGATGCTCCATTTGGTCCGGCTCGCCTTTCTCCAGCCCCAGGGCAACTGCTGTGACCCCATCGGTCACCAAATTCATCCACAGGATCTGCGTCGCCAGAAAGATCAGCGGCCCGCCAATCAGGATGTTGAGCAGCAGCGCAATGACCTCGCCCGCGTTGGAAGACAGCAGGTAGCGCACGAATTTCCGCACATTGCCGAATTGCCGCCGCCCCTCCCCGATGGCGCGCACGATGGTGGCAAAATTATCATCCAGCAGCACCAGATCAGAGGCATCCTTGGCCACATCCGTTCCCCGAACCCCCATCGAGACGCCGATATCAGCCTGCTTCAGCGCCGGGGCGTCGTTGACCCCGTCGCCGGTCATTGCCACGATCTGATTCTGCCCCTGCAAGGCCGAAACGATGCGCATCTTGTGCGCAGGCCGGGTACGGGCAAACAGCACATCCCGCTCCAAAATCTGTTCCAACTCAGAACCTTGCATAGCCTCCAGCGCGTCACCCGTCAGGATCCTTGCAGCCGGCAGGCCCAATTGTTCTGCAATCGCCGCGGCGGTCAGCGGGCTGTCCCCGGTAATCATGATGATCCGGATGCCCGCCGCCCGCGCCGCGGCGATCGCAGAACGCACCTCCGGCCGAGGCGGATCGATCAGCCCGGCCACGCCCAGAAAGGTCATGTCCTGTTCGGAGATAGCCTGCGCCTGGGCGGCGGCGACAGCAAGGCCGATCACCCGCAAGCCTTCCGCTGCCATCGCCTCATAAGCCTCGGTGATGCGTGCCGCCTCCGTCGGACCTATCGCTCGCGGCCCGTCCGGCGTCAGCACGTGGGTGCATATGCTCAGAACCTGTTCCGGCGCGCCCTTGGTATAGATCTTCTCTTCGCTGCCACTGCGCGCCAGAACGCTCATCCGCTTGCGTTCACTGCTGAACGGAATCTCCGCCAGCACCGCATCCGGTGGCGGCAACTGCGCCCCGCCCTTGTATCCGAGCGTGACCAGCGCGCCCTCGGTCGGGGCACCGGTTATGTGCCAGTGATCGTCCTCGCAGTGCAGGCGGGCGTGGGTGCAGGTCAGCCCCGCCGCAAGCAATTCAGCCAGCACCGCATCCTCCTTGGCGCTGGTGACACCGCCTTCATGCGAGATCTGGCCCGCCGGATCGTATCCGGTGCCACTGACCCGATAGCTGCGGTTCAGCGTCCAGACCCGGGTCACGGTCATCTTGTTTTCCGTCAGGGTGCCGGTCTTGTCGGTACAGATCACCGAAGCCGCTCCCAGCGTTTCGACCGCCTGCAGGCGGCGCGCCAGCGCCTTTTGACGGACCATCGCAGCCGCGCCCAACGCCAGGGTAATGGTAACAACCGCGGGCAGACCTTCCGGCACCATTGCCACCGACAACGACAGGCCGGTCATGAACATCTCAGCCGCCTCCCGCCCCATATAAAGCCCAAGGCACAATATGGCGGCGGCGATGGCCAGCGCTGCGAACCCCAGCTGCCGCGCGAGACGGCCGAGCTGCACCTGTAGATTGGTTTTCTTTAGTCCCACCGACCCCGTCAAGGAGGCGATTTGCCCGAAAGAGGTGCGCGTGCCGGTGGCAGTGACCACAGCCAGCGCCCGCCCGGCAGCCACCACTGTACCGGCAAAAACTTCGGCTGTGTCACCGCCCACAGCCTTGTTAACAGGAACAGATTCACCCGTCAGCGCGCTTTCATCAATCCGCAGGGCGGCCGTTTCTCGCAGCGCAGCATCGGCTGGCACCCGCGCCCCCGCTTCCAGAATGATCAGATCTCCGGGCACAAGCTCGCGCGCCTCTATCATCTGCTCGCGCCCGTCCCGCACCACCAGCGCCTGCGGCGACAGCATGTTGCGCAGGCTCTCCAGCGCCGTTTCCGCACGCCATTCCTGCACAAAGCCCAGAACGCCATTCAGACCGATCACCAGACCAATCGCCAGCGTGTCAGCGTATTCCCCCAGGGCAAAGGCGATACCCCCCGCAGCGATCAGGATCAGCACCAGGAAATTACTGAACTGGCGTAGAAAGACCCTCAGCGGACCGATGCGTCTGCCCCTCGGCAGCTCGTTCCAGCCATGGGTCCGGCGCGCGGCCTCCGCCTGCTGCCGCGTCAGCCCGCAATGCCGCGGGCCGCTACCCGTCTCAACAGGATTTACCATGCGATCCGCCCTCCGCAGCACCAAACGGCCGCTGATCCCAGTCTGCAGCAAGCAGAGCAACTGCAGCAACTGCGCCAACGCCGCAGGTCAGAAGTTCCCCTGCATCCGTGTCGTGCGGAACCACAACGGGTGGATTGAACAAACGTTTGGCATAAGGGCTTTCGTGCACCGGGGACCCAGTTCCGGGCGCGCCCATCAACAAGACCAATGCGCAACCTCGCAACCCGCGTTTTTGACTTCTCTGGCCTGCGCATCGCGCCAACTCAGGGTCCGGATGGCCCGGCGTGCCCCTTTTTTGCCAGAGGCTCTTCTTTGCTCTCACGCAGTCTGCGCCACGCGTCTGCAAGCAGAGAGGCAATACTGATCCCGTTACTGTCGTGCGGAATACTGTCCGTGGTGACGATCCGTTGGGCGCCCGCTTCCAAAACTCGGTCATAGGCTCCCGCAGCAAATACCGCATGGATCACGACGCAGACCGGCGGTTTGTCCCCCTTGGAGGCCAACTGCCTGAGGGTTTTGACCAAGGTTGCGCCGGACGAGGCGATATCATCCAGAATAACCGCTGTTCCCTGCGTCAGCACGGTGCGGGACGGAGCGCTGACGTGCACCTCCTGATCGCCGTGACGGTGTTTGCAAAGCACAGCGAAGTCACACCCTGCCAATGCGGCAACCTCGGCGACCCATTGTCGACTTTCCTCATCGGGACCGATCATCACCGGGCTGGAAATGTTTCGGGCGATCCAGTCGGCAAGCGCCGGAGCGGTGACCACCCGCTGCGCCGGAATCGTAAACAGGTCTGCCAGATTCCGAATTCGGTGCAGATGCGGATCAGCTGTTACGAGCCAATCAAAACTTTCCTCCACGCAGGCTGCGAATAAAGGCGCGCTGACAGCCTGCCCCGGTCCGAACCGCCGATCCTGACGCATGTAGGCAAGGTAGGGCGCAATCAACCCGACGCTGACGGCTCCCATCTCGCGGGCCGTCGCCGCAGCAAAGCGCAGCGGTAGCATATGCCGGTCGGGATCTCGCAACGTACACAAAAGAGCCACATCGTGACCGGTAACATCTCCATCCAAGGTTACCAGGCTCTCACCATCCGGGAAGTGCCGCCAGCCGATTGGAACGATCCGGGCGCCAACCGACTGCGCGATCTGGGTCCCCATCGGCATCATATCGGGAAATGGAGATAGAACAGGTTTCATATCTGCCTCCTGATTGTGAACGGTCCGGGCTGGCGCGCGGCGTAATCCCGGGCATAAGCCAGCTCTCCCGGGGTTTCCGAATGGATTTCAAACAGCGGCTCACCAAGTTGAACCGTGTCACCGGGGCGGGCCAACAGAAGGATCCCGGCGCGGGCCCGTTGTGGCGCACCTGCCAGTTTGGCAAGTCGGGCGATCAGGCGGTTGTCGATCTCGACAATCGTTCCGCCGCGCCCAGCCGTCACCAGTGTCCGGTGTACAGCGGAGCCGGGTTCGGTGAACCCGCCTTGCGCTTCGCAGATGGTCATAAACCGCTGCTCGGCGGCACCACTGTCCAGCAATCTTTCGGCGGTGCGGAAACCATTTCCGGCAGCTCCGCCCAGTTCGAGCAGGTGCCCCGCGAGTGTCAGCGCACGACTCCGCAGATCCACAGGCGCATCCGGCGTCCGGCGCAGCACCTTCAGCACATCCGCCGCTTCCAGCGCCGGACCGATCCCGCAACCCACTGGCTGGCTCCCGTCACTGACGTGGATTTTCAGTTCCAGCCCGACCGCTGCCGCAACCGCCTTCAGCCGCAAGGACAACGACTCGGCCGCCGCCGCAGAGCGAACTTTGGCAGTTGGTCCCGTGGGAATATCGATCACAACCCTTTCGGCCCCTGCTGCGGCCTTCTTGGACAGGACACTCGCTGCCAGCTGGCCGTCGCTGTCAAAATCCAGCGGCCGTTCGATACGGATCAACACGTCGTCTGCCGGACTGAGGTGAAGCCCGCCGCCCCAGACAATGCAGCCGCCCTGAGCCTCGACGACGCGGCGCATTGCAGTCAGTTCCAATTTCACCGGTGCCATGACTTCCATCACATCTGCCGTGCCGGCAGGCGACGTGATGGCCCGGCTGGACGTCTTGGGAATGATGTGCCCTGCCGCAGCCGCAATGGCCACCACGATCGGCGTGGTCCGATTGCCAGGCAGCCCGCCGACGCAGTGTTTGTCCAGTACAACTTCCTTGCCCCAGCAAAGGGTTGTGCCTGCAGCCTGCATGGCTCGTGTCAATGCAATTGTTTCTTCGATATCCAGCCGGTCGCCGGCGCAGGCCGTTACAAAAGCGGCCAGGTCCAGGTCAGAAAGCCTGCGGGCGATCGCATCGTCGACGATGGTGCTGAAATGTGACTGTTCCAGACGCGCGCCATACACCTTCGCACGAATGAAGGATGCGGCGGCTGGTGGTTCCGGGTGCGATAACTGCCCCAGCGCATCCGGCCCTGGCTGCAATGCCTCCCAGGCTGCGTCTGACAGTGCGGCAGCATCGGGGGGCAGCCAGCCGCCGCCGGTCACCACATTCAGCGTTGCGATCACCCAATTGCGGCCGCAGTCAATCCGCACACGCGTCAGGGCCCGAAAGCCTTCAGCCTGGCAAACGTGGCAATCGGCGTGCATATAGACAACTGGGTGGCTGTAAGTATCGATGCCCGCCGGCATGAGCCGCAAGCTATGGGTGTCGGTTCTCATCGCGCTGGCCCTGCGGGGTTCTTGGGCAGAGCGCGCAGCGGCACAGCTCTGAACGCACAGCCGCACCCAGTGGCGGGACTGCGCCTGTCCATTCGAAACCAGTCGGGCCATCGAGATAGGCCGCAAACAGTTCTCAATAGCAGCTGCCCGATCTCCCCCCATTCCCGAGACCGGGTTTTCCTATCTGCGGCCCCGCGCAACCGCAGGCATGTTTGACCGGAGTGCGGCAAGGATCAGACCTGGTTCTAAAAAGCGTTCCGGGCACCACGTAGCGTTCGGAGGTGCAATCGCAAGGCCTGCAACCCTTGCCACCGGGAAAGCGCATGTGTGGGCTTGCCAACATGCTTGCCGTCCACCTGACGGCCAGTCGGCGGAAGCGCAACCTCCAGCGCACGCGCTTGGTAAGACGGCTGAACGCGAGACTGTTTTGTCGCCACCTTTAGACCATTAACCGCCATCAATGCGCCTGCCACGGGAACATGCTGAGATAATGGCAACGGACCCCAACAGCCCCGGTGGGATGCATGACATGTGTCCGGGATGATGCCTCGGGCACACCGCGATGCGTTTGGCGTCGGCCAGCGACGATCAGGAGACATACGACGCCGCGGCATGTCGGGAATGGACCGGGTTCAGCTGTGGGCCGTGTTGGCGGAAGTCGGCATCCGTGTTTTCGATCCCGGCGAGATGAGACATTCAGCGAGGAGTTCTCAGATGACTATCAAGTCTTTGGCAGTTGCCCTGTTCTCGGCACAGGAAGCACAGTGGCTCATTCCTGCGGCCGCAGATATAGCCAGTCGCACTGGCGCCCATCTGACTGGCGTGCTTCCAGCGGACATCCAGGTGCCGTATGTCGGAGCCGAGGGCAGTCTTGTCAGCTACGGCGCGGCGTTTATTCCTGAATGGCAGCGGGAGGAGGCTGAGGCCGTTGCAGACGCTTTTCAGTCGGCTATGGAAAGGCGCGATTTCCTTTCCGATTTTCGTCAGCAGCCTCTCGGAAGCCAGAGCTCGGAGGAGTTTCTGCTTGATAATGTGGCTGCAGCGGATCTTGTGCTCGCGGGTCAGTGCCCAAAGGATGGTGCCCGGCATAGCCATCGACAGCTGCAGGAGCAGTTGATCCGCCGGTCGGGACGCCCTGTCCTGATCATCCCCGACAATTGGTCCCCTGCGGCCATTGGCGCAAACATCCTGATTGGCTGGAGCAACACCCGCGAGGCCATCCGCGCTGCCCACTACGCCCGCGCCCTGGCGCAGCCCGGTGCCAGCATATCAATCCTCCACATTGGCGACGGCGACCTCGGGCTTGCCTGCCGCGAGGACATGGCTGCCGCCTTTGACCGGCATGGGCATTCCGTGACGCTGATCGACCGTGAAGGAACCGGGCAGGGCACCGGTTCCATGCTGCTCAAAGTGGCCGTTGAATGCGGCGCCGACATGCTGGCTGCCGGTGCGTTCGGTCATTCCTGGGCTTATGATTTCGTGATCGGTGCCGCCACCCGCGAACTGTTGGAGCATGCAAAGCTGCCGGTCCTCTTGTCCAAATAGGTCGCGACACAACAGGAGGGTGCCATGATGCCGCCAGACAGTGCAACGCTACGTTTTCTCGGGGCGGCCGGAACGGTCACCGGCTCCCGCTATCTGATCGACGCCGGACAGCAGCGGGTGCTGATCGATTGCGGCCTCTATCAGGGCTACAAGCATCTCAGGCGGCGCAACCGCAAACCGTTCCCGGTTCGTCCTAACTCCATCACCACCATACTGCTGACACATGCTCATCTCGACCATTCCGGCTACCTTCCAGCGCTGCTCCGGTCCGGCTGCCGGGCACCGGTCTATTGCACCCCGCCAACCCGCGACCTGTGCGGGCTGCTCCTGCCGGACAGCGGTCACCTGCAAGAGGACGAGGCCCGGCGTGCGAGACGCAAGGGCTATTCCAAGCATAAGCGCCCGGCACCGATCTACACGGAGCAGGACGCAAGGGCGGCGCTGCGCCAGTTCAAGCAGCACCCTTTCGGCGAGCCGCTGGATCTCGGGGGGCGGCTCAGCGCAGAATTCATCCGGGCCGGTCATTTGTTGGGGGCTGCACAGATCCGGATCAGGGTCGGTAGCAGGACGGTTCATTTCAGCGGCGACCTTGGCCAGGATCGCGACCCCCTGATGCCGCCGCCGGAGCCGTTTCGCGGCGCCGAAGTGTTGGTCTGCGAGTCGACCTACGGCGACCGCATTCACACTGCCATTTCCCCCGAAGACGAACTTGCCAGCATTCTGGCGCCGTTTTTGAAGCAGAAGGGAATCGTGCTGATCCCGGCCTTCGCCGTAGGCCGCGCGCAGGGCATCATATATCATCTTTCCCGTCTGATAGCGGCCAAGCGCATTCCGAAGATCCCAGTATTTCTTGACAGCCCAATGGCAGCGGACGCCACGGATATCTATGCCCGTCACTGCACAGAACACAGGATCTCCCGGCAGGACTGCGCAGGCGTGTTCCAGCTCCCTGTCCGCACGAATTCGGTTTCACAATCCAAGGAATTGAGTGCGCTTGAGGGCCCGATGGTCATCATCTCGGCCAGCGGCATGATCACTGGCGGCCGCATACTGCATCATATCGCGAACTTTGGCCGGCGCTTGAAGACCTTGATCTTACTCACCGGCTATCAGGCAGGCGGCACCCGTGGCGCCTCTCTGGCGGCGGGAGAACGCCGCCTGCGTATGTTCGGGCAAGACCACGCCATCCGTGCCCAGGTCACTCAACTCCAATCCTTCTCCGGCCATGCTGACGCCGATGAACTGATGCGCTGGATGGCAGCTGCACCGGCGCCTGAAATGACCTATCTGACGCACGGCGAACCCGAAGCGTCTGACACGCTCCGACGCCGCATCGCACATGAACTTGGACGCCCTTCGCGAGTGCCCGAACACTTGGAGGCCATCCGCATCGACAGCCCAACCTGATCCGGTCGGCGAGAAGACTGTGCCCCGGGCTGAGCCGTCTGCTCTGCCGGGTCAACTCCTTGGCCAAGCCGCAAAGCACCGGGCTGGGCACGCAGGCTGAGCACCGGGGCGTTAAGGCGTAAAACCCTTCCCCTAGTGCCAAAGCTGCTGGATGGGTTTGCGCATCGCATTTCTGACCTGGTCGAACTCTCCCTTGGATACATGCCGCCGCGGCAGATCGAATGCAGCGGACACGGCACACTCCGGATCGTCAGGCGGCTCCCTGTCAAAACGCGCCTCAATTCTGGTAACAAGATCTTTCTACCGTCCGGAGGCAAATTCAGCTGGCTTCTAGAAGTCCAAATTTCGCCAAATCAGCCCGTTGAGCAGAGGTGGTTCCAAAGCCTGTCACGCTTGATGAGGACAGGCAGGCAGTCTCCAGCGAAGTCGACTACAACTGCGGCACTCGACGCAGTCTTCTCCCGCAAAGACGCGGACGAAAGGCAGCAATGCAAGGCACCCCAGGCGAGAGTCGACAAAATCGCGCCGCACCGGTACCATTAACTTCAGGGCGCAGATCGGACTTCAACAACAGCGGCACTTGCTCAGTACGGCATTCGGTTCCGTACTGTCATCACTGACAGGGAACGAGCCAATGACGCGGCAAGCCTCGACTCACAGCCATGTTGCCGAAACCAACCGTCTGCGCATCGGTGCCATGGATTTCGACGGCAGCGACCCCGCACTGCAAAGCTTCCGTATGAACGTCCGCTCCATCCCGGCAAGCAGCATAATGCTTCACGATGGCGAGGACAGCAGCACGGTCATAATCGGAATCGAAGGATGGCTTGCCACCTCGAAATCCTCCTTGAACGGTGACGTGCAGCTGATCGATTTCATCTTGCCCGGGGATATCGCCGATCCGACATCCGCTGACGGGAAAACAGCCGGGCTGAGCATCGAGGCCGTAACCGACGCGCTGGTCTGCGTCATTCCCCTGTCGGCCTGGCACAGCATGCTGGCGGCGTCCCCGCGATTGGCACAGGCCAATGAACTCGTCCACGCCGCCGAACGCAGCAGGCTGTCCGAACGCATGCTGCGACTGGGCCGCGGCAGCGCCGAAAGCCGAATTGCCTATGCCCTCATCGAACTCTCCCTTCGGCTGAAACCGCTGGGCCTGTCGGACAATGGCGCGTTTCACCTGCCTCTGACCCAACGCCATATTGGCGATTTCACCGGCCTCACGGCGGTTCATGTCTGCCGCACCATGCGCCGCTTTGTCAGAAACGGCCTGGTGGAGACCGCAGACCACATTGACATCCAGATCAAAGATCTGGCCGCGCTGTCAGAAATCGCCGGGGTTGAACCGGAGCGCTTGGCCGCCGAGATCTCACCGTTTTCAGGTTAGCGGTACTCGGCAATCTCTCCCAGCGCCTCCCCCGCAATATGTTCCGACCCATGCACCGCGATGTCCGTAACCGACAGCAGGCCCGCCAATCGCCCATGATCATCCACCACCGGCAGTCGGCGGATTTGATAGTCCCCCATGAGTGCGGCCGCAGCCTCGATCGTGTCCGTGGCCCGGCAGCATATCACGTCGGTGGTCATGACCGTGGCAATGGACAGCCCTGCCAGCGCGCGCTCCTGCCCTGCCAATGCCAGAACCAGATCCCGGTCTGTGAAGATACCGACAATCCGCCCATCCTCTACAACGGGCAAAACGCCGATACCAACGGCTTTCATTTGCGCCGCAGCGCTGGCGGCATTGTCCCGCGGACTGGCATACCGTGGGGGTATGGTCATGATGTCTTGTACAAGCATGGGCATGTCCTTTCTGGGCCCCCCGCGGCGGTTGCCGATAGCCGATAGCCGCCTGCCTGCGCCAAGCGCATCAGGATGCAACTTTGACGGCTCTTCGTTTATCTGGCTGCTGGCAGCACCCTCAGATCGAATGCGAGTCGCAACACCTACCAGCCTTGATGAAAGCTGCGACCTCCGCCTTAACCGGCGTTAAAACGCAACAGACTTTCAAGAGATCGGGAGCAAGAACTGACCCGGCAGGATGTGTTGTACTTCAAGCCCGGACATGGCGTGCACGGCCGACATTTCCTTGACCGTGTTGAGGAATTGGCAGGGAGCAACATAGCCCCGGCCTGCTTGCGGACGCGTGGACGGAAACGCGGGTTGCGGGAGCAGGAAACCGCCACATCCCGCCCCGCCTTTCTGCAGATGTGAAGCGATACCCCGGCGGCCAAGCTTCTGAATGACCCTGCATGACCTCAACGGGAGTTCGCGACGTTGTCAGCCAATTCATACTTTCACGACAGCGTCCTCTGCGCGTCCCTGATCAGCGCCAGCAAGCGGTAAAAGCCGTGCGCCATCTTGGTGAAGGGCGTGAGCAGGAAGAAGGTGAGCACCGCACCGAGGTGGACGGCCAGCAACGCGGGCATCAAGGGTGAGCTGCCAAGCACATAGAGCGCAAGCCCGGTCAGCGCCACAAACCCCAGGAGCAGGATAAAGGCGACGGAGCCACCAAAGGCGCTTTCATCGTCCAGCGTCTTGTCAGAGCGCAGCTTCAGCAGCGCCATCCAGATGCAACCCGCGGTCAACAGAATGCCGCCCGGCACACCCAGCATCTTTGGCAGGGACCACAGCGGATAGGGCGCGGGCATGTCAAAGACGTAATGCAGGACTGTGGCGGTGGAGGTGGAGGCAAAGCACAGGAGGAATCCGTACATCACCGCCTGATGCGCGTAGCGGCGTGCGTGGCTGAAGCGGTCCTCATCCTCGAAGTTGCAGCCCTCGCCATGACCGGCCGCCAGGTTCTTCATCTTTGCGACCATGCCGAAGGCTTGCCTGAGATGCGCCAGCCGGATGGGCACCCCGTCCACAGCGCGCCAGTAGCGCAGCATGCCCACGCCCAGACACAACAGCGGTAACAGGAAAGCCGGCAGGAAAATCGCCACCATCGCATTATGCGACAGCGCGGCGTAAAAGCCCTCGCCGCTGCCACCAAGCGTCCGCAGCGCCCAGAGGATCACTGCAAAGCCCAGCACCAGCGCCAGCGCGATGGCGCCGCCATGGGTGTGAAAGCGCCGCGCCAGCGGCTGCGGCCAAGCGTAGGCCTCCCAGCTGTCGCGGCGGACCTCGGCCAGCGCCTTGGGCAGGTTCAGCTCGAACTCATGCGGGGCGGTGTACTGGCAGGCGTAATAACAGCCGCGGCAATTATGGCAAAGGTTGGCGAGCTGAGTGATGTCCCCATCCGAAAAGGCACGGCCCGCGTGCATTGCCGGGAACACCGAGCAGTAGCCTTCGCAATAGCGGCAGGCGTTGCAAATTTCTGCCTGACGGCGAGCTTCCTGAATAAGGTCAACGGTTTGCATGGGCTGCGGCCTCCCGTCCTGCGATGCGTCCAAAGACTGTTCCGATTGTCATGCCGAACCCGGCAAGATAGCCCTGCCCGAGGATTGAGCCGGCCATGGTCTCCCCCGCGGCCCACAGGTTGCGGACCGGGCCCTCGGCGGTGCGGCACCGGGCGGTCTCGTCGACCTTCAGGCCCAGGTAGGTGAAGGTAACGCCGGTGCGCAGCGAATAGCCGTAGAACGGCGGTTCGCTGATCGGCCGGGCCCAGTTGGTCTTCGGCGGGACAAGCCCTTTGGTCGCAACGCCATCCAGTTCAGTCGGGTGAAACGCCGACGTATCGCCGCAGGCTGCGTTGAAGGTCTCGACGGTGTCGCGCAGCTTGTCCGGCGGCAGGCCCATCAGTCCCGCCAGCTCCTCCAACGTGTCCGCCTGCAACGGCGGGAAAACCGAGGGCATGAAAAGGTTTAGAGATTTCGAGTCGATGATGACATAGCCAACCTGATCCGGCTGCGCCGCGACCAGACGGCCCCAGATCGCGTAACGCTTGGGCCAGACATCCTCGCCCTCGTCATAGAACCGCTCACCGTTCTTGTTCACCACGATGGAAAACGGTACGCAATCCAGCCGTGTGACGATGCCGCCGTCGTATTTCGGTGCGCGCCCGTCGATGGCAACCGCATGGCACTGATCAGCGTCGCCTATGCTCTCGACACCCTGTTCCAGCAGATCCGCCAGCACCACGCCGCGGTTGTAAGGTGTACCACGGATCAAGAAGTTGCGTGCCGCAGGCCCCCACGCGCGGGTCAGCCAGTCGATGTCCGCCTGAAACCCGCCAGAGGCGACGACGACGCTTTTTGGGCTGATCGAGTGCTGCGCATCTTCATACGTGTAATCGACGCGGGTGATCCGGTCGCCCTCCAGCTCCAGATGGGTGACCGCCGCCTCGTACAGCACCTCGACCCCCATATTTTCGGCCGTGCGGTAATAGGCATTCACCAGGCTCTTGCCACCGCCCATGAAAAAGGCATTGGTCCGCGCCAGCGACAACGTGCCCGACAGCGAAGGCTGGAACCGCACACCGCGCTCCTGCATCCAAGGCAGGCATTCCTCGCTGGTGCGGATAGCCAGGCGCGCCAGATGCTCATCGGTCTTGCCACCGGTGACCTTCATCAGGTCGGCAAAATACTCCTCCTCGTCGTAACCTTCGACCAGCGGCCCCAGCGGGCCGCCATGCATGCAGCGGAAGTTGCGGGTGTGGCGCGAGTTGCCGCCGCGGTAGGCCTTCGGCGCGGTCTCCAGAATGACCACGCGGGCGCCCGCCTCGGCGGCGGTCATCGCGGCACAGAGCGCGGCATTGCCGCCACCGATCACGGCAAGATCGTAAGCTTCGGTCATGGCTGTCCTCCTGGCTGGGGCTGTCCTAACCCGAGGTTTTTGATTTGACCAATGAGGCTTTATCAAAGATTATTGCGCCATGAGCATTAATTATGATTTCGGCGATCTCGAGGCCTTTCTCGCAGTGAAGGAAACCGGCAGCTTCCATGCGGCGGCAGAAGTGCTGAACCTGTCGCAATCGGCGATCACTCGGCGGGTCGCCAAGCTGGAGCAGGCGCTGGACACACGGCTGTTCGAGCGGACGACACGGGCGGTAAAGCCCACCCTCGCAGCCAAACGCTTGCAGGTGCGGGCCGAAGCGATCCTGGAGGATGCCCGCGAAACCACCCGCGCAATGCGCGACGAAAGCGTGGCCTTCGCGCATCAGCGCGGCGTGGTGGTCACCATCGCTGTCGTGCCGACGCTGCTGTCGCGGCTGGTGATCCCCGCGCTCGGCAAATTCCGCGCCGATGGGCACCGTGCGCGCCTGCGGTTGCTGGACGACACCGCCAACGGCGTCGCCGAGGCCGTCGCGCAGGGCGAGGCCGATTTCGGCCTGTGTTCGCTGCCCGCCCTGGAGCCGAACACAGATTTCGAACCACTGTTCGACGACCGCATCATGGTGGCTTTGCCAAAGGGGCATCCGCTGTCAGGACACGTATGTCTCAGCGCCGAAGACCTTGCCGAGACGCCGCTGATCCTGCCTGCCCGCGGAACCGGCAACCGGGTGCTGATCGACGAAACTCTTGCCCGCGCGCGCGTGCGACTGGTGTGGACCCTGGAGGCCGGCCGCAGCACGAGCGCGCTGGAGCTTGTCACCCAGGGCGCGGGCGCGGCGCTCCTGCCCGAGGCAATGCTGAGTTCGCCGCTGGCGGTCGGCGTCACAGGCTGCACGCTGACGGGGCTGGACATTGCCCGCCCTGTCGGCCTGCTCACCCGCGTCGGCCAGTCGCCCTCTCCGGCAGCGATGGCGGTGCAGGCGCACATTCGAAACGCGGTCTGACCGCCGAAAGCATCCTGCGGCACCCGGTGTTTAGCCGATCACAGCAGATCGCCGTCGAAACTGGCAGGCGGCACGGAGCGGTTGGATTGGCCGCGCAGCGCGCGCACGCGGACACGCTGGGCGGTCTCGATATGGGCGCGCATGGCCGCTTCGGCCAGAGTGCCGTCGCGCGCCTTGATTGCATCCAGCACCCCGAAATGCTCCTGCACCGCCTTCTCCGCGCGGTCGGGCTGGGTAAGCGTGGTGGGCCCGAGGATCATCAGTGTCTTCTGCAGGGTGTGGATCGAGCGTGTCAGGAACCGGTTCTTTGCCGCGTCCAGAAGCGCCGCGTGGAACTGCCGGTTCAGGGTGAAAGCCTCCGGCTGGTTCCCAAGCGCCGCCAGAGCCTGGTTCATCTCGTACAGTTCTTCGATCTCAATATCGGAGGCCGCCCGGGCCGCAAGCCGCGCGGCGGTGCCTTCCAACACGGCCCGCATCTCATACAGCTCCATCACCTCGGCATAATCCAGCATGCGAAGGCTGGCGCCATGCCGCGGCACATGGGTCACGATGCCGTCTGACTCGAGCTGGCGGATCGCCTCGCGTACCGGTGTGCGAGACATGCCGAGCCGCTCTGCCAGCTCGGTCTCGCGCAGGCGGTCGCCTGGGTTCAGCCTGCCTTCGCGCAGTTCGGTCAGCAGGCGCAAATAGGCGGCGTTGCCCTGCGGGGTGTCATGCTCGTCACTGGCCATCGCGCGCTTGCCCTGCTGTTGTTCGACTATTGTATCCAGATGGATACAGGCGTACACAAATGTGGTCAAGACCGGACGGAGACACGCATGCGCACACCCAATCTGGAGACACCAGCCGCCCGACGCGGCCTGACGCTTGCCCTGGCAGGACTGGGAGCGGCGCTGTTCTGGGCGTTGTCGCTGCCGCTGCCGTTCTTATTCGGCCCGATGGCCGCCTGCCTGATCGCAGCACTGGCGCATCTTCCGGTAAGCGGGTTCGGGCAGGTCTCGGTGGGCGCGCGCACGATTCTTGGCGTGGCGGTCGGCGCGTCGATCACACCGGCGCTGCTGGCGCAACTTCCCCAGATGGCACTGTCGGTGGCGTTGGTGCCGGTCTTCATTGCACTGATTGGCTTTGTCGGCGTGCCCTACTTCCGCCAAATCTGGAAATTTGACACCGCCACCGCCTATTATGCTGCGATGCCTGGCGGGCTGCAGGATATGGTCATCTTTGGCGCCGAGGCAGGCGCCGATCCGCGCACCTTGTCGCTGATCCATGCCACGCGGGTGCTGCTGATCGTGACGCTGGCACCGGCAATCCTGACCCTCGCTTACGCCGCCGAACTGACCAATCCGATCGGCGCACCGGTCGCCGAGCTGCCAATGCAAGAACTTGCCCTGATGGCGGCTGCAGCGCTGATCGGTTGGAAGGGCGGCGAACGCCTGGGCCTGTTTGGCGCCTCGATCCTGGGCCCGATGATCGTCACCGCTGCGTTGTCGCTAGCCGGGATCATCCACTTCCGCCCGCCGGCCGAGGCGATCCTTGCGGCGCAGTTCTTCATCGGTTGCGGCATCGGCGTGCATTTTCTTGGCGTCACCTGGGGAGAGCTGACACGAGTGGTGCTGGCCGGGGTGACATATGTGCTGCTGCTGGCGCTGCTGGCCGCCGGTTTCACCGCCTTTGTCACCGCGCTTGGCCTTGGCCGCCCGCTGGAGGCCTTCCTCGCCTTCGCGCCGGGCGGACAGGCCGAGATGACGGTGCTGGCCATCGTCACCGGCGCCGATCTCGGCTTTGTGATTACCCATCACCTGACCCGGATCGTGCTGGTGATCGTCGGCGCGCCGCTTGCTGCGGGGCTTATGGCACGCAGACGTCCGGATTGATCATGTGAATCGGGCGGCCCGCGGCATAGGCGTTCACCTGCTCGAAAATATCCGAGAACTGCTTGTCGAACTCATCCTCGGTGACAAAGCCAATGTGCGGCGTGGCGATCAGGTTCGGGTGCGCCAGAAGCGGGTCCGTCGCGTCAGTCTGTGGCTCGCTGTCGAACACGTCCACGGCGGCCATGCCGGGTCGGCCCGTGTTCAGCGCAGCAAGCAGGGCTCCCGGCGCAACCAGCCCTGCGCGCGAAGTATTGACCAGCACCGCGCGGGCGGACATCTGGGCCAGATCCTGCGCCGTGACGATGCCGCGGGTCTGCGGCGTCAGCCGCAGATGGAGGGAAACCACGTCGCTTTGCGCAAAGAACGCCTCCCGGCTGGGGGCCACAGTTCCGCCATCCGCCTGTACCCGCGCGCGGCCCTCCTCCGAGGACCACCAGACCACGTCCATGCCGAAGGCGCGCGCGTATTCGGCCACAGCGCGGCCGATCCGCCCATAGCCATACAGCCCGAGACGCCGTCCGCGCAGGGTTCGGCCGACGCCCATCTGCCAGCCGCCGGCCTTGACGCTGGCCATCTGCTGGGGAAGCTGGCGCATCGCCGCGAGGATCAGTGCAAAGGTCAGCTCTGCCGCGGCGTAGTTTGCGCCGTCCGCACCCTTGTTCGAACACAGCAGAACACCGTTGTCCGTGCAGGCCTCAACGTCCACATGCGGATGGGCGCCACGCTGGGAGATCAGCTTCAGACGCGGCAGCTGCTCCAGCAGGCTACGGGTGATCCGGGTACGTTCACGAAACAGCACAACGCAGTCGGCGTCTTGGAGACGCGCGGCCAGAGCGGCCTCATCCGGCTCATGATCCGTCCATACGGTGACGTCGTGACCTTCCAGAAGCCCGAAACACGACAGCCCTCGCAGCGTATCGAACCAATCGTCGAGGATATGAACCTTCATGTCTGTCTCCCTTGTTTTCAACCCTGCCCTGACAGCGCCTTGATGGCTTTGCTGACCCGTTCGTGCAAGACAAGCAGATCGGACTTGCAATCGCCGGCCCGTCCAATCCGTGCTGCCAGTCCGGCACGGATGTCTTCCAGATCGCGGCGGGTCTGATTCAGTTTCTCATAGTCGGTAATGGCTCTGTCCTCAGTGCGACAACAATACGGGGATACGAGCTTTCGCCAGCACCTCGGTGGTGACTCCGCCAAGGAAATCCTCGCGGAACTTGGAATGCTCATAGGCGCCGAGCACCAACAACGACGGATCATGGCGCTCGCAATAGGCCAGCAGCTTGGCGGCAACCGCGTGGCTTTCGGGGAAATCCTCGTGGATGGCCTCGACTCCGTGGCGCTCCAGATGGGTCAGCAGGTCGGCGATCGGCCAGCCGCTGCGCTGGCCAACGGTCAGGACGCTGACGCGGCCTTCGGCCTCCAGCAGGCGCAGGCTGTCGGACAGAGCACGCGCGGCGGCCCGCCCGCCATCCCAGGCAAGCGCAGCGTGGCTGTGGCGCGCGCCCGAGTCATAACCTGCCGGGATCACGATGACCGGCCGCCCGGACATCAGCGCGATGCGGTCCGGGTGCAGGGTGACATGCGCGTCATCAGCGTCGGAGCGCGCGCCAACGACCAGCACGTCATAATACCGCGCGGCCTCCGACAGCAGACTGTCAACGCGACCAGTCACTTCGATGAGTTGCAGTTCGCCGGAAAGACCCAGCGCAGCGCGTTCCCGACCGAACACCTCTTCGATCTCGCGCAGCACGCCATTGCTGGCTTCCTCCAGCAGCGCCCGCGCCTGTTTCGGGATCCAGCGCGAGCGGCGGTCGATCACCTCATGCGACGTATGCGCAAGCATCGCGGTGACATGGGCGCCTTCTGTTCGCGCCAGCGAGGCCGCATAGCGCAGCGCCGCCACCGAGCCGTCGGAGCCGTTGAAGGCAACCAGCAGGTTCATGACCGGCATATCAGGCGCCCTCCCAGATGTGCGCGGGCACGTAGACCTTACCATCCGCCAGCTTGCGCGCCGTGCGCAAAATGCCTGCGGAGTTCAGTGTGAAACGAGGGTTCATTTCGAAGTCTACCAAAACCTCGATCGTGCCGGAGGCATGTTCGAGCACCACACTGGCCGGGCTGTCGGCGGGGCGGTCAAGCAGCCCGTCCGACACGGTGCCCGGTGTCAGCGCGCAGGAGGCCAGGCATTGCGCGCCGGTCACGGCCATTGACGGATGCGTGTTCCAGGGCATGAAATAGCGCGTGGCGATGGTGCCGCCGTCCCTGGCTGGGGCAAGCAGGCCGAATTTTGGGGTGACTGATTTGGACACGTCCCCCATGCCCATGGCCGCCCCTGCCTCGAGCCGGATCGCCTCCATCCGGGCGAAGAACTCCCGGTTCGCGTCCAGTTCGGCCACGGTTTCATAGCCGGAAAGCCCGAAATCGGCGGCTTGGGCGACCACCATGGGCATCGCCACATCCATGCAGGTCACCTCGATCCCGCCGAAGCTGTCGCGCAGGTTGCCGGTGGGCAGGAAGGCCCCGGTGGCCGATCCGACCACGCCCATGAAGTTCAGCGCCACCGGCGCGGCTTTGCCCGGCACCCCGGCAATCTCGGCATCGCCCGCATAGGTGAGCCTGCCCTCCGGGGTCTGCACGCGGGCGACAACCCGGGCACCTGTGTTGACGGCACGGATCTTCACCACTGTCTCGTCCGCCGCCGGGCGCACCAGCCCCATCTCGATTGCAGCCGGGCCCACGCCGGAGAGAATGTTGCCGCAAGTGGGTTTGAAGTCGACCAGCCGGTCCTCGACCGAAACCTGGGCGAAGAAGTAGTCCACATCCGCCCAATCGTCCTGCGACGGAGAAAGCATGGCCACCTTGGTGGTCACCGCCGCGCCGCCGCCGATGCCGTCGATGTTGAGCGCATGGCCGGAGCCGACCGCCGCCAGCAGCACCTCTGCGAGGGTCTCGCGGTCTTCGGGGAGATCAGCCCGGTTGAAGTATGGCCCCCGCGAGGTGCCACCGCGCATAAAGACGTAAGGAATGCCTGTCTGTGTCATGTCATTTCCTCCGTTGGATCATTTCAGGGGCCACGGCAGGTCCACCGCCTGCTGCAGCATCCCCGGCGGGAAGTCGCGGTTCAGCGCGCCTGCCATCACGCACATCAGCGTGAGGCCTGCAGCGGTCAGGATCAGGGTCTTTGGCCAGGGCGCCTGCGCCCGCACCCGCAGGAAGGCGACGAGGAAGCCCAGCAGCGCCAGAATGAAGCCGACGAAGTAGGTCGCCACGATCAGCACCGCGAACCAGGCCAGCGTGCCCCAGAGGCCGTAGGGCGCATCCGCGTCCTCCCCGGCGATTTCCTTGTCCGCAAAGATCGCGTCGGTTTCCGGCCGCAACAGCATCTGCACCAGCAGGATCAGCAGCGCAGCGAGGGTGATACCGCCCAAAACCAGAGGAATGATCTTGTCCGTCATGTTGTAGTCGGGGATCATGTTTGCGTTGATCAGCGCGGCTACGGCGTAGGCCATCAGCACCATCAGGAAGACCACTGGCGCGCGCTTGGAACCGGACTGCACGTCGCCTTCGGCCATGATCGACTTGGCCTGGCGCAGGCCTAGCACAACCGAGACCACGGTGACGATCAAGAGCACGATGACGATGGGCGAGAACAGGTAGTCCAGCCCCTCCTCGAAGGACTTGCGGAAGCGGAACGAGGCGATCTGAAACGCCTGGTTGGAGAATTTCTCCACCGGGTTCGACAACACAAAGCCGATCAGGAAAGCTGGGCGCGACCAGTCAAAGCGGCGCAGGAAGATGCCGATCAGCCCGATCGCGAAGAGCGCCAGGATGTCCTCGAAATTCTGCCCGGACTGGAACGCCGCAAAGGAGATCAGCATGAACAGGAATGGCGCAAGGTAGGTGAAGCGGATCGTCGTCAACCTGGCGATGCCGCCCGAGGCCGCGATGCACAGGATGGTGCCCACCACGTTGGCCAGCGCCAGCAGCCAGACGATGGAATAGGTGATGTCGAGGTTGTCGCGCAGCATCGAGGGGCCAACCTCGATATCGCCCGAGCCGAGCAGCGCGATGGCGCCGATGAAGATCGCCATTGAGCCAGAACCGGGAATGCCGAACAGGAGCGTCGGCACCAGCCCGCCGCCTTCTTTGGCGTTGTTCGAACTTTCCGGGCCGATGATGCCGCGGATCTCCCCCTTGCCAAAGCCGGACTTGTCCTTGGTGCTCTGCACCGCGTGGCCATAGGCGATCCAGTCCACAACCGACCCGCCCAGGCCGGGGATCACCCCGACCACGACGCCGATCAGCGAACAGCGCACCGAAAGCCACTTGTTGGCGGCCCAGTCCTTCACGCCCGCGCCCCAGCCGGCGCCCAGCTTGGCGTCCTTGGCGATGGAACGGTCCTGGCGCAGCAGCGACACGATTTCCGGCACGGCGAAGATGCCGAGACCGACGATCACCAGCTTCAACCCGTCGGTGAGATAGGGGATGTCATATGTCGCCATCCGCAGGCTGCCGCCCGCGTCGGCCTCGCCGATGGTACCGATCAGCATGCCAAGCCCGGCCGCAGCCAGCCCTTTCAGTGCCACGCGCCCAGCCAGAACCGCCACCATCGACAGGCCGAGAACAGAGATCATCAGCATCTCGGGCAGCCCGAAGGCCAGCACCAACGGCCGCGCCACGACGATGAACATTGTGAGGAAGAGCGCCCCGAACAGGCCACCGAACAGAGAGGAGGTGAAAGCCGCCGACAACGCCCGTGCCGCCTGGCCTTTTTTGGCCAGCGGGAAACCGTCCAGCACCGTCGCTTGCGACGCCGACGAACCTGGGATGCCCATCAGCACGGAGGCGAATGTGTCCGAGGTCGGCACCACCGCCACCATGCCAACCATCAGCGCAAGACCCAGAACCGGGTCCATACCGAACATGAAAGGCAATAGCAGCGACAGACCGGCGATGCCGCCAAGCCCGGGAAACACCCCCACGGCCAGCCCCATGACCACGCCCAGCACCAGATAGCCCAGGACCATAGGTTGCAGAATTAGCGCCCATGCCTGGCCAAGCGCCGGCATGGCGGTAGCGAATAGATCCATCGCCCCAACCTCAAGTTGTGTGAAAGTATTTGAAATGCAGGCCCCGGACAGCGCCGGGGCCTCAGGCTGTTGCGCTTAGTTCAGCGAAACGCCATAGGCGTCTTGAAGCCAGTTGACGACAAAGGCCTTGGCTTCCGGCGACACGGTGGTGCCCGCCTTGGTGGCCTTCTGCGCGCCGTCACCGACGAAGACGCCATATTTGCCCACGCGTTTGGAAGCGATCTCGGCAAAGTCCTCGCGGTTGCGAACGGCGTCGAAGGCCGCGGTGTAGGCGTCGCGCACATCATCCGGGGTGCCCGCGGGCAGGAAGGCGATCTTCTGCACCGGGAAGCCGGCAACGAAGAAGGCTTTCCATGCTTCCCAGGCCTCGCCCTCGGTCGCACAGCCATCGGTGGCTTCGCAGACTTCCTTGAAGGTCGGGATGTCCGGGAAAGTCGGATCACGAACGATGTTGCCGTCCTCGTCCAGCGCGCCCCAAGTCATCATCGGCACTGCCTTGCCCTGCGCGGCCAGATCGGCCGACGCGCCAAGGTAGCCCGAAGAAGTCTGGTAATCGATGGTGGCCTCGCCGCGTTCGAACATCAGGCGGCCATCGCCGCGCCCCTTGATGCCGAAGACCGGCTCGACATTCATGCCCAGCATTTCCCAGGCCAGGAGCGGCACCAGATCCAGCCGCGTCGCGCCTTGCGAGCCATAAATGAAGTCGATGTCCTTGAGGTTGTTGGCGGAGCCGTCGAACTTGGCCCCGTCCTCGGCGTTCAGGTAGGCAACGCCGCCGGTGCCCGAAGCCATGACCGGAACCCAGTCGCTATATTCATAACGCACACGCGGATCGCCAAGCAGATAAGGGAACTGGGTCGAACCGGAGGTGCCGAACAGCAGCGTGCCATCCTCGTGCTGTTGTTCCTGGAACCAGTTCGCACCCTTGGTGGAGCCCGCGCCCGGCATGAATTTCACGACCACCGTGGGCTTGCCTGGCAGCTCTTCGGACAACAGGGGCGCAAAGAAATTGGCCCATTTGGCAGACCCGCCGGTCTCCGAGAACGGGATCACCCATTCGATCGTCTCACCGGAAAAGTCGACCTCGGCAAAGGCTGGCGATGCGATAAGAGCGGTTGCCGCAACCGAAGTTGCAAGTTGCTTGATGTTCATTGGTTTCCTCCCGTAGATCTATCTCGCCGCCGGGACTTGGCCGGGCGGCACGTTCGATTTTGATTAAGGGATCGAATCCCTCCTCCAATTGCGTCACCATGCCGTTCCAACCTTGCGTGAAACTTGCGCAACCTGACAAAGTATTAGCCATGCGTATCGCCGTGATCGAAGACAACGAGGCCCTGGCCCATGGAATCGCGTCCCGTCTGCGGGACCGGGGCCATTCCGTCGACCTGCTGCACGATGGCGATGCCGCGGACACCTTCCTGGCACAGGAGGGGGCCGATCTCGTCGTGCTGGATCTGAACCTTCCGGGGCGGGACGGGCTGGAGGTGCTGCGGGCGCTGCGCCGCCGCGGCGACGGCACGCCGGTGATCCTGCTCACCGCACGGTCGGAGACCGCCGAACGGGTAGCAGGGTTGGATGCCGGTGCCGACGACTATCTGACCAAACCTTTCGAGATTGACGAGCTGGAGGCGCGACTGCGCGCGATGGCGCGGCGCAAGGACCTGCAGTTCGCGGCCCGCGACACGCTGGGGCCGCTGGTCTTTGACCGCACCAGCCGCCAGCTGATGCTGGATGAGCAACCGCTGGATGTGCCGCGCAAGGAGGTGGCGACGCTGGAATGCCTGCTTGAGCGGCGCGGCCGCATCGTGTCGAAGGCGCAGTTGATCGCCCATGTTTACGGCACCGGCGCAGACCAGGACGAAAGCGCGATCGAACCGCATGTCTCGCGCCTGCGCAAGCGACTGGATCCCTACGGCGTGAAGATCAAGACCGCCCGCGGCCTCGGCTACATGCTGGAGGTTGGCAGCGCATGACATCCATGTCGCTGCGGATGCGGCTGTTCCTGCTGATCCTGCCGCCGCTGCTGCTGGTGTCGGTGCTGCTCGGAATCTGGCGCTTCGCGGTGGCACAGCGCACCACGGAGGATCTTTTCGACCGCAGCCTGCTGGCCGCCGCGCTGGCGATTTCCCGCGATGTGGCGATCTCCGAAGGTGATGCGCTGACGCCGCGGACCCGGCGGTTCGTTTCGGATGCCGGCGGTGGCGATATTTTCTATCACGTCACCGGTCCAGGCGGAATCTACGTGACCGGCTATGCCTACCCGCCCAGGTCCACAGGACCCGGCGGCAGCGATATGCCGGAGTTCTTCGTTGCGGACTACCGCGGCGAGCCCGTGCGCGTGCTGCGCATGTCCGAGACCACAACCATCGGCAATCTCACCGGGGAGACGGCGGTCACCGTCTGGCAACGGGTGAGCGACCGAGACGCCTTTGCCGCCTCGCTGGCGCTGCGGGCAGCGGCGCTGATGGCCGGGTTGATTCTGGCGCTGGCACTGGTGGTCTGGTTCGGCGTCCAGATCGGTCTGCGGCCGCTGAACGACCTGCAAGAAGCGATCCAACGCCGCTCCCCCAGCGATCTTGGCCATATCCGCCGCCCTGTGCCCAAGGAAGTTTCGGGCATCGTCGCCACCCTGAACCGGCTGTTTTCCCGGCTACAGGGCAGTTTCGAGGCGCACCAGGCATTCATCTCGGACGCCGCCCACCAGCTGCGCAACCCGGCGTCGGCCCTGTTGTCGCTGGCGGAGACCCTGCCGGATGTGCGCGAACCCGCCGCGCGCCAAGCGCATGAACACGCCCTGGTGAACGCCGCGCGCAAATTGGCCCGGCTGGCCAACCAGCTACTGTCTCTTGAGCGGCTCCGCTACGAGGGCGCGCCCGCGAGCGAGCGGTTCGACCTCAGCGATCTTGCGGCAAAGGTGTGCCGCGATCTGGGGCCAGAGGTGTTGTCGCGCGACCTGGAATTCGAGCTTGCCCGCGCCCCGGAGCCACTTATGACGGACGGCGACCCGGTCCTGATCGGCGAGGCGATCACCAACCTCATCGAGAACGCCCTTACCCACGGCGGTCCGGGAATGACCCGCATTTCAGTGCGCACGCTGCGCGAGGAGGGCGAAGTGGTCCTTCTGGTCGAAGACGATGGCATCGGCATCCCGGCGGGCAAGGCAGACACCGCTTTCCGCCGCTTCGGCCAGCTTCGCAGCGGCGAGGGCAGCGGGCTGGGCCTGTCGATCGTGCAGGACGTGATGCGCCGGCACGAGGGAACCGTCCAGCTTCAGCCATCTGGACTCGGCACCCTTGTGCGCATCTCTCTGCCAGAAATCACGCCATAGCGGAGGGCTCTATTCAATGGAGAAAGAACAATCCCGTGGCAGGCCACCGGGTACGCGATGCCATTTTCATGCTGCACCTGGGACAATCGGCAACTCTTGATCGCGGCCGTGAAGCAAAAGCCACTTTAGGACCTGAGGCAGAGATGGATTTTCAACGGGTGTTTTCCTGCCCGAAAATTGAGCAGGAGCCCCGAGGGCGATTACGGTTTCAGCACACGTGCACGACTTGGACACGGAATCCTCTGAAACACAGCACCGGCGGCCTATGTTAGACGGATGACGCAAGCTGTTCCGCTTCTTGTTTTCTCTGATCTTGATGGCACCTTGCTGCGGCATGAGGATTATTGTTGGGAACCCGCCCGGCCGGCGCTGACAGCGCTGAAAGACGTCGGCGCAGGTGTCATTCTGGCCACCAGCAAGACGGCAGCCGAGGTCGCACCGCTACGGCGTGCGATGGGTCTCGAACGCTGGCCTGCAATTGTGGAAAACGGCGCCGGGTTGCTCGAGGCGAACGCCACGACTGTCGGTCAAAGCAACCGGTACCCCGACCTGCTGGACCGGATCGCCGGGCTGCCGCCGGGTTTTCGCGGCTTTGCAGCCATGTCCGCGCATGAGGTTGCAGATCTGACCGCCCTCAAACCTGAGGCCGCCCGCAAGGCCCGGACCCGCGATTTCAGCGAACCCGGTATCTGGCAAGGCACCGAAGAGGGCCTCGCCCTGTTTCTGAAGGCCGCCCGGTCTGGTGGTCTGACAGCGCAGCGGGGCGGGCGTTTCCTGACGCTTTCCTTTGGCGGAAACAAGGCGGACAGGGTGCAGGAGCTGGCAAACCACTATTGCGCCGGGCGAACCGCGGCCCTTGGCGATGCGCCCAACGACGCTGCGATGCTACAGGCCGCGGATGTCGGATATATCGTTAAAAACCCGCATGGGCCGGATCTGCCGTCCCTGCCGGGCGAAGCAGAGGGGCGCATCCGGCGCACGGACCTTGCAGGTCCTGCCGGCTGGAACGCCGCAATCCTTGGTCTGCTCAAAGACCTCAATCTGACCACGGAGAAGGCAAGGGATGGCTGATTTTCACCAGAACGGAAATATTACGACGTTGCATAATCTGCGTACTCGCGGCCTTGATGACCTCACGCATGAACTGTCGGTCCACGCCGAAACCAGGCGCATCACCTTGATCCTGCCCTGTCTCTATTCCGAGTTGGAAGGCCCAGCATTAAGGCACATTGTGGCAGAGCTGGCACAGGTCCCCTATTTGCACCGTATCATAATCGGGCTGGACCAAGCAGACGAGACACAGTTCCGTCGGGCGCGCACGTTCTTTTCCCGGCTGCCGCAGGACCACATTGTGATCTGGAATGACAGCCCGCGGATGCAGATGCTGGAGACCCGGCTGGGCACCCTGGGGCTTGCCCCGCAGGAGCAAGGCAAGGGCAAGAACGTTTGGTCCTGCATTGGCTATCTTCTGGCCTGCGCCGACAGCGAAGTCATGGCGATCCACGACTGCGATATCGTGACCTATAACCGCGAGATGCTGGCGCGGCTGGTGTACCCGGTTGTCAATCCGGGGTTCTCCTATCAGATGTCAAAGGGGTTTTACCCGCGCATCGGAGCGGGCAAGCTGAACGGGCGGGTGACCCGCCTGCTGGTGAGCCCGCTGCTGATTGCTCTGAAACGCGTGGTCGGAGACCGTGACTACCTGGATTACCTGCGCAGCTTTCGCTACCCGCTGTCGGGTGAGTTCGCCATGAGAACCCACGTGCTGGCGGACCTGCGCATTCCGTCGGACTGGGGGCTGGAGATCGGTGTGCTCTCCGAAGCCTGGCGCAACCTGGCACCGAAATCGGTCTGCCAAGTCGAGATCTCGGACGCTTATGACCACAAACATCAGGAGCTGTCGCCCGAGGACGCCTCGCGGGGGCTGAGCCGCATGTCCACCGACATTTGCAAGGCGATCATCCGCAAGCTGGCGGCGGACGGCACGGTTTTTACACCCAATGTGTTCCGCACGCTCAAGGCGACCTACTACCGCTCGGCACTGGATCTGCTGGAAGGCTACCACAGCGATGCAAAAATGAACGGCTTGTCAGTCGATCGCCACAACGAAGAAAAGTCGATCGAGCTTTTCGCGGAGAACATCCTGCGCGCGGGCCAGATTTTTCTGGAAAAACCCCATGAAACGCCCTTTATCCCGACCTGGAACCGGGTGCATTCGGCCGACCCGGTTTTCCTCTCGGACCTCAGGGCAGCGGCCGCGGCTGACCAGGACGAGTTCGCCTGATCCAACCTGTTCAGAGCTTGTTGCTGATCCAGCGGCACTGGTAGGGGGCAAAGGGAATGCCGGGCCCGGTCGGCGCAATCTGCTCCCCGGTGATCAGGTCAGTCCAAGCGTCGCCTTCGATCAGGTTGATTGCTGTGGGACTGACGGTCACGGTGTCCCTGCTGACGTTGTGCAGCGCAAAGATTGACTGGTCCCGGTCCAGGCTTTGTCGCCAGACCCCGAACAGGCGTTCATCCAGCGCCAGCGTGAACTGCGTTGCGTTGGGGTGAAAAGCCGACTGTCGGCCGCGCAGCTTCAGCAGCCGACTCATCTCTTGCAGGACCCGCGACTGGTCCGTGTTCGGGTCATCCAGCCGTTTCAACAAGTCCGGATAATGCCATTGGTGCCGGTTGATGGCACGGTTCATGCCGCGCCGGTCGACGGCCTCATGGTCATTCGGGGTTGCCAGCAGCGAATGGATATAGAAGGCCGGGATACCCTCGAGCGACATGACGATGGTCTGGGAGCACAGGAACCGCGGGATTTGCAGCGCATCCGCGCCGGAGAAGGTGCAGCGCATCGCCTCGAAGAAGGAACAGTTCAGCTCATAGGGCTCCTCGCCCCCGTCCGGTTTGGCCCGCATCGACACCAGCCCGCCCGCTTGCCGGGCGGCCACGATCATCCGCGCCCTTTCTTCCGGCGGCAGGACGCCTTCGGCGGGCCGCATACCGATGCCGTCGTGGCTGGCGGTGAAGTTCAGGTAGGCACAGCCCAGCTGCGCCGGCGGCATGCCCGATTGCCAGCGATGCAAGTAGCGCGCGGTCCCCGATTGCATGGCGTGCAAAATCAGTGGCGGCAGCGGGAAGTTGTAGATTGCATGCGCCTCGTTGCGGTTGCCGAAATAGCTGAGATTCTCGCTGCGTGGCACATTGGTCTCTGTCAGCAACACAACTGTTTCAGTCGCAAAGTCACACAGAAGCCGCATCAGCTGCACGATGGCGTGCGCCTGCGGCAGGTGAATGCAGCCGGTGCCGACTTCTTTCCAGATGAACGCCACCGCATCCAACCGCAAGATGCGCACGCCCTTGCTGATGTGCAGGCGAATGATGGCCAGCATCTCCAGCAACACCTCAGGGTTGGAAAAATCCAGATCAACTTGGTCATGGCTGAAGGTACACCAGACGTGGCGTTGGCCGCTGCGGGTCTCGACGGCCTGCAGCAGCGGCGTTGTGCGAGGGCGCACCACTTGTGACAGGTCGTCATCGGGGCTGGCTTCGAAGAAATAGCGGTCAAAAGGGGCGTTGCCCTGACGGTATTCATTGAACCAATGGCTTTGGCTGGAAACGTGGTTCAGCACCAGATCCGACATCAGGTGGAAATGCTGCGCGATCCGGGTGATGTCCTCCCAGTCTCCCAGCTGTGGGTTGACCGCGCGGTAATCTGTCACCGCAAATCCATCATCCGATGTATAGGGAAAGAACGGCAGAATATGGATGCCATTGACCACCCCCCGCATTCGGCTGAGCACGAAATCATAAAGCACATCCAGCGGCTTGTGGCTGCCGTCCTGAAGCGAGTTGCCGTAGGTGATCAGAACCGCGTCGCGTTCGGACCACAGCCGGTTGCCCGGCCTGCGTCCGCGTTTGCGACGGTGCGTGCCCTCGGGCCAGAAGGCTGAGACGATCCGTGCCGCAAGCTGCGCAGAATCGTGGTTCGGATATATATGCCCCAGAAGTGCGGCCAGACGTGCGTCGAATGCGGTTGTTGCATGGCTCACTTGGCTCACAGCTCCCGTTTAAACTCCGGCACAACACCTCCGGTACGCTCCCTATGTTTTCGCCGCATCGCCATGGCTGTCAAATGTCAGCGATGAAAGCAGGCGGCCGTTAGGCCGAGGATGCCCGGATTTTAAGCAATACCAGCAGCCGTCCACGAAACCGGCAGCAGGCCAGACATCACCAATCAGGCCGTTGACCCTGTTGCTGCGGTCAACTCATCATCTGGGTGCAGTTGCACCGGGCGTTTCGGGGCTTGTCGTATACGAGCCCTGCCTTGCGTTGCGTTCTTAATGCCTGAAACTCGAATTCTGTTTTGGTGATCCGGCTGCTAATCAGCCGACCCGCCATGGCCTAGATCGGCGTCATCAGATTTGGAGCAAGACCCATGAAAGACATGACCGAGACCGCCCGCATCCAGGCCGAGATCATCGAGGCCTTCAACTTTCGCCACGCCACAAAGGTCTTCGACCCCGCGCGCAAGATCAGCGAGGACGATTTCGAGACCATCCTTGAGGCCGCCCGTCTGTCGCCGACCTCCTTCGGACACGAGCCGTTCAAGATCCTGATGATTCAATCTCAGGAAAAACGGGAGCTGTTCCGCGAGTTCTCCTGGGGGGCAAACGGCATGATGAACGGCACAACCGGCCAGCTGGGAACCGCCAGCCACTTCGGCATCATCCTGGTGAACACGGCCGAAGCGATGACCGCCGGATCCGAGTACCTTCAGGACTTCTACCGCAGCGTGAAGCAGCTGCCGGAAGATGTCATCGAAATCTTCAACGGCGCCTACGGCAAGTTCCAGTCCACGGACCACAAGATCACCACGGATCGCGAAATCACCGACTGGGCCGGCAAACAGGCCTATATCGTGCTCGCCAACATGATGACCACTGCGGCGCTGATGGGCATCGATTCCTGCCCGATCGAAGGCTTCGACATGGCACAAACCATCGCAACGCTTCAGAACCACTTCGGCGTCGATCCCAAGCAGTACAAGCCTGCGGTGATGTTCGCCTTTGGCCACCGTGCCGCCGATCCGCAGTTCCCAAAGACCCGCCGCGCGATGGCAGACACCGTCAGCTGGTTCTGACGACGACCGCCAACGCGCTTTCAACAGGCCGCGCCCCGTGATGGGCGCGGTTCTCTTTAAGCAGCACTGCTGTCGTCCGCTTCCCATACCGGCGTCCTGCCGATGCGGGCGATCAGGAAATCCATGAATGCGCGCACCTTGGGCGACAGCACGTTGGCCTTGGGATAGACCAGCCAGAGCACGGACTTGTCTGCTACCTCATACCCCGGCAGCACCTGCACCAGCGCGCCGGATTGCAGTTCCTGATGTACGCTCCAGAGAGAGTTGATCGAAATCCCCGCCCCCGCCACTGTCGCGAGCTTCTGTGTCAGCCCGTCGTCCAGGATCAGCCGCCCCTGCGCCAGGCGTGGATCGAACGCCCCAGCTGCGCCGTTTGGCCCGGCCAAGGGACGTGCAGACTGGCTCTTGAAGCCGATCAGCTGGTGCCGGGCAAGGTCTTCCGGATGCGCGGGCGTGCCGTGGCGCGCGAGATAGCTCGGGGACGCGCACAGCACCCGCCGGTCCTCCGCCAATTTGCGCCCCTTGAGGCTGGTGTCCGCCAACGGCGAATTGCGCACGGCCAAGTCAAAGCTGCCCTCGATCAAGTCGAAGATGCTGTCGGACAGGCGCATGTCCAGCGTCATCTCGGGAAACTCCTGTAGAAAATCAGGCAGCAGCGGCGCCACATAAAGCTGCGCAAACGTGCTGGGCGCGGTAAAGCGCAAAACGCCGGCGGGACGCGCCCTGCCCTGCCCCAGCGCGGCCCGAGCGGCATCTTCCTGCGCCAGCATCTCGCGCGCATACGGCAGGAACTCGGCGCCCTCCAGCGACAATGACACCTTGCGGGTAGAGCGATGCAGCAGATCCGCGCCCAGCGTATTCTCCAGCTTGGCCAGCCGTGCCCCGGCCACCGCAGGCGCGAGGCCAAGCTGCCGCCCCGCGGCGCTGATGTTGAGCTTTTCCGCCGCCAGCACAAACAGGCGAAGCGCATCTGTGTCCATCTTTATACCCGAAATCCGAATTATGATTTCCTGAATCGGCCATTTATTCGGCCTGGGCAATACATAAATCTGGGAAGCAACAGTAATTGGCCGTCAGGCAGGAGACCTCCCATGTCCAAAGTCGGATATGTCAACTACCACGTTCACACCCCCGACCGTCAGGCCTTTCACATCGATGCCGACGGTCAGCCCGGCCGGCTCATCGCGCCAGAACTGATCGAAACACAGATAACGCTTACGGACTTGCGCGCGGCCGGGACGGATCAGCCTATTTTTGCCCGCGACGGTGTCGCCTTCGATCACGCCCCCAGCACCGTTAACTCCTCGACGGATACGGACAGTTGGCAGGCGGGCTACGAGGCCGAACTGCGCAGCCTGCTCTCCCGACGCATCGGCGCGCGCGACGTAGTGATCTTTGACCATACCCTGCGTACCGACGACCCCGCCTCGGACCGCAAGCCTGCGCGCAACGTCCACAGCGACTACAGCCCGGAAGGCGCGGCAAAACGGCTGGAAGATCTGCTGGGTCCGGCGCAGGCCGCCGAGTGGCGCGCGGGACACTATGCCTTCATCAATCTCTGGAGACCGGTCGGAAATCCGGTCAACAGCGCACCTCTCGGCTTCATCCGCCCGGACAGCGTTGCCCCCGCTGACTGGGTCGACATCGACCTGATTTATCCGGACCGCCACGGACATATTCTGGGCCTTGCCGCCAATCCGGACCACGAATGGATCTACATCTCCCGGATGACGCCGGAGGAGGTTGTCTATTTCAACATCTACGACAACCGCGGTTTGCCGTCGGTGGCCCATAGCGCCGTCGACCGCGTTGAAGACCCCGGCTTGAACACGATCCGCCAAAGCGTCGAGAGCCGCGCCGTGGTGCGGTACTGATCCTAAACCGGGAGTCCCGAATGCGAGACCTGCCCGAGCAAACCAATTTTGCCCCGATCAACCGGGCCTATGCTTCCGTGTTCCGCCCAAACCGGCTGAGCCTCGGTCTTGTGGTGCCAATCGAGGCGCACGGCGCCAATCCGGTGGCCTCAATGGAGCGGCATCTCGAACGGGCGCAACTTGCTGAGCGCCTCGGCTTTGCTGCGCTTTGGCTGCGCGACGTGCCATTCAATGTGCCCGAATTCGGTGATGCCGGGCAGATCTTCGACCCGTTTGTCTATCTCGGCGCGCTGTCGGTAGCGACACAGGACATCGCCCTCGGCGTAGCAAGCATCGTGCTCCCCTTGCGCCATCCGGCGCATGTGGCCAAGGCCGCCGCATCGGTCGATGTGCTTTCGGGCGGACGTCTGCTGCTGGGAGTGGCCTCCGGCGATCGGCCCGAAGAATACCCCGCACTCGGCAAGAGCTTCGCCGACCGCGGCGCCCGCTATCGCGAAGCCGTCCGCTACATCCGCGCCATGGCGGACTCCTATCCCGCGGCGGAGACGACGCAGGGTACGCTGTCCGGGCAGATGGACATGCTGCCAAAACCAGCAGGCACCCGTCTGCCGCTGCTGATCACCGGTGGCAGCCAGCAGGCGCCGGACTGGGTTGGCGCAAACGGCGATGGATGGATGACCTATCCCCGCCCGCCCGAGATGCAGGGGCAGGTAATCGCCGACTACCGCCACCGTGTCCGGGACGCCGGGCAAACCGACAAGCCCGTCATGCAGTCGCTCTACGTCGATCTGCTGGAAGACCCCGACGCGCCTGCCCGCCCGATCCACTTGGGGTTTCAATCTGGCATTCACGCGCTGCGGCACCACCTGACGCAGTTGCACACGGTTGGCGTCAACCACGTGGCCCTCAACCTCCGGTTCAACAGCCGCGACGAGGAGGACACGCTCAAACGCTTGGCAGAAACACTGCTGCCCGAATTCACCTGATAGGAGGCAACCATGCCCAAGACCATTCTCATCACCGGCTCCACCGACGGCATCGGGCTGCAAACCGCAAAAAGGCTGGCGGACCAGGGCCATACGGTCCTTTTGCATGGCCGAAGCCAAGAAAAACTGGAGACCGCAGCGGCGGATGTGGGCGGCACGAACAAGTCTTACCGGGCCGACCTCTCGGATCTTTTCGCTGCGGCGGCGCTGGCGGAGGAAGTCACTGAACGACACGGTCGGCTGGACGTGCTGATCAACAACGCCGGTGTTTACAAGGTGCCGCAGGCGCGCACGGCGGACGGGCTGGATCTGCGGTTCGTGGTGAACACACTCGCGCCTTGGGTGCTCACCCAGCACCTGCTGCCCATCATGCCTCTGGACGGGCGGATCGTGAACCTGTCATCCGCAGCCCAAGCACCCGTGGACCTCCAGGCATTGGAGGGACACAGCGCCCTTGCCGACTTTGCAGCCTATGCGCAAAGCAAGCTCGCCCTGACCATCTGGACGCAGGAGTTGGCCCGCGCCCTCCCCGAGGGTCCGGCGGTGATCTCAGTCAATCCCGGATCCCTCCTGGCGTCCAAGATGGTGAAGGACGGCTTTGGCGTTGCCGGGAATGACATCGACATCGGCGCAAAAATCCTTTGCCGCGCTGCGCTGGACGCGGAGTTTGCCACTGCATCTGGCAGGTATTTTGACAATGACGCAGGCCACTTCGCCGAGCCGCATGCCGCAGCGCTGGACGCAGGTCATCGAAAGGAAGTGATGGAGGGCATCCGCGCGCTCGCATCCCGGGTACTTTGAACAGCTGCCGATGATGCCCCGCACCCGCGGCGCGTTCGCAGCGAAAGTGCCACGCAACTTCATTTGCCGCAGCGCCCACCGGTGCTGTAGACTGGTGTGAGGGAGGAACGGATGGCAGTGACAGGACATGCGTCACAGCTGGGCAATGCCATAACGGCATCCTGGGAACGGTGCGAGCTGCGCTACAAGCTGGCGCGCGATGCGGCCCGTCCGATCCTGCGGTTGCAGTCCACCGAAGTGGCTCCACGCCTTGAAGAGATGGTGGAGCGCAGCGGCGGGCGCCAGGGTATCATTCGCCAGCTGGCAGAGATCGCAGCCAAGGCCGGGCATTGCCTGGTGGTCACCGATGCCGATGGCGTTCTGGTCCGTCTGGAAGGCAACGAAAAAGGACGCGCCACTTTTGAAGAGCACGGAATCGCCGTGGGGTCCTGCTGGGACGAACGCATCGCCGGTACCAACGGCGTGACCATGGCCCTGTCGCAGGGAAAACCCTTCACCGTCAGCGGACAGCAGCACTATTTCTCTGCTTTGCGCCCGTTCGCCTGCTCCGCCGTGCCGCTGTTCGATGCCGAGAACGACATTCTCGGAGCGCTGAATTTCTCCATGCTGGACCGGCGGAATGCCTCTGACCACCTGTTTGCCACGCAGCTGTTAAGTACTGCCGCCGACCGCATACAGCGCGTGTTGTTCGAGCGGCGTTTCCAGGGCGCGATGATCGTCTCAATTTCTGTGCCGCAGGACCGAAACCTGCTGAAACGGGATGAACTGGTGGCAATCAACGAGTCGGGGATCATCCTTGGCAGCACAGCAGGGGCGCACAGTCTGGCAGGCGAAAGCACGCTCGGATCGCTCAAGGGGCGCGCCTTCGAGCTGGTGTTCGGCACTGATGCACAGACCCTCACGCGCGTGCGGCAGCAGCGAATAGATGCAGGAAACGGCCCAGGTCTGGAACTGCGCATCGCCCCGGAAGCAGAGGAGCGGAGCCGGAGCCGTTCTCCGCCGGGAGCGGTACGTCGCGCACCGAAGCGCAGCAAGCCGAAACGTGTGCGACTGGCGCCCTCCTTTCGCGAGCTGGCCACCGGCGGCGGGCGGATGGCGACCATGTGCAGCCGGGCGCTGACCTACTTCCGAAAAGGTTTGCCGTTCCTGATCCAGGGGGAATCCGGCACCGGAAAATCCGCGCTGATCGACGCACTCCGCACGGCAGACGGCACGGACGCGGTGCGGTTTTTGACCATCGATTGCGCCAGCCTCAGCGACGAGCCTGAGGACCGCCAATTTTTTCAGACAATACTGGAACAAGCCCGCATCAGCGGTGCTTTCGACACGACTTACGCATGCCCGAACGCGCTGGTTTTAGAGAATGTGGACGAGCTACCGGGATTTGCCCAAGCGGGGCTGCGTATGCTCCTGGGCGAAATCGAAGCGGACACCTTGCAGAACCGGGATCAGGCGGTACACACACCCCCGCAGATCCTGGCCACGTGTCGGCAGGCGCTGATGGGGGCGGTTATCCGTGGCACGTTCCGAGACGACCTGTATTTCCTTCTGGCCGAAACGGTGGTTGAACTTCCGCCTCTGCGTCAGCGTGAGCGGCTGCAGGAACTGGCTGCGCATATTGCCGAACAACTTTCCGGAACGCCGACCGAGATCACCAAGGAAGCCATGGCCACCATCTCTGCGCACAGCTGGCCCGGTAATGTCCGCGAGCTGAAGAACGTGATCCAGCATGCGCTGATGGAAGGCGACGGGCGACGGATAACCGGAGTTGACTTGCTCGATCTCATCAGACCCGCTCCACACTGCGCCGCTGCGTCCGTTGCCCTGTCCATTGACCAACCAGATATGCCAACACGGGATTACGACGAGCGCGCTATGATCGAGGATGCCCTCACCGGAGCCCGCTGGAACGTCTCACAAGCCGCCCGCAACCTCGGTATCGGGCGCGCGACCATTCATCGGAAGATGAAACGATACGGCATCTCCCGGCCATGACAGCTGGAGGGACCCACGCGTAAGGCCGCTACGGGCGACCCCCAGCGTGCGGCCACTTGTGGAGAACCCTACCGAATGCATCGAGCACGCTCGCATGCATCATATCGCCGCGCGGCGGATGCCGAAATATCCTGCGCCAGCCGTGCGGCCCGGATGGCGGCGACATGTCCTCCCGGGACCGCGATGCAAGCCGCCAGTCCGTTTCACCAAGCTATGTCCAAGCCGGAAATAACACGGTCCGCGAACCGGATCACAGCCAGTACAAAGGCCTAGATTGCAAACTCGCAGACCTCCAGTCCGGTCACGAAGTCGGTCATCTCCGGCACGACGACCGGATCGGCAAATACGGCTTGCGGGGCGGAGGCTGCAAAGCCGTACCTGTGGCTGAGCCCTCCTCCGGCAGCTGACTGACAGATCACGCCACCGCGCAGGCCCTCGTCATTTCGAGGGCTTGCAGGTCCGCGAGTGCGGCTGTGTGCAAATCACGCGCAAGCGTTCCCAGTTCCGGTCGGCTCCTGCCCTGCACGCGGTCAAGCGTGGTGTGCGCCTTTGCAAAGACGGGTCCAAGGCCGATAGCCCTGTTGAACGCGCTGACGGCATCGGCCCGTGCTTCGATCCCGCCGCCAGCCAGGATCAGCGCATGGGCCAGAACACGGCTGCATCCCGCGCCAACAGGCCGCCACCGCTGGGCGGTGCCAACAACCTTCTGCCCTACGATTGACAGGTTCCAGTCACCGTCGCAGAAGCTGCCCGGCGTAGGGCCCGCGGTCATAACGGAGCCAACATCACCAAGCGCACGGCGGACGATGCCCGTTATCAGCCTGTAGCCGTCTGCAATCGCAAACCCGCGCGGCACAGTGAGGGCAACTGCCAAGTTCAGCACACCCGCTCCCTGGGGCACAGCACCGCCGCCCGTCGGCCTGAGCAAGACAGGCCAGCCGTCTCCCGATGAAGCAACAGCGGCAGCACGGAAACCTGGCTTCCTGCGATAGGAGAACGGGCAGACAAGCATGTTGGCCTTGCTGGTCCAGACGCCTGCAACGGGCTGCCGCGCATTCAGGAGGTCCGCCTCAAAGGCCAGCCCCTCTCTGGCGTCGGAAAACTCCTTGAGGACGCCAGTCATTGTCCCATCCTTTCGATCTCCTCACAGATCGCGGTCAGCAAATCACCGGCCGGGGCCCCATCAAGCGCCCGGTGGTCAAAGGTCAGCGACAAACCCACATGCGGGCGCAGCTCAATACCGCCATCCGCAGCGCGAACGGCCCTGTCCGTCAGACGTCCGATCCCGAGGATACAAATCTGCGGGGCGTTGAGGATCGGCGTAAAGTGCTCCACCCGGGTGAGGCCGAGGTTGCTGACGGTGAACGTTCCGCCGGTCATCTCCGTCACACTGAGCTTATTGACCTTGGCACGGGCAGCCAGATCCTGCCGGGCTGCGCGCAATTCGGATACATCCATGTCTCCGGCGCCAAAGATCGCCGGGGCGACCAGCAGATTGCCCGGCAGGGCAATCGCCACTGACAGATCGATGGCGCTTGAAAGCTTGACCTCCCTGTCCTCAACCCGGCCATTGGCGTCAGGATGTCCTTTCAGCGCGCGGATGACGGCGGCCATCAGCAGGTCCTCGACCGAGACCTTGGTGCCCGCCTCTGCCAGACGCACCTTTTCCGACAGCAGCGCGGTCGCATCGGCGCTGCCGTGATGGGTGAGCTGCGCTGCGGTCTGCAGGCTGCCCACCATCGCATCGGCAATCATCCCGCGCACGCCTTTTAGCGGTACGGTTTTAATCTCTCTGGTCATTCGACGGATCCAATAACCGCGCCCTTGGCGACGACGGCATCGGCCTCCTCCTTGATGCGCAACGTGCCGGAGGCAGGCGCAAGGATTTCATACTGGACCTTGGCGGTCATGATTTCGGCGATCAGCGCGCCCTCTTCGACGCTTGCACCGTCATCCGCCAGCCATCCGGTGATGACGGTATCCTCATCCTCTTCCCAGAGATCCGAGGGGATTACGATATCGATAGCCATTGCGGCATTCCTTCTCTGTCCGGGGCCGCAACGCGCGACCCCGCTGTTTAAGTTTTTTTGGCTGTGGCGGGTCAGGCCGCGTTCATCGCGTCCCAGGCGGCGGTGATCTTGTCCGCGTTGGGCAGACAATGCTGCTCCAGCACGCGGGCAAAGGGGATCGGAACATCGGGGAAGGCGACCCGCTTGGGCGCGGCTTTCAGCACCGAAATGTCATGTTCGGTCACCGTGGCGATGATCTCGCCCGAGACGCCATAGCTCATGTAATCCTCGTCCACCACGATCAGTCGGCCGGTCTTGGCCACCGACGCGCGGATCGTGTCACGGTCGAGCGGCACCAGGCTGACAAGGTCCACGACTTCGGCGCTGACGCCCCGAGCTTCCAGCGTGGCCGCCGCCCTGAGCGCATTGTGAACCCCCATGCCGAGGCTGACGATGGTGACATCCCGGCCCTCGCGCACAACCTTGGCCTTGCCGATTTCAACGGAGTAGCTTTCCTGCGGCACATGCACGGTTGCCCCTGGTTCGGTACCGAGCCAGCCCATACCCTGCAAACTCTTGTGGTACATGTAGACCACCGGGCTGTCGTCGCGCATCGCCGCCGTCATCAGCCCCTTGGCGTCATAGGCATTGGACGGCGCTACCACCTTCATCCCCGGCAAATGCGCAAAAGTACCGTAGACGCATTGCGAATGCTGGCCTGCATCCGAATAGCCGCCGCCGGTGGACGTCATCAGCACCATCGGCACCTTGAACTTTCCGCCGGAGAAATAGGTGTTCTTGGCCATCAGGTTGTAAATCGCGTCAAAGCAGACGCCGAAGAAGTCCACGAACATCAGTTCGACGACCGGGCGCATGCCATCCTGCGCGGCCCCCACTGCGGCCCCGATAAAGGCGGTTTCCGAGATCGGCGTGTCGCGCACCCGCTCGGGGCCGAACTCCTCCAACAGCCCGCGGGTGTTGCCGTAAACACCGCCAAGCGCGCCAATATCCTCTCCCATCACGAAGACGGAAGGATCGATTTGCATTTCCTGCTGCATCGCTTCGGCCATGGCGCGGGCAATGGTCAACTTTCTTTCGTTCGATTTGGTCATGTTTTCCTCCCTCGGGCTCAGGCAAAGACGGCTGTCAGCGCGTCTTCGGGGGCCGGGTCTTCGCTTTCGCGGGCGAATTGAATGGCGGCGTCCACGCGGGCCGCGCTGTCGGCTTCGATCGTCGCCAGCTCTGCCTCCGTGGCCACTCCCCCGGACAGCAGCCGCGCGCGCATCTTCGGGATCGGATCCTTTTCGAACAGCGCATCCTTCTCGCCCTCGGGCCGGTAACCTTCTGCATCGCCCATGAAGTGGCCCGCCAGACGGTAGGTTTCGACTTCCAGCAGACTGGGGCCCTCACCGGCCCTGGCGCGCGCAATTGCCTCGCCCGCCGCTTCGTATATGGCGTAAGGGTTATTGCCCTCGACCCGCTGCCCCGGGATACCGTAGGCAGCGGCGCGCTCGGCGTTGTTCTCGATTGCGGTTGAGGCTGTTTTCGAAACCGAAATGCCCCAGGCGTTGTCCTCGATCACGCAGACAAAGGGCAGTTTCCAGACCGCGGCCAGGTTCATCGCCTCGTGCCATGCACCCTGGTTGACCGCGCCTTCGCCGACAAATGCAACGGCGACACCCGGCAGCCCGCGCATCTTGCGAGACAGCGCCGCTCCGACAGCCGGACCCATGCCCTGCGCGATAATGCCCGAGCAGGCAAAATTCACATCCGCATCGAAGATGTGCATATGCCCGCCGCGCCCGCCGGACAGACCTGTTTTCTTCCCGAAGATCTCTGCCGCCATCCGGTCGAGATCCACGCCCTTGGCAATGGCCTGATGGTGCGGGCGGTGAGTGGCCGTGACCACATCCTCGGGAGCCAGGTGCGCACAGACACCCACCGCAACCGGCTCCTGCCCGTCGGACAGGTGCATCTCGCCGGGTATCGGGCCGTTGGCCATATTGAACACCGGCGATTTACCTTCGAAATAGATCCCCGCGATGGCCTCCTCGAACCTCCGGCTCGTGACCATGTTGCGGTACATCCAATGCTGTTCTTCCCGTGTTGGTATCATCTGCTCCTCCCAGAACTGCGGCTGACGTGCCGCTCAGATAACTGTCCAGAGGTTGCGGGGAGAGCACCCAACACTGCAATCAGGTAGACCGGCGAGCCGGGCCTCGAGGGGCTTACCTGTTTCAAGGTGAGACAGTTTGAGACACTTTGGAACGCTGACCGATACAACCATTTTGTGCGGGCTTCCGGTCCGGTCCACCGGGCGGGTGCCATTCAGGTTTGGGTAGGCCATCCGAGCCTGGTAAGCAAATTTATATAGATAATCTAAAAACTGAAGCCGCCGAACGCTCAGTTATCATGGCAGGGGAGATGATCTAGATGTTCCTCATCAACTTCCACCAGGAGAAGCCCGATGAAAGCCATGACCCTAACTGAGTACGGCGCAGACGCCAAGTTCGTGTCTGCAGAGATCGCAAAGCCCGAAGCAAAGCCAGGCCACGTTGTCGTCCGCGTAGCGGCGACCAGCGTGAACACTGTCGACACGATGATCCGCAGCATGGGCAAGGACCTTCCACTCTCCCCCGGTCTGCCCGCCGTTCTGGGCATGGACTTTGCAGGCACGATCGACTCGGTCGGCGAAGGCGTGAGCGGTTTCAAACCGGGTGACGAAGTCTATGGCTGCGCCGGCGGCCTGCTGGACTTGCAAGGTGCTCTGGCCGAATACATGCCCGCTGATGCCCGCCTAATTGCCCACAAGCCAAAGACCCTCTCAATGCGGGAAGCCGCCGCAATGCCGCTGGTCGGGATCACCGCCTGGGAAGGCCTCGCACGGGCCGGCGTGGAAGCTGGCAGCAAGGTTCTCGTGCAGGGCGGGGCCGGTGGGGTTGGCCACCTGGCAGTTCAACTGGCCCGGCATCTTGGTGCGGACGTCTACTCGACCGGCACCGGCGCAGCGCAGATCGAGACGATCGAAGGCTACGGTGCGACAGCAATCGACTTCATGGAGGAGCCGGTTGCAGAATACGTCGAGAAATACACCGGCGGCGCTGGCTTCGGGAAGATCTTCGATACCGTCGGCGGCGGCAATCTGACCAATTCCTTCGCGGCGGCGGCGCTCAATGCGCATGTCGCAACGACCGTCGCGCTGCTGGAACTCGACCTCTCCCCCGCGCATTTCAAAGGGCTGTCGATGCACATCATCTTCATGCTGATCCCGATGATCCACGATCATAAGCGCCAAGAACATAGCGACATCCTGGCCAAACTGGCTGACATCGTCGACGCCGGCGCCATGACACCCTTGCTTGACGAGATGTCCTTCAGCTTCGCCGAGGTTGGCAAAGCCTATGACCGCCTGACCAGTGGCAAGGCCATCGGCAAGGTTGTCATCGACATCTAAGCGGCCCGCTCCGCTAAACCTGCTGCGGGCAGCGCACCGAAACCGGCTGCGCTGCCTGCCCTTTCTCTTTGCCGAAGAAAAGGCCACGCCCTCATGGCAAGCCATTCCACGAGAGACTACCCTCCCGGCGTCAGCCTCCTGCGGCGTTGCCAATTGTCGTTAGAAACAGGGGATGGCATGGATGCGGAGGCTATCAGCCGGTGGCTGCTCGGTGATGCTTCCCGCGCCACCGACATGATCGGCTTGATCGAAGGTTTTGTAAGCTTGCTTGCGCAGGCAGGCCTGGGTGTCAGCCGCTTGAGCCTGAACGTCGGCACCCTGCACCCCCAAGCCCTAGGTTATGCCTGGAACTGGAGCAGCACCGATGGTTTCTGCGACGAGATCCAGATCCGCCAAGAGGTTCTACGAACGGACGCCTACATGAAAAATCCTCTGTACCGCGCGATGGAGCATGGCGAGATCGTCAAGGAACCACTGCGTCGGCCCGGGCCGAAGGCCGAAAGCAAACTGTTGCAAGCGCTGGGACACGAAGGTTTTACCGAATACTTGGCAATTCCATTGTCAGCCAGTGGCGAACGCTTCAATGCCGTTACTTTGGCGACCCACCAGGCGGGCGGCTTTGCAGACAGCCAGATCCGGAAGCTGGACCAGCTCTTGAAACTCTTCTCCCTGCATGTGGATCGGCACATTGCGATCAAGATAACCGAAAATATCTCCCACACTTATCTGGGGCGGGAAGCCGGGAGCAAGGTCGTCAAGGGCACCATAAAGCGCGGTACTGGCGTCGTGGTGGATGCTATCGTCTGGCAATCCGACATGCGGGACTATTCCCGTCTTGCTGACACTCTGGACAGTCAGACACTGGCGGCACTGCTGGACAGTTACTTCTCTGTCATGGCCGAGGCTGTGACCGCACATGGCGGAGATGTATTGAAGTTCATCGGGGATGGCATGCTGGCGATCTTTCCTGCGAATGATTTTCGTGGCCGCGGCGGCGCAGCCCGTGCCGCAGCCCGCGCGGCCCAAGAGGCAATCAGACACCTGACAGAGACCAACGCAACGGACCTCCCCCGGCAAGGGCTGCCGCCGCTCCAGAGCGGGATCGGGCTGCACGCTGGCGAGGTGTATTTCGGCAATATTGGTGCGTCCAGGCGGCTGGACTTCACCGTCATTGGCGAAGCCGTCAATATTGCCAACCGCATTGAAAGCCTCTGCAAGCCGCTGAAGCGCAGCATTCTGGTTTCCGAGCAAGTCGCGAGCCTGCTGGATCCCCTCCCGGAACCCATGGGGACCCATGTGTTGAAAGGCTCTCGGGCGCGGCAGACATTGTTTGCGCTCCACCCGTGATCCCCCGACATTATATAGATAATCGGTATTCTGAACCGATAACCCACGGATTAATGCCGGGTATTATCGGAAATATGGTCATTGGCAGGAGAGCTTCTGCATTGCTCTTTCACCGCGCTGCCCCAAGACGCTGCCTCGGCGGCCCTGCAGGGAAAGGCGCCCAGCCAGATTGGGGACCAGAATGAACTACGACAACTTTACCACTTTCACAGTCGCGATCGACGCGGCCATCGCCACGGTTACCTTCGATTACAAGACCGTGAATATCCAAGGCCAGGAAATGCTGGCGGATCTGAGCAATCTCGCGATGAAGCTCGAGCGGGACCGGTCGCTCAAGGTCGTGATCTTTCAGTCTGCAAACCCAGAAATCTGGGTCAGCCACTACGACACCGAACTGCTCAAGGACATGTCCACCGAAGCCGTGTCGCGCCAGGACGCCAGGATGCTGGACCTGCAAATCATCTGCGAACGCATCAGCAAGGTACCCCAGGCCACTATTGCCAAACTCGAAGGTTTCACGCGTGGCGGCGGCCACGAGTTGGCGCTTGCAATGGACATGCGGTTTGCCGCCCGCGGCAAGTTCAAATTCATGCAGATGGAAGTCGGCATGGGCATCCTGCCCTGCGGCGGCGGCGCATCGCGGATGGCCCGGCAGACGGGTCTGGGCCGGGCGCTGGAAATCATCCTCAGCGCCCAGGACTATGATGCGGATGACGCAGAACGCTTCGGCACCATAAACAAGGCACTGGATCAGGATGAGATCGGCCCCTATGTCGACGCGCTGGCCAACCGCATTGCCCGCTTCCCTGTCCATGCGATCAATGCGTGCAAGCAGATGGTGTACGAATCCATCGACCAGCCGATCCGCGACGCCCTCAAGGCAGAAGCGTACTGGCTTTATCAGGCGACCAACAAGACACCGGCAATCAAGCGGTTCACCATCGCAGAGGATCAGGGGCTGGAACATGACATCGAAAACCAGCGCAACTGGAACGACCTGGTCATGAAGGTTCAGGACATCAACTGACACCGGCCTGAGGCGACAGGGTACGATGGTGGGCAACGTGGTTCTCAAGAACCCCCTGGGAAAGAACTGACGGCAGTGACCACGCGGCGAGACGCAGCGCTCAGGGTGATGCGGCATCATGACACCCCGCGGCGCCGGGCCTGAAGGCTGGTCAGTGTCGATCCCAAGTCAGTCCTACGAGAACCACCGTCCCGCTGCCCGGTAGCCGAAACGAAGTTTCGATGAGAGGGGACTGCATGGAAAACCGCGCCGCCTCAGTGCCTCATTGGAGGCCGGCCAATTCGTGGTCTTGTAGGTCGTAGGGGCCCAATGGCTGATGCGTCTAAGCAATCACGTTGGGTTCATAACGTGAAACCCTTGACCGAATTGAGCAGAAACGGTCTTGGGATGGTGTAACGAGCTTGTGCAGGTGAAATCATGGGGCGTCCGGCGACAGCAGGGCCGGACGCGGGTTCTTTTTCAGGCTGATTGCATGTCCAGTGCCTGTCCGTCCAACCGGCCGGTCGTGGCGGCCTCAGCCAAGACCGCAGCGACATCGGCGCGGCTGGCCTTTGCTGACTTGTCGACCTGATCACCAAGGATGACGTCGTCGTTGCGACCGCCATCTGTCAACGATACCGGCCGCAGGATGGCATAGGTCAGCCCGGAATTCTTGAGGTGTTCGTCGGCGGCATGTTTGGCCTTCAGGTAATGCGCCAGATCGCCCGACGGGTCGGACTGGTCCGCACCGATGGAACTCAGCATTACGAAGCGGTCGACACCGGCGTCCTTTGCCAGATCGATCAGTCGCTTGGCACCGTCGCGATCCACTTTCTCTGTCATCTCCGGCCCGGTCCCCCCGCCAGAGCCTGCGGCAAAGATCACCACATCCGCGCCGTCACACGCGCCTTGTTGCAAGTCGGTCAGATCGCCATGGCGAAGCTTGGTGCCTTCTGGCAGGCTGCTGGTATCTGAACTTTCCCGTACAAGCGCGGTCAGGTTGTGGCCTTGCTCCAGCAGGTCTTGGGTCAAAATTCGGCCGGTCTTGCCGGTTGCACCGGCGATCAGGATATTCATGGGCATGGGACGTCCTTTCTGTATGGTCAAGCCGGCGGCGCCATCGGTCCGGCGGATCGCGTGGCGGTGATGTAGCCCGGCTGCGTTTGTAAGCTGTCCCAGTAGGCCGCGACCTTGGGATGGTCTGCCAACAGGTCAAACCGCGCCAGAAGCGCAACGATGTAGGACAGCTGAATATCCGCCAGCATCGCCTTGTCGCCGAACAGCAACGGCCCGTCGCCGATGGCCTGAGCGATATAATCGAGATGGGTGTCGAGCGCGGTCTTGGCGTCCTTTGGCACGGGCTCGCCACCAAAAGCAGGCAAGATGGCGCGCAGCGCAACCTCGGCCAGGGACGCCTCCACGTAATCCAGAAGCGCCTCATGTTGCCAGAACTGTGACGTGCCGCGGGGCGGCGTGTGGGAGTCGTCGTCGAACTTGGCCGCCAGGTATCGCAGGATCGTGGCGGACTCGGCGATAATCTCGCCGTCGTCCTCAATCACCGGGGATTTACCCAAGGGATGCACCTTGGACAAAGCGTCCGGTGCGTGGAAGGCATCGGTCCGGTCATAGTCGATGCGATTGCAGGGCTGTCCCAGGTCGGCCAGAAGCCAGAGAACACGGGTGGCGCGGGAGTATTGCAGTGCATGGAGTGTGATCATGGCAAAAAGATCGCTTTCACATTGACGAATTCCTTCATGCCAAAGCCGCCATGTTCGCGCCCGTAGCCTGAATCCTTGACGCCGCCAAAGGGCATATTCGGATCGGCCGCGCCGAAAGAGTTGATGCGGACCATGCCGGTATCAAAGTGGTCGCGTGCCAGCTTCACAGCGTGCGCTTCGTCCTTGCAGAAAATCCCGCCACCCAGACCATATCGGCTATCATTGGCGATACGCATCGCGTCTTCGTCGTCCTTTGCGCGGATCACGGCTGCCACGGGGCCGAATATTTCGTCATCATAGGCCGGCATTCCGGGTTCCACGTCCACCAAAACAGTCGCGGGATAATACGCTCCGGTTCGTTCGGGGGCCTCGCCACCGCACAGCACTTTGGCCCCCTTCGCCACGCTTTCATCCACCTGATCCTTGACCCTATCGAACTGATCTTGGCTCGACAGCGGCCCCAGTTGGGTGTCCTGGTCCGTCGGGTCCCCCATCTTGATGGCGTTCATCTGATCGACAAAGGCAGACACAAAGCCGTCATAGACCTTGTCCGCCACCACGAACCGTTTGGCCGAAACGCAGGTTTCGCCGTTGTTGTATACCCGCCCGATGACAGAGTGTTTGACCGCCGTTTCGATGTCGGCGTTCTCCAGCACAAGGTAGGCGTCGTTCGACCCCAGCTCCAACACCGTCTTTTTCAGCGCCTTGGCAGCGACCGCGGCCACATGGCTGCCCGCACCATCACTGCCGGTGAGCGTCACCCCGCGTACAAGAGGGTGGGCGATCACCTCGTCGCTGGTGTCGTGATCGATCAGGATGACCTGAAACAGATCTTCGGGAAGGCCAGCTTCGATGCAAAGCTCACGCAAGCGCAGGCCCGAGCCGGTGCAGATCGAGGCGTGTTTGAGCACACAGGCGTTGCCCGTCATCAGGTTCGCCGCCAGCACGCGGACGGGCTGATACAGCGGAAAGTTCCACGGCTGGATCGAGTAGATCACACCAATTGGCTGGTAGCTTACAATGCCGCGCCCACCGTTTGTGCCGTAGCTGCGCTCTTCGTCGGCCAGGGCATCGGGGCCGTGCTTTGCGGAATACTCAAAGATCGCGGCGCAGAGTTCGACTTCACGCTTGCCGTCTTTCAACAGCTTGCCGGTCTCTCGGGTCATCAGCGCCGCCAAGTCGTCGGCGTTGGCCCGGAGCGTTTCCGCGATCTTGGTCAGGTAGGGCGCGCGCTCTGCATGGGACAGCTTTCGCCAGTCCAGAAACGCGTCCTGCGCGGCCTCCAGCTTTTGGATGACCTCTTGCTTGCTCATCAGCGGATACGTTTCGATCGTCTCGCCAGTTGCGGGATTTAACGTGGTAATCGTCGACATGATGGCTCCTCTCGCGCGTTCAGTGGAAACGCGCAGACTTCGGGTTAAGTTCCCTCCACCGGCAAATGAGCGGCGAAGCGCCGGGCGCCGGGACGCGGCCAATCCACTGACCTACCCCTTGCCCGTCCCAACCAAGCGCACTGACCATATTCAACAGAGCCATGTTCGACGTCCCGCAGGTGATCGAAATGTCACACAAGGCAACCCGGCCACCGATGCCGCGTCGGCACCGAAATCAGGTGTTGCATTCTCAGTCTTTGCCCTTTAGGAAGGCTGAATTGCCGCGTGTGGATGACCCGATCAACGGCAAAGTATTCTCGTCCGTGATCTACCGATTGTTGCCTTGAATAGCCCCAGAGGGCGCAGAAACAACGGTAGCTATTCTACGCGAGCTTCCCATTAGATCAGAGAGACCTGGTGTCCGTGGCGTTAGACCGCCGGATCAACACCAAAGCCCGTGCGCGACGCCAATGCGAAACAATCGCACAATGGCCGCACGACCAATCCCGCCCCTTAAAGGCGGACCGACTATTCACGCCCCAATCCCGGTTCTGACCGAACTCAGAGCGATTGCGTGCATGCTGGCCAATACTGACCAGTCACCAAAACCTGCGGCCTAAGGGGCTGCAATCTGCCCGGCCATACATGGCAGGCACACATGTCATTGAAAGGATAATCTCATGACAACCGGAACAGTAAAATGGTTCAACGAAACTAAAGGCTACGGCTTCATCGAACTGGACAACGGCAGCGGCGACGCATTCGTTCACATCAGTTCGGTTCAGCGCTCTGGCCTGACTGGTCTGAACGAAGGCGACAAAGTTGGCTTCGATCTGAAAGAAGACCGGATGCGCGGAAAATCCTCCGCAGAAAACCTGCAGCTGCAGTAAGCATTGCCAATGTGTCCTCCGAAGGCCGGGTCGGTTTCCGGGGGACACATACCCGAGATATGGCCGTCAGCTCGCGACAACAGTGCGTGCTGCCACGACGTCATCTCGCCCCACAAGTCTCGTCTGAATGCGGACGGGCAAAGGGCGAAACCCTCCTCTTGGCCAACAAAGGAAAACAAAAATGGCTTTGAAAATCAACCAACTCGACGATCAGTCCGTAACCGGCATCCTGGACGGCGTGATCCATTTTCATGTGACTGCGTCAGAAGACGGCGTTACGGCGCGCATCAGCAACTGGACCTGCACCCTGGCAGGCCGGGCGATGTGCAGCGCCAGCGGCATGCGCACCAGCGCATATGAGATGCTGGCCCGGTATCGCGAGGAACAAAAGCACTCCCTGAACTGTCAGAATCTATCGGCAGTTTGAGTGGACCGACGGGCAGAAGCTTGCCTTTTCAGTTCAGTTCCCCAGTCTGACGTCGACAGTCAGACCTCGTGCGCAGTCGGTCCAGTTACTGGTTCTTCGCAAATCGCGTGCGGCAGGCTTTTGCCCCCCAAGAGCGGATTTAAGGATATTTAGGCGGTTTCCCGCGTGATCGGAACACCGTGAATGTCTGCGTCCACCTGCAAGGGTTCTCAACTCGCTGACCGCTTTGGACTGGCTGGAGTCATCCGGCGGTCGAGATTGCGGGCGATCTTGCTGCACCCCCGTTGCCGCACCGCTGCAAGTCCGGCGTGAGCCCGCAGCCGCCCTTGCTTTGAACAGCGCATGTGCTACCGCAGATTGGTGGCCACCAGCGCAGAGCGGACCCAGGCCGACAACACCTTCAGCCAACCCAGCATATGATCCAAGGGCGGGAAACCGGCCTGCCTCCCAACTGCAGGAGACGTGATCCCGAACGTCGCAGGCGCGCATCCGACACTTTATGAAAACGGTGGTGCGTCGGGCGTGAACCTGGCTGCTCATTGCTCGAACTAGAGCAACCGGCTCGTCTCAGTCCCTTTCTCTTAGCCCTTTCGCAAGCGATGAGGCCGCTTCTTGGCACTAAGGGGACGCCGGTTGTGTCGCAGGAGGTGGAACGCACTGTCAAAAAAATGGAACACTCTGCGATGGTCTTATGCGAGCAGCCAAAGTATCTATCTTGGAATTCCATACCTTACAAAAAAAACGCTTTATGCGCCAGCTGTCGCACCGGTTCTCAGAACCTCCGTGTTGAGGAAGGACCGCTTTCCCCGACGCAGACCGTGCGCTCCCGCATGAAAGGTTCCCCATGGCCCAGCAGTTTCGTATCACCTACAGCTACGTAACGGATTATCTGCTGCCGGGGAGCGACGATCCTATTCAACTTCTATTGCGTTTCAACCGTTTGCCTGACACCGGAGCGGTGATCGAAATTGACGTGAATGGCACTGCCTTCACAGTCAATGGCCCGCTGGAGAATGGCCCTGTCGAGGTCGCCGAGGGGGTGCGCGCCTTCGTGTCTGTCGACACGCAGATCATGTTCCTCTTCGATCCGCAGGTGAATGAAGACATTTTCGCCGCCGGTCAGCGAGTCGACGTGACCGTGACTGAAAACGGCGAGGAGATTTACGACAGGCAACTGACGTATGACGTGTCCGAGTATCCCGCGTTGACCTCACCCGGCGCGGTCATGCCCGATTTCGAGTTCGTCAATCAGGCCGGTGAGACTGTGGACCTTCTGGACTCCAAGGACACGCGGCCCGCGATCGTGGAGCTTGCGGCCACCTGGTGCAATCCTACGCGGGAACTGGGATATCTCGAAGACGCCTACAGCGCCGCGCTTGGCAACGAATTTGTCTCAAAGACATTGCTGATGGAAGGCTCTGACAGAGGCAACAATGCGACGGTCGCGGATCTGGCGGAATACGCGGTGCGGTTCGGCGTTGACCGAGACGTCTATACAACCGGCAACTACCTCGACTCTCAGGAGCTTCGACTGATCGACGACCTGACCGTTTATCCAACGTTCCTTGTGATTGACCAGGTCACAGGCGAGGTGCTGGGGCATTTCACAGGTTTTACCTCCGTCGAAGATACGCTTGAACGTGCGCGCGGGATCATGGATGCGGTATCCGCCGACACCGAGACCAATGGCCTCTCTCTGCAGGCCGATGACCTTGAGAACACGGCCTTTGGCAGCGTACGCAACGATTTGATTGTCGGCGGCGACGAACCGGACAGGGTCAACGGCGGCCACGGCAATGACACCATCCGCGGCAGGCTTGGAGACGACCATCTGTTTGGCAACGCGGGCGATGACCTGGTTCTTGGCGGCGCGGGCGACGACACGATCTATGGCAGCGCAGGCTCCGATACGCTGGACGGTGGCAAAGGTCGGGACGCCGCAGACTTTCGCGCGATCAATGGCGATGCCGTCGTCCGTTTCGACGCCGATGGACTTGGCTCGGTCACCACAGACGGTGGCACCACCGCCGTCTCCAGCGTGGAGTACATCAAGGTCGGCAATGGCAATGACAGGCTGAACATCTCGGCGAACGGCATGCGGGTTCTGACGAGCGATGGCGACGACGAGGTTGTCGTGGCTGGCAACGCGGTTTCGGTCGAAACCGGACGGGGCAACGATACGGTGCGCCTGCTCGGCGATAGCGGAGTGGTCACGGACGGTTCGGGCGACGACCGCATCGTGGTCAAGGGGGACAGCGCCACGTTCTTCTCCGAAGCGGGCAACAACAACGTGTTCGTACGGGGCGATCAATTCACCTACATCGCAGCATTCTCGAGCGAGGCCGACGACCGGCTGGTGCTGTACGATGGCGCCGAGACGTTGATCGACGGCAGTCAGGGAACCGATGGCGGGCTGACACTTGATTTCTCTAACACCACCGGCGCCGTGTCGTTCGGGGCCAGCGCGGATTCGTCGTTTTACATAATCTCCCCTCCTTACATGGGCTACACGACTGGTCAGGGCGGGTCAGGGAGTGTCTCGGCAGAGGTGACAAAAGTGATCGGCAGCGCGTTCGACGACCGGCTGATGGCCGACGAAACCGGTGCGATACTGCTCGGCCGAAACGGGGCGGACACGCTCTTGGGCCAGAGCGGCGATGACGTGCTTGCCGGGGGTCTGCGCGCCGATCGACTGCGGGGAAGCCAGGGCGCCGACGACCTGAGTGGCAATTCCGGCAGTGATACGCTTCTGGGGGGAGGCGGTGACGACGTTTTGGCCGGCGGGCGTGGCGAAGATATCCTGCGGGGGGGCTTTGGCGCGGATCAATTGAGCGGCGGCAAAGGAAACGATACGCTCGTCGGTGGCAAGGGAGCGGACACGCTTGACGGTGGGGCGGGGGCGGATCACTACCTTCTGTCTGCTTCAAATCGTACGTCCGACGATGCGGACGTGATCCTGTTCAAGACCGGTGACCAGATCGTTCTGGACGAGGAATTGGGGATCACCGCCTCCAATTTCGACTCCCTGTTCAAGGACACCTTTTTAGGTAGTGCCGATGTCGACGACCGGTTGTTTTACGACAGCAGCACGGGCAGCCTGTCCTATGACTCAGACGGCTTTGCCTCAGCGCCAGAAATTCTACTCGCCACCATCGAGCCCGACAGCGCAGAGCGGTTCGAGCTCAGCTTTGATGACTTCGTGTTCGTCTGAACGCCAAGCTGTCAGCGCAGATCCAGCAACCAGCGCTCCAACACAGCGTCGGGCTGGTCTAGCGCCAAGCCCGACTGTGATCGTGCGAGAGAGCGGGCGACACGCGCATCCCGCGGTGCGATGCCAAAGCGGCGACGGAAAGAACGGGAATAATCGCTTTCGCTGGAAAAACCCCATTTCAGGGCAATTTCGTAGATTCGAAGATGCGATTTGCAGGGATCAAACAGGTCGCGCGCACTCCGCCGAAGCCGTTGGTTGCGGATGTAACACGCGACGCCGCCGGTCTTGGCAAACAAGCGGTAGAGCGCGGTCCGCGAAAGACCCAGCCCTTCAGCGGTCACCTGTGGCGACAGCGACGGATCTGTGAGCCGCCGATCGACCAATTGCCGCGCAACCAGAAACGTCGCCTCTTCGACATGCGAGCGGGCCAAGTCAGGATCACGTCCGTCCTTCGCATTCAACAGGGCCGTGACTATCCCAGCGGTAGCGGGCACGATCTGCTCGGCCTCCTGCTGCGTCATGGTAGAAACGCTGTCGGCGAGGCTGTTCAGATAGGCCGTGAAAAGGCGGGCGATAGGCAGATCGCGTGGGATTGTGCGCAGATGCTGCCGCGCAAGCGTTGCGCCGGGGTCGAGCAGCGAGCGAGGCAGAACCAGCGTGAGGTTCGCGAAGGCACTGTTCCTCGCGCTCAGGTCCTCGGCCATATCCAGGATCCACACGTCTCCAGGCAGGGCCGTTGGTCGATGTCGTCCGCACTTGGCTTCGGTGTGGCCGCGGTGAAACACCTGAATCATGAAATGGTCGTGCGCGTCCTTGGATGCCTTCAGATGCGATCGTTCAAAAGTCTGTTCTGATGCGGCGCAACGTCCCACGATGAGCTGATCGATAAGCGTCACGTCCACCTGCGCATGAAAGTCAGAGTCAGCTTCGCCGCCCGGTAGCGCCACATCGAAGAAGGGTTCGATATGCGCCCTCCATGACTGGAACCGTTTCTGAGGATCGACATGATCCGCGACGACGGTGGTTCTGGCGACGGGTTGATCCTTTGTCATGATCAAAAGTGAGAAGTGAGCCAGACAAAGTCAAGCGCGCTGACATTCCGAAATGAGCCACGCCCCGGTCGCTGGGCAGGTTCTGTTCGATTACATCAAAATGTCCTACACTCCAAAGCGCAAGCATGCGCAGAACGGGCTGCAGTCGCCTGTCGACATTGAACGACAAGGGAAACTGACACCCGGAGGCGTCTAAGAAACACGGGCCTATTCAGGTAGAGATGGTATTCGCCCACCTAAACCGCATCCTCGGTTTGGAACGGCTTTGATTGCGCGGCCCATTCGGCGCAGGCGACGAATTCCCCCCCGAAGCCATCGCCAGAACCTCGGAAAGCGCGCAAAGCTGCAGCCACGACCGCAAACGCCCCGTCTGCCATGAAGAGCGGACCACGCGCCTTGCTGTACGCGCCCAACCGCGCCATAGAGTCAGAAACCTGCCAGAATCGAATGCATATGCACATAAAAATACTTCAACCCTAAAACTTCTATCTTGAAGCAATGCGAAGCTCTCTCTAGGCTTTTCCCTATTCGCACGGGAAAACAACGGGCGCCGAAGCCCCGGGTCCATGCGCTTTCATCTACCCAGGGAGACTGAAATGACGTACCGCTCACTCGCCACCGCCGCCATGATCGGCGCCGCCACCCTCACCGGGGCCACAGCCCAGGCCGAAGAGGTCACGCTGAAGGCGGTGACCGCCTTCGCCACCGGCACCACCTTTTCCCGCGACTTCGAGGCCTTTGTCGATTGGGTGAACGAAAACGGTGCCGGGGAGGTGCAGATCCAGCTCCTCGGCGGGCCGGAGGCGGTGCCGCCCTTCGAGCTTGGAAACGCGGTACAGGCAGGGATCGTCGATATCGCCAACAACACCACCGCCTACTACCCGAACCTGCTACCTGCGGGCGAGGCACTGCACCTGGCGCAGAACACCATCCAGGATCAGCGGGCCAACGGCTGCTATGACATCATTGACGGGATGCACCAGCAGCAGATGAACGTCAAATATCTGGCCCGGGTCGGCGACCACATGAACTACCACCTGTATCTGACCAAACCGCTGGAGGGGCCGGATCTGTCGGGGCTCACCATCCGCACAACACCGGTTTACCGCGCGATGTTCGAAAAGCTCGGCGCCACGCTGGTGCGTACCGCCCCGGGCGAGGTCTACACCGCGCTGGAGCGTGGCGCGATCGACGGCTACGGCTGGCCCAGCCAGGGTGTGCTGGACCTCGGCTGGCACGAGCAGACCGCCTACCGGGTCGATCCGGGCTTCTACCAGGTGGACGTGAATTTCCTGGTGAACCTCGACACCTGGTCCGGCCTCAGTGACGCGCAGCGCGCGGTCCTCGAGGACGGCGCCGCCTGGATCGAGGCGCAAAACGCCGAGAATCTCGCCCGCAATGCAACCGAGGCCGAGGCGCAAGCCAACGCCGGCATCGAGACCATCACCTTCGAGGGCGAGAACGCCACCCTCTGGAGCGCCACCGCGCAATCCGAGGGCTGGGGCGAAGTAATGAAGACCGACCCGGAGATGGCCGAAAAACTGCAGGCCTGCCTGCTGGTGAAATGACCGGACGGGGCGGGCCGGATCAGACCGGTGCCGCCCCGCTCCGCCAGGCCCCAGCCTTTTGCTCCTGACAATACGGTGACACCATCATGACCACGTTCTCCCGGTGCTTCAGCGCGCTGCTCACGGCTCTTGCCGTGTCCAGCGCCGCCATTCTCGCCGCGATCACCCTGGTAATCCCGCTCAACGTGGCGCTGCGCAACCTTGGCCTACCGGTGATCTACGGCGCGCTGGATGCCATCGAATACGGGCTGATGGCGGCGACCTTCTTGGGCGCACCCTGGGTGCTGATGCGCAACGCCCACGTGCAGGTTGACCTGGTGACACGCGGCCTGCCGCCCGGCGCGCGCCGGGTTGCAACCGCGCTGGCCTGCGGGCTGGGAGCCGCGGCCTGCGTGGTCCTGTGCTGGGCCGGGCTGCAGGCGCTGTGGCAGTCTTATGCGCGCGGCTCGATGGTGCGCACGGCCTTTACTTTCCCCGAGTGGTGGACGCTGACCGTGCTGCCCCTGTCGATGGCGCTTTGCGCCGTGGAATTCCTGCGCAAGCTGGTTCGTCCCGATCCGCACAACGCGCCGCTCTCCGGCCTCTGAAAGGACCTGCCATGGACTGGATCTTCACCCTTTCGCTGATGCTGGGCGGGCTGGCGGCACTGCTGCTGGCGGGCCTGCCGGTGGCCTTTGCCTTCATCACCGTTACCATGATCGGCGCCTATGAGGTGCTGGGCGGCGAGCGCGGCCTGTTGCAGCTGGCCCGCAATGCCACCCAGTCGGTGGCGAATTTCCAGATGGCGCCGATCCCGCTGTTTATCCTGATGGGCGAGATCCTGTTCCAGACCGGCATCGCCCACCGCGCCATCGAGGCGATCGAGCGGGTGGTGACCCGCCTGCCGGGCCGCCTGTCGGTGGTCACAGTCTTTGGCGGCACGATCTTTGCAGCGCTGTCCGGCTCCACCATTGCCAATACCGCGATGCTGGGCTCAACCATGCTGCCGGGGATGTTGCAACGGGGCTATCATCCGACGATGGCGATGGGGCCGATCATGGCCTCGGGCGCGATTGCGATGCTGATCCCGCCCTCGGCGTTGGCGGTGCTTGTGGGCAGCCTTGCCGGGATCTCGATCTCCGGCCTGCTGGTTGCCGGAGTGATGCCCGCGATCCTGCTGGCGGGGTTGTTCGTGCTTTATATCGTGGTGCGCAGCAAGCTGGACCCCAGTGCTGCACCGCCCGATGACTTGCCGGAGATGACGCTGGCCGAGCGCTGGAGGCCGTTCCTGATCTACGTGGCGCCGCTCTCTGCGCTGTTTGCGGTGGTGATCGGCAGCCTTCTGCTGGGTTTCGCCACCCCCACCGAGTCCGCCGCACTTGGCTGTCTTGCAGCGCTTGGGGCCGGGGCGGCCTACCGGGCGCTGAGCTGGTCCAAGGTGGCCAAGGCGCTGATGGAGACGGTGAAGCTTTCGGTGATGATCCTGTTCATCATGGCCGCCAGCCAGACCTTCGCGCAGATCCTGTCCTTCAGCGGCGCCACCAATGGCTTGATCAAGGCGATCAACGCGGTGGATCCGACCCCCACAATGGTGCTGATCGGCATGATCGTAATCCTGCTGTTCCTCGGCTGTTTCGTCGATCAGGTCTCAATGCTGATGGTGACGGTGCCGGTCTTCGTGCCGCTGGCAGCGCAGCTTGGCATCAACGAGCTGATCCTGGGCGTGGTCTACCTGCTGACGATGGAGATCGGCCTCTTGACGCCGCCCTTCGGGCTATTGCTGTTCGTGATGCGCGGTGTGGCGCCTGAGGGCGTCGGCATGAAGCAGATCTACGCCGCGGTCACCCCCTTCCTGGTCATCAAGCTGGCGGTGCTCGCGCTGATCGTCTGGCAGCCCGCGGTGGGCACCTTCCTGCCCGGCCTGATCGCGGACTGAGCGTCGCGCTGAACCGCCTGCGCGCCCCCACGCGTCGGCGATGCGCGACTTTGAGCATGTGGATTGTGTTGCTCTCACGCCTCGGGAAACATCCACGAAAGAGAAACCCGCCCGGCATCCCCTGCCGGGCGGGTCTTCGCTTGCGCGGACCACCGGGCTTTAGGCCCAGGCCTGATCCGGGTCCGGCAGGGGGATCGCTGACATCAGCTCTCGAGTGTAGGCGGCTTGCGGTGCCGCAAAAAGCGCCGCCGTCTCCGCGTTTTCCACGATGTCCCCGCGGTAGAGCACCAGTGCCCGGCTGCACAGCCGCCGGATCACCGACAGGTCGTGACTGATGAAGGCCAGCGTCAGCCCCAGCTCGCGCACCAGCTCCTCCAGGAGGTTCAGTACCTGCGCCTGGCTCGACACATCAAGGCCGGAGACGATCTCATCGGCGAGAATGAACTCGGGCCGCAACGCAATGGCGCGGGCGATGCCGACGCGCTGGCGCTGACCGCCCGAGAGCTCATGCGGGTAACGGCTGGCAAAGCTTTGCGGCAGGCCCACCATGTCCAACGCCTCGCGCACGCGGGCGGGGATGTCCTCCCTGCCCTGCACGCGCAAAGGCCCGGCGATGATGCCGCCCACCTGCCGCCGCGGGTTGAGCGATGACATCGGGTCCTGGAAGATCATCTGGAACCGCGCGCGCAACGGGCGTAGCGTATCCTCGCCAGCGTGGGTGATGTCGCGGCCTTCGAAGGTAACGCTGCCGCTGTCGGGTTCGATCAGCCGCACCAGCGCGCGCCCCAGGGTGGACTTGCCCGAGCCGGAGCCGCCGACGATGCCCAGCACTTCGCCCTTGGGGATCTGGAAGCTCAGGCCCTTCAGCACCTCCATCCGCGGCGCAGGTCCCAGGAGGGGTTTTTTCGACATATCCGGAAAGCTCAGGCGCAGATCGCGCACATCGTAGATTACATCGCTCATTCGGCAGCCTCCCGCTCGCGGTCGCTGCGGGCAACCTCTGCCTCCACTGCGGCAATTACTCCGGGCGGCACCGGGGTCAGGCTGCCGTCCGGGTCGGTGTATTTCGGGGTCGCCGCCAGCAACGCTGCGGAATAGGGGTGGTCCGGCTGGCGGAAAAAGGCGCGCACGTCGGTGTCCTCCACCACCTTACCAGCATAGAGCACGCTCATCGTCTGGCAGACCTTGGACACCACGCCCAGATCATGGGTCACGAACAACAACGCCGTGCCGTGGCGCTCCTGCATCTGGCGGATCAGCCGCAGGATCTGCTTCTGGACTGTCACGTCCAGCGCGGTGGTCGGCTCGTCAGCGATGATGAGCTTCGGCTCCGCGGCAAAGGCGGCGGCGATCAGAATGCGCTGACGCATGCCGCCCGAGAGCTCATGCGGATAGGCACGCATCACCCGCTTGGGCTCATGGATCTGGACCTCCTCCAGAAGCTCGAGCGCGCGGGCTTCGGCCGCCCTGCTGGACCAGCCGAGGATATCGACCAGCCGGTTGGTGATCTGCGGACCAATCCGGCGCGACGGGTTGAGCGCAGTGAGCGGGTCCTGCGGGATCAGCGCCACCTTGGCACCGATGCGCTGGCGCCGGGTGCGGGGCGGCAGCGCCTGAAGGTCCTCGCCATCCAGAAGGATGCGCCCGCCGGTCACCTGAAGGGCACGCGGCAGGACACCCAGCACAGATTTGCCGATCATCGATTTGCCCGCGCCGCTTTCGCCGACCAGCGCGCGGGACTCGCCCGCCGCCACGCGCAAGCTCACGCCGCGCAGCACCGGCGGGCCGTCGCGCAGCCGCACGTCGAGGTTTTCAATGCTCAGGTAACTCATCGCAACACCGGATCGAAATGGTCCTTCAACCCCTCGCCAAGCTGCGAGAAGCTGAGAACGGTGAGAAACAGGGTGGCAAGCGGGAACACCAGCACCCACCACGCCTGATGCACCGAGGTGCGGCCCTCGGCGATCATGCCGCCCCAGGTCGGCGCGTCGGTCGAAACCGAGAGGTTCACGAAGCTCAGGATCGCCTCGACGATCACGGCGATGCCCATCTCCAGCGTCAGCAGGGCGACGATGGCTGGCAGCACGTTGGGCAGGATCTCGGCCAGCATCGTGCCAAAGCGGCTGCGGCCTGCCACCTGGGCGGAGGCGACGTAATCCATCTGCGCCTGCCCCATCGCCTCGGCCCGCACCACGCGGGCAAAGCGGGTCCAGTCGATCACCACGATGGCGATGATGATGGAGGTCATGCCGGTGCCCAGCACCGCAATCAGCAGGATCGCGAACAGCACCGGCGGGAAGGCCATCCAGATATCGACCAGCCGCGACACCGCAAGGTCCACCCAGCCACCGTAGTAGCCGGCAATCAGCCCCAGCGTGGCGCCAATGAGACAGGTAAGCGCGCCCGCGATCAGCGCGATACCCAGCGCAAGGCGGGCGCCATGCAGGATGCGGCTCAGGACATCGCGGCCCAGGCTGTCGGTTCCCAGCAGGAAGTTCGGATCTGCGCCCGTCTCCCAAACCGGCGGCAGTCGGCCCGCGAAGAGGTCTTGTGCCAGCGGGTCATGCGGGCTGATCCAGGGCGCGAGAAGGGCCGCCAGCACCAGAAGCGCCAGCCAGCCGCCCGCCAGCCACAGCCGCGGCCCGGGCAAGCGGCGGATCTCTCCCCGTGCATCACGCATGGCGCAACCTCGGGTTCAGAGCGGCATAGGTCATATCCACCAGCAGGTTCACGACAGTGAACAGCAGTGCAAACAGGATCACGATGCCCTGGATCAGCGGCAGATCTCGGTTGATCACCGCGTCGATCGCCATGTTGCCGAGACCCTCGTAAGAGAACAGCCGCTCGATGATGACGGTGCCGCCGATCAGGAAGGTGAACTGTACGCCGATCAGCGTCAGCGTCGGCAGGATCGCATTGGGCAGCGCCTCGCGCAGGATGATGCTGGTTTCCGAATAGCCCTTGGTGCGGGCCAGCGTGACATAGTCGAGGTACATGGTTTCCTTCAGAGATTGCTTCAGAAGCTGGGAGATGATCGCTGCCAGCGGGATCGCCAGCGCCAGCGCGGGCATGAACATATGGGCGACGATGTCGGCCCAGACGTCGAAGCGCAGACGCAACAGGCTTTCCCAGAGGTAAAAGTTGGTCTGGAACTCAAACCCTTCGGCGGGCGAAATCCGCCCCGAGATGTGGAACAGCGGCCAAAACACACCGAACAGCAGGATCAGCACCAGCCCCCAGAGGAAATCCGGCACCGACAGCGCCATGCCGCCCGCAACGTCGATGGCGCCCTCGGTCCTTGTGCCGCGCCGGAGCGTGGCGGTGAGCGCCATCGCGCCGCCCAGGGCCACGGCGATCACCAGCGCCATCACCGACAGCTCCAGCGTGGCGGGCAGCCGACCCAGCACCAGCTCCGCCACCGGCTGGCGCAGCGAGATCGAAGTGCCGAAGTCGCCCTGCAGCACGCCGGTGATCCAGATCAAGAACTGCTGGAAGATGGATTTGTCGAGCCCGTACAGCTCTTGCAGCCGCTGGATATCCTCGGCGGTGGCACCGGGCGGCAGCATCATGGCCACCGGATTGCCCGGCACCACGCGGATCACCACAAAGACGATCACGGCAGCCCCGGCCAGGGTCACCAGAGAGGCGGCCAGCCGGATGAGTACTCGGCGCAGGATCTGCATTTCCGTTCCCTTGATAGTGTTGCTTCGTCAAAAAGGGCCGCGGGGGCTGGCATCACTGCCGCCGCCCCCGCGGCCAGGACAGGCCAGGGGTCCGGCCCTGTCCCGATGCGCGGCGTCGGCGTCAGGCCCGCGTCATAAGATGCGGCAAGAGCGCGCCGGAGGCATGCGGCGTCACCTTCACCGCGGCACTGTGCAGGATCGGCTGGACGTATTGCAGCAGCGGGATCACCAGCGCGTTGTCGGCGATGTGGCGGTCGACGTCCTTCCAGCCCGCGATGCGCTTTTCCTCGTCCGGCTCGCCCCAAAGCGGGATGATCTTCTGCATCAGCTCCTCCCCGTCCCAGACGGAGTGCGGCGAGGGGCCGAACATGGCAAAGCCGGTGGAGGTCGCCGGGTCGCCAATGGCGTTGCCCCAGTTGTAGAAGGCCGCGGGCGCCAGCGTGTCGGCGGCGCGCAGCTCGTAGTGCTTGGCGATCTCGTAGACCTCGATCTCCGCCTCGATCCCGACCTTGCGCCAGAGGCCGACGATGGCCTGGATGATCTCGTAATCCTTGGGCTTGAAACCACGGGTGGTCTGGATGGTGAACTTGACCGGGTTGTCCGGCCCGTAGCCCGAGGCGGCGAGCAGTTCCTTGGCCTTCTCAGGGTCGTAGGCCACCTTGATCGAGCCGTCGAAGGCCGAGTAATCCGGCGTCTGCAACGTGTCGATGGCAACACCATAACCCGACAGCAACCGGTCGATGATCAGCTGCTTGTCAATCGCATGCGCCATCGCCTTGCGAACATTGGGATCGGTCATCGCCTCGACATCGTTGATAAAGATCATCCCGATGTCGGAGACCGGCGCGGCGGTGCCGTCGATCCCTGCCTTGCCTTTCAGGCGGTCGAACTCCTCGTAGGGCATTTCCAACGTGACATGGGCGTTGCCGGATTCCACTTCGGCAACGCGGCTGGCGGCGTCGGTCACGAACTTGATGGTCACTGATTTAAACTCGGGCGCGCCGCCCCAGTAGTTGTCGTTGGCCTTCAGCCGGACGTAGGCGTTGCGCTCGAATTTCTCTACCATGTAGGGGCCGGTGCCGACCGGCTTGGCCTCGAAGCCCGCGGCGCCGACCTCCTCGTAATATTTCTTCGGCAGCACATAGCCGGTGAGGAAGCTCATCCACTTGAAGATCGTGGGCTCGTATTCCTTCACGTCCGCCGTCACCCGGTTGCCGTCGATCGCGTAGTTGCCGACCTTGCCCCAGATGAACTGGATCGGGTTGCCGGTGTCGGGCGCGCCCGCGCGTTCCAGCGACCAGACCACATCCTCCGGCGTGAGCGGATCGCCGTTGTGCCAGGTGACGCCCTCGCGCACGTCCATCCAGATCTGCGACTTGTCCTCGTTCCAGCCATACCCGGTGATGATGCCCGCATCGAAGGACAGATCCGGGTTCTGGTGGATGAACATGTCAAACACCGACTGGTAGATGCCCTGAATGGTCGGGTTCACCGCCGAGGGCCCCACCGTCGGGTCCCAGCTGGGCAGGTTGACGTGATAGGCAATGACCAGTTCCTCGATCTCCTTGGCGAGGACGGGCAGGCCGCTGGCGGCCAGCATGGCCCCCGCAGCAGAGGATTGCAGTAACGCGCGTCTTGTCAGTTTCATCTTGTTTTCCCTGTTGTTGGCGGCCGGCGCTTGTTTTCTTTGCCGGGGTCTTTTGCCCCTATGCGCCGGCCAGTTTCTGCCCGAGCAGGTATCCCGCCCCGGCTCCGGTTCCCGCCCCGGGCCAGACCGCGGCCCCGGTGTGGTAGAGATCGCGCACCGGGGTGCTGCCATCGGCAAACCCGCGCAGGGGCCGGAACATAAAATGTTGCGACAGGTGGTGGCTGCCGCAGACCTGATCGCCGCCGACGAGGTTGGGGTTGTCGGCCTCCAGCATCGCGGGGCTCACCACGTGGCGGCCGAGGATCTTCGCCCGCACCCCCGGCGCGTAGCGGTCCAGGATATCAAGCGCGCGCTCCGCCATTGGCTCTGCCGCGCTGTTCCAGTCCTTCGCCGCGATCTGCCCTGCCGCGTCGCCCATGATCTCCCCTGGCACCATGCGCACCTGAAGCCACAGCACATGCTTGCCCTCCGGCGCGCGAGAGGGGTCGATGGCGGTGGGCTGGCCGCAGACGATCACCGGCTCGCTGGGCAGGAGCCCCGCCTTGGCCTGCGCGTAGGTCGCCGCCATCTGGTCGAGGCTGGGCGCCATGTGAACATAGGCGAAGCGCGACAGATCCTCTCCGGCAGCCCAATCCGGCAGGCTGTCCATCGCCAGATGGATCATCATCGTGCCGGGCGCGTGGGCGAATTTGCTGAGCCCCTTATCATAGCGCTTGTCCGGCGTGCCGCCGGTGAGCCGCAGCAGCGCTGAGGGGGCGACATTGGCAATCACCGCCTTGTTTGCCCGCACCACTTCGCCGCTGGCGAGCTCAATACCCGTCGCGCGGCCGCCCTCTTGCAGGATGCGCGTCACGTCCGCGTTGCAGGTGAGCGAGCCGCCCCTTGCCTCAATCATCGCCGCCATGGCGCGGATCATCACATCCGCCCCGCCCTGACCCAGCACCATGCCGAAGGCCTGGTTCACCTGGCCTTCGAGATAGGGAAAAAGCGCGCCGCCCGCGACATCCGGGGCAAAGTCCAGGTGCATCCCCCAGGCCGCCAGAAGCGCGCGCACCTTGGGCGAGCGGAAGGTCTCCTCCAGCCAGCCCCGGGGCGATGCGGCGAGGAAGCGGCCCAGGTCCAGAATGCCGCCCGCGCCCATGCCGCGGAAGGATTTCCAACCCAAAGATGCAAATGCACGCTTTCTGATGGGGGAGCCGAGCAGACCAAAGAGCGTCTCTGCCTGTGTCGGGAACGCCTCGGTCAGCTCCGCCCAAGCGGCGCCGTCGGCGGGATCCTCGCCTGCGATGCGCTTCGTGGTAACGGCGGCATCATTGCTCACCCCCAGCCAGGTGCTATCGGGAAAGACCGATGCAAAACAATCAGATGCGGGCGCGAACGACAGACCATGGCGGGCAAGCTCCTCGCCGTAGACCTTGTGAAAAGGGGAGCCTGCAAAAAGTGACAGGTTCATCGCGCCCCAGTCGTGGCGAAAGCCGGGCAAGGTATACTCCCCCGTTTTGACCGCTCCGCCGGGCTCCCCCGCACGTTCGTAAACCGCGACGCTCCAGCCCTTTGCGGCCAAATGCGCAGCACATGCCAGGGAGTTGTGGCCGCTGCCGATGATCACTGCGTCCGCGCTTGCGGGCATTGCTTCTATCCTTCAACTCAATATGGATTGATATTTGCAAATGCATATAAACCTGTCTAGTGTTTCTTTATTGCGACCCAATAAGCGGCGCCAGACCGCGGGCAACAGGAGAGATAAAATGACTTCAAACAACGTGTTGGCGGACTTTGGCGCCAAGATTCTTTCGGGTGAAATTGAAGTGGTGGACTGTTCCGGCACGCTGGGGCCGGACACGCCGATCCTTCAACTGCCGGAAGATTTCGCCAAAAACACCCCCAAGGTCGAAATCCACAAGATCAGCGAATATGACGCGGATGGCCCGTTCTTCGCCTGGAACTGGTTGAAGCTGGGCGAACACTCCGGCACGCATTTTGACGCGCCGCACCACTGGATCACCGGTAAGGATTACGAGGACGGCTTCACCGATACGCTGAACGTGCAGCGGCTGGTGGCGCCGGTCAACGTGATCGACTGTTCGAAGGAAAGCGCCGAGAACGCGGATTTCCTGCTCACCGCCGATCTGATCAAGGCCTGGGAAGCGGAGCACGGCGAGATCCGCAAGGGCGAATGGGTGGTGATGCGCACCGACTGGGACACGCGCGCGCATGACGAGGCTGCGTTCCTCAACGCAGATGCCGAAGGCCCGCACAGCCCCGGGCCGACGCCGGATGCGGTGGAGTACCTGCTCTCCAAGGGGATCGTCGGCTGGGGCAGCCAGTGCATCGGCACCGATGCGGGTCAGGCCGGGCTGATGGATCCGCCCTACCCGGCGCATAACCTCTTGCACCGCGACAATTGCTTCGGGCTCGCGTCGCTCGCCAATCTGGACAAGCTGCCCGCCAAAGGCGCGATCCTGATTGCGGCCCCCTTGAAGATCGCCCGCGGCACCGGCAGCCCGATCCGCGCGCTGGCGCTGGTGCCAAAGGGCTGACACCAGATGGCCGCCGCCCCCCATATCATCATCGGCTCCGGCATCAACGCGCTGGTGGCCGCAGCACTTCTGTCCCGCAAGGGGCAGCAGGTGCTGATGCTTGAACGCTCGGACCGGATCGGCGGCTGCATGCGCACCGACGAGATCACCGTGCCGGGGTTCCACCACGATGTAATGGCGGCGACCTTCGTGCTGTTCCTCACCTCCCCCGCCTACGCCGAGCTGGCAGAGGATCTGGGAAGGCACGGACTGGAGTTCTGCCACACCGCCCACCCCACCGCCGTCCTGCGTCCGGACGGACGCGCGGTGGTGCTGGAGATGGATCGCGCCGCCAATGTGGCACGTTTTGACGCGCTTTCGTCCGGCGACGGCGCGCGTCACGCGCAGGACGTGGGCGGCATCGAAGCGGATGCTGAGTTTCTGTTCGGCCTCCTCGGCGGGCCGCTGTGGTCGCGCCAGACCGCGAAGCTGGTCGCGAAACAGGCGTGGAAGCGGGGGCTGAACGGGCTCAAGGCATGGGGTGGCCAAGCTCTCCAGCCGGCGCGCGGCTGGCTGGAGACGTCTTATAACAGCGCCGATGTCCAGGCACTCTGGGCGCCCTGGGTGCTGCATTGCGGGCTTACACCCGAAAGCACCTATTCGGGCCAGATGGGCCAGGTCATTGCCTTTGCCCTGGAAGCGGCAGGCGCGCCGGTGGTGAAAGGCGGCGCAGGGGCGGCGGCAGACGCATTCCGGCGGCTGATCGAGGCCAATGGCGGCGAGATCCGCACCGGCACCGACGTCACCCGCATTCTCACCGAACGCGGCCGCGCCTGCGGGGTGGAGACCGCGGAGGGCGAGACGATCCGCGCCGCCTCGGTCATTGCCTCGGTCACGCCCGGGCAGCTCTATGGCCGCCTGCTGCCGGAAGAGATGGCCCCGGAACCGCTGCGCAGCTTCCGCCACGGGCGCGGCAATTTCCAGCTGCACTATGCGCTGGACGCGGAGCCTGAGTGGCGCGCCGAAGGGCTGGAGGACGTGGCACTTATTCATCTTGCCGACGGGATCGACAGCGTGTCGAAATCCGCCAACGAGGCCGAGCGCGGCATGCTGCCGGAGACCCCGACCATTTGCGTGGGCCAGCCGCATAGGCTTGACCCCAGCCGCTGCCCGGACGGCAAAGCCATCCTGTGGCTGCAAATCCCGGATGCGCCGCGCGTGATCAAGGGCGATGCCGCGGGCGAAATCACCGCCAGCCCCGAGTGGACCGAAGCCACCCGCGAGGCCTTTGCCGATCGGATCGAGGCAGTCCTGTCCCTCCATATCGCCAATTTCGAACAGATAAAGCTGGCCCGGCGCGCCTATTCGCCCGCCGACCTGCAATCGCTCAACATGAACCTTGCTGGCGGCGACCCCTATGGCGGCGCCTGCACACTCGACCAGTTCTTTGTCTGGCGCCCTTTCCCGCAATCGGTCAATAACGCCACGGGAGTGAAGGACCTGGCGCTGATCGGGGCCTCGACCCACCCCGGACCGGGCCTTGGCGGCGGCTCCGGATACAACCTGGCAAAGAGGATGGGAGCATGAGCGACGACACCACGGACCACGCTGCGGAAGCGCACCCGCAGGACCCAATGCCGCGGTTGGGCGAAATCGGGCTGGAGAATTTCCCGCCCTATCTGATGAACCGCATCATGGGCCGCTACAACGCCAGCTTGCGGACCGAAATGGCGGCACTGGGGCTGACCACGGCGCAGATGCGGACGCTGGCGGTGCTGTCGGTCCTCGACGGTCTGCTGATCCGCGAACTGGCCGTCTATGCGGTGGTGGAGCAATCGACGCTCAGCCGCTCGCTGGACCAGTTGGCCCGCGACGGGCTGATCGAGCGGCGCCCGGACCCGGACGACAGCCGCGCCACCCGCGTCTTCCTTTCGCCAACCGGCCGCGCCGCCCATGAAAAGTTGTGGCCGCATGTGGCCGCCGCCTACCAGCAGATGTTCGAGGGCATCGGGCTGGAGGAACGGCGGCAGTTCACCGCCACGCTGCAAACCGTCCTGCGCAATGTGCGGATCCACCAGATCTGATAGAACACCAAATTACTCAAGGAGGAGCCGATGGCCGAAAGGTCGTTCAAGGCAGAGGTCGAACATCTGCGCAAGGGTGAGGGTCATACCTTCACCGGTGAGGGCATCCTGGCCATCACCAAGGCTCTTCTGGAGAATGGTGTCGGCTATGTCGGCGGCTATCAGGGCGCGCCGATCTCGCATCTGATGGATGTGCTGGCCGACGCCCAGGACCTGCTGGGCGAGCTGGGCGTGCGCTACGAGGCCAATGCCTCGGAGGCCGCTGCCGCCGCGATGCTGGCGGCCTCTGTGCACTACCCGATCCGCGGCGCGGTCACCTTCAAGGGTTCCGTCGGGGTCAACGTGGCCTCCGACGCGCTGGCCAACCTCGCCTCCTCCGGCGTCACCGGCGGCGCGCTGGTGATCGTGGGGGAGGATTACGGCGAGGGCTCCTCGATCATGCAGGAGCGGTCTTATGCCTTTTCGATGAAGTCGCAGTTCTGGCTGCTGGACCCGCGCCCCAACCTGCCGTCGATCGTGAAGTCGGTGGGCGACGGCTTTGCCCTGTCAGAGGCGTCCAACACGCCGGTGATGCTGATGGTGCGCATCCGCTCCTGCCACGTGACCGGCAGCTTCGAGTGCCGCGACAACCTTCGACCGCCGCTCACCGTGCGCGACGCGCTGGCCAATCCGCAGCGCGACTTTGCCCGCGTGGTGCTGCCGCCGATGTCCTATCAGCACGAGCACGACAAGATCGAAAACCGCTGGCCCGCGGCGGAAAAGTTCATTCTGGACAACGGCCTGAACGAACGCTTCGGCCCGAAAGACGGCAAGGTCGGCCTCATCTGCCTCGGCGGCATGTACAACAGCGTCATCCGCGCCCTGCAACGGCTCGGGCTGGCGGACCTCAGCGGCAACACCGAGGTGCCGCTCTACGTGATGAACGTGGCCTACCCGCTGGTGAGGAGCGATCTGCTGGAGTTCTGCGAGGGCAAGGACGCGGTCCTGATGGTGGAGGAAGGCCAGCCCGAGTTCATCGAGCAGCAGCTTGGCGCGATGCTGTTCAAGGCGGGCAGTTCCACCAAGCTCGAAGGCAAGGGCATCTTCCCCAAGGCGGGCGAATACACCGGCCAGGTGATGATGGACGGGCTGGATGATTTCTTCCGCACATACGCCGCCCATCTGCTGCCGGGCCAAGTGCGCGCGCCCAATGCGCCCGCGCCCGAGATCCCGGACCTGAGCCAGACAGTGCCGATCCGCCCACCGGGGTTCTGCACCGGCTGCCCTGAGCGGCCGATCTTTGCGTCGATGAAGCTGGTCGAGCAGGAACTGGGCAAGCACCAGATCTCTGCCGATATCGGCTGCCACCTGTTTGCCGCGCTGCCGCCCTTTGAAATCGGCGGCCAGACCATGGGCTACGGGCTTGGTCCGGCCTCCAACGCCGCCTTTGACGGCGGCGGCGAGAAACGGGCGATCTCGATCCTGGGCGACGGCGGCTTCTGGCACAATGGGCTCAGTACCTCGATCGGCAACATGGTGTTCAACAAGTCGGACAGCGTGGCGATCATCGTCGACAACTATTATTCGGCAGCCACCGGCGGGCAGGACATCCCGTCCAGCCGCGCGCAGAACGCCAGCAAATCCACCAACAACCCGATCACCAAGGCGCTGGAGGGCGCGGGCGTCAAATGGATCCGACAGATCGACCGGACCTATGACGTCACACAGATGCGCGCGACCATCCGCGAGGCACTGACCACCGATTATGACGGCCCCAAGGTGATCGTTGCGTCCTCGGAATGCATGCTGAACCGGCAGCGGCGCGAAAAGCCGCAGCGCAACAAGGCGATCAAGGACGGCGCGCGGGTGGAGATCCCCCGTTTCGGCGTCGATCAGGATGTCTGCACCGGCGATCACGCCTGCATCCGGCTGTCGGGCTGCCCGTCTCTGTCGCTGAAGAAGCTGGACGACCCGCTGCGCGACGACCCGGTGGCGCATATCGACCAGACCTGCGTCGGCTGCGGCAATTGCGGCGAGGTGGCCGATGCGGCAATCCTCTGCCCCTCCTTCTACGAGGCACGGGTGGTGAATAATCCTTCCGAACGGGAGCGCCACCGGGCCGGCCTGCGCAGCAAGGTAATCGCCTGGCTGCAGGCGCGCCGCCGTGCGCGGCAGCTCACTTTCTCCGGCGATAACACGGGGGAGGCCGCCTGATGACCATCGAATTGCCCATCAACCCAGCTGACACCCGCCCTGCCGCCACCGAGGTGATCAAGCTCGCCATCCTCGCCGTCGGCGGCCAGGGCGGCGGGGTCCTGACAAGCTGGATCGAAGCGCTCGCCCGCGCTGAAGGTTACCACGCACAGGCCACCAGCGTCGCGGGTGTCGCTCAGCGCACGGGGGCCACGATCTACTACATCGAAATGGCGCCGGGGACGGTGCCGGACCCGGTGTTCTCCCTCGCGCCCGCGCCCGGCGACGTCGACATCATGATCGCTGCGGAGATGATGGAGGCCGGCCGCTCGATCCTGCGCGGTTTTGTGACGCCCGACCGCACCACGCTCATCGCCTCCACCCACCGCGCGCTTGCGGTGTCGGAAAAGATGGTGCCGGGCGACGGGATGGCCGATGCTTCCGAGGTGCGCGCGGCGGCGGAGACCGCGGCGCGCAAGCTGGTCATGGCCGACATGGAGCGCGCCGCTACCGGGGCCGGATCGGTGATTTCCGCGTCGCTTTTCGGGGCGCTTGCAGGCTCCGGCGCCCTGCCCTTCCCGCGCTCCGCTTTCGAGGATGCGATCCGTGCCGCGGGCAAGGGCGTGGAGCCGAGCCTGCGCGCCTTTGCCGCCGGGTTCGATCTGGCGAAAGAGGGCGAACCACGGCCTGCAGACGCGCCCGCGCCCGCCGCACCTGCCCAGCCGCATGGCCCCGCAGGCAAACTGCGCAAATGGCGGAAGCTCGCCGCCTGCGTGGCGGACATGCCGGAAGCGGTGCAGGAGATGGCCCTGCCCGGCCTGCAGAAGGTTGTGGAGTTCCAGGACCTGGCGTTTGGCCGGGAATATCTCTCACGCCTCGATCAGGTACTGTCCATGGACAGCGCGGACCGTGAGTATGAGCTGAGCCGCGAGGCCGCGAAATACATCGCCAACGCCATGGCCTATGACGACGTGATCCGGGTGGCCGACCTCAAGACCCGGGCCAGCCGCTTTGGCCGGATCGAGGACGAGATGAAGGCGGACGGCAAGCTGATGACCCTCACCGACTACCTGCACCCGCGGGCGGAGGAGATCGCAAGCCTCCTGCCTGCCCGCCTGGGCGCAAGGGTGGAGGCCAACCCGCGACAGATGGCGCGGCTGGAGAAGCTGTTCAGCAAGGGCCGCCGCATCCGCACCGACAGCCTGCGCGGCTTCCTGATGCTCTATGTGCTCGGCGGGCTGAAATTCTGGCGCCGCCGCACCCGCCGCCACGCGGTGGAGCAGGCGCATCTGGACGCATGGCTGGCGATGGCGATGGGCTACCTGCCCGCCCGCTACGGCATGGCGGTGGAGGTGATCCGCTGCCGACGCCTGATCAAGGGCTACTCCGACACCCACGCCCGGGGCCTGAGCAAGTTTTCCCGGGTGCTGGACGGGGCGCGCATGGTGGAAGCGCGCGACGACGGCCCCGAGTGGGTCGCCCGCCTGCGCGAAGCTGCCCTGCAAGACGAAAAGGGAGAGGCGCTGGATGGCGCGCTGAAGACCATCGCCAGCTTCACCTGACCGGCCCCCGTGGCAAGCCGCGGTGGTGGAACCGGCGGCATACCCCAGGCCGCGCAGGCAAACGGCTGGCCGCGTTTGAAACGCAGTCCAAAAGAAAAAGATGTCCTCAAGGCGCTTGAAGGCGAGACCGCAAAGCTGAAAAAGCTGCTGACCGCGCAGATGCTGGATCTGACGGCGCTGAAGGAGCTGGTTTCCAATAAGTGGTATCGCCTGCCGTGAAGCGCGAGGCGGTCGCGCCTCCGAGGCCTCAGCTTGCACGCACGGACCGGCGATCCACTGCCCGGCAGGGCCTTGCGCAGCAATGTCCCGAGAAGGGGTGGACCAAGGGCGGTACAAACACCAAGCTGCACGCCATCTGTGACAGCCAAGGCCGTCCGCTGAGCTTGTTCGTCACCGGCGGGCAAGTCAGTGATTATACCGTTGCGCGGGCACTGCTGAGTAGTCTGTCAGAGGTCGAGGGACTGCTGGCCGACCGTTGCCGTGATCCCGACTGGTGTTGGAAAGCGTTAAAAGACAAAGGGAAACGGGCCTGCACGCCCGAATGGGACAGCGGAGAACACCCATCAACTGCGACGTCAAATCGAAGCCAGCCCAGCATTCGTATTCAGAAAGTATTGCGCGAAGACAGGGCTGCTGGCGGCACCGATGCCGCGGGCGTTCTTGCCGACTGTGCCAGCCTTGATTTCCGGGGTGATCAGGCCGCGTTTGTCCTGACTAACAAGGTAACGCTGCACCCGTTCGACCAGCGTTTCGCGGACCGCAACAGGGAAAGCGCCGTCGATTAGCACCGCTTGGAAGTCGATCACCGAACATATCGAAAGCGACGCTTTGGCCAATTCCTGAGCGGTTTCACCAATCCATGGATCGACGTAGCGGGTCAAGCTGCTCCAATCCTGTGGCTCCTGCCAAAGCTGATCCGGATTCAACCCGGCCTCGACAAGGCGTGCCTCGAGAAGATGAAGGGATGCAGTATCAATCAGTTGTTGACTTTCCCCCAACGGGCCAGTTGTGCGCATAGATCCCAAAGCGCCAGCGTTCCCCTGGCTACCTTCGAAGACCGTTCCATTCAGCGCGACCCCCCCCCCGATAAATGCTCCAATAAAGAAATACGCAAAGTCTCGGTATTCCTTGCCCCGTCCGTACAGGTGTTCCGCATGGCAGGCCGCCGTAGAATCATTGACCATATAGACCGGAAGGTCACTGAAACGGGCGACCTCATTCTCAAAGTTCACATCTTTCCATGAGCGAAATTTTTCGGCGGCCAGGCCTGTCAGATCGTGCCATTTCCAGAGTTCAAATGGCGTCCCGATCCCGATTCCGCACACACGGCTCCGATGACTTTCCGAGAGGCCTCCGAGCAGGGCCTTCAAACCAGTTTCCAGGAACCCGAAAACCGCGTCGGGCATTGGGTAGCCATAGGTCGTTTGCAGTTGCCCGCGTACCGTTCCGGCGAAGTCTAGCAACAACAAGTCCGCGCTGCGCCGCCCGACTTTCAGTCCTACCGAAAACACACCATCAGGATTCAGTTCGATAGGAATGGACGGCTTGCCCACCTTACCGCGCACCGGATCGCCCCGACGGACCAGACCATCTGCTTCGAGGTTTCTCAGGATTGCAGAGACCGTAGGTTTTGAAAGGCCAGTCCGGCGGGCAAGCTCGGCCGCGGGAACCGACTTATGGCGCTGAAATATCGACAGGATCAGGCGTTCATTATGGTCACGTAGACCGCTTTGATTCACGCCTCCGCGCCGCCTGTTTGTGATGTCGCCGTCCATGTCAGACACAATAGTTCCCCTACCATCTGAAGGAAAGATAGCTGGAGACTATAAGTTAGTAAAGTTTACAAACTTATTGACGCACACTGCAGAATCGGGCCTATTATAGTCCAGCCTGCGACAGTGCGGGTGCGTGGCCAGCGGGAGGCGGCCAAATGTTTCGAACTGACATGGATGGGAGGAAACCATGAAAAAACTGATGACATCTTCGGTCATTTCCCTAACCGCGATGGCTGGCGCGGCATATGCGGAAGTCAACGCATGCCTGATCACCAAGACTGACACCAACCCGTTTTTCGTAAAGATGAAGGAAGGCGCGACTGCAGCGGCTGAGGCAAACGGTATCAATCTGTCCACCTATGCCGGCAAAATCGATGGCGACGTAGAAAGTCAGGTCGCAGCGGTTGAAACCTGCATCGCATCCGGCGCCAAAGGCATTCTGATCACCCCGACCGACAGCCGCGCCCTGACACCGGTGATCACCCAGGCTCGCGAAGCTGGCGCTTTGGTCATCGCTCTGGACACCCCGTTCGAACCTGCCAGCGTTGCGGATGCAACCTTTGCCACCGATAACTTCAAAGCCGGTGTTCTGATCGGCCAGTGGGCCGCGGCCAAACTAGGTGACGAAGCTGCAAACGCCAAGATCGCCCTGCTGGACCTGAACGCATCCGAGATCTCTGTCGACTACCTGCGCAACAATGGTTTCCTTCAGGGCTTTGGCATCGACATCAAGGACCCGACCGACATTGGCGACGAAGACGATCCACGCATCGTCGGCAATGACGTCACCAATGGCAACGAAGAAGGTGGCCGGACTGCGATGGAAAACCTGTTGCAGATCGATCCTGAAATCAACGTGGTCTATACCATCAACGAACCCGCCGCGGCCGGTGCATATGAGGCGCTGAAATCGCTGGGGCGCGAAAACGATGTGATGATCGTGTCGGTGGACGGCGGCTGCCCCGGCGTTCAAAACATCTCGGAGGGGGTGATCGGCGCGACCTCGATGCAGTTCCCGCTGCTGATGGCCTCGCTTGGTATCGAAGCCATCAAAAATTGGGCGGAAACAGGTACCAAGCCGCAGAACACCGAGGGTCTGGATTTCTACGACACCGGTGTTGAGCTGATTACGGACGAACCGGTGGATGGTATTCCGTCGCTGACCTCGGCCGAGGGCATGGACAAATGCTGGGGCTAACCCCTGCCTGAGCAAATGGAACCGGGGCGAAATCCGCCTCGGTTTCAACCGATCCATCAACATCTTTGACCAGACTCGACGCCCAGGCTTAGGCTAGCGGCGGGGGGAGATCGCCATGACAATCAAAGCAGGCTACGAACAGATCTTGGAGTCCAGCGACACGAAGGTCGCCCAGTTCGCGCCCCGGCACCACACATTGTTGGAACGCGTCCAGCACATCTTGCACAACAACCCAACCTTCGTACCAGTCATCGTCTTGGTGCTAAGCCTGGTGGCATTCTGGATCATCGCGGGTGGGCGGTTCTTTTCCGCGTTCAACCTGTCATTGATCATGCAGCAAGTGTCCATCATCGGCATGCTGGCCGCGGCACAATCGCTAATCATCATCACCGCGGGCATCGACCTGTCTGTCGCAGCAATCATGATCCTGATGTCAGTAATCATGGGCAATCTGGCCGTGAATATGGGCGTCCCGTCCCCTCTGGCGATCCTTTTGGGTTGTTTGGGCGGTATGGCTGCGGGCGCTATGAACGGACTGTTGATTACCAAGATCAAGCTGCCCCCGTTCATCACCACGCTGGGCACGTGGTCGATCTTCTTTGCGCTGAACCTCTGGCTGTCCGGCGCGCAGTCCATTCGCAGTCAAGACATCGACAAGAACGCTGAATTCCTGAAATTCTTTGGCAATGCATTCACGGTCGGCGGTGCGCGCATCACCTTTGGCGTCATCCTGATGATCGTAATTTTCGTCGTGCTCTGGTACATGTTGAACAAAACGGCCTGGGGCCGCCACGTCTATGCCATTGGCGATGATATGGAAGCGGCGGAAATGTCCGGCATTCGAACCGAACGCACCTTGGTTTCGGTCTACATGCTGGCAGGGCTGGTCTGCGCCATTGCCGGGTGGGCCTCAATCGGTCGGGTCGGCTCTATCTCCCCGCAATCCTTCTATGAAGGGAACCTGCAATCCATCACGGCCGTGGTGATCGGGGGGATCTCTCTCTTCGGCGGGCGTGGATCCATCATGGGCGCGCTCTTTGGCGCGCTGATCGTGGGCGTCTTTCAATCAGGTCTTCGCATGGCCGGCGTGGACGTGCTGTGGCAGGTCTTTGCCATCGGCTGGCTTATCATCATCGCAGTCGCAATTGACCAATGGATCCGGAGGGTTTCCGCATGACACCTGTCGTCCAAGCCAAAGGAATCGTCAAACGCTATGGCCATGTCACCGCCATTGACCACTCCGATTTTGAACTACGCCCAGGTGAAATTCTGGCGGTAATCGGAGACAACGGGGCGGGCAAATCCTCGATCGTCAAAGCAATCTGCGGTGCCACGGTCCCAGACGAAGGAGAGATCCTGATTGAAGGCAAGCCTGTAAAGTTCTCTTCGCCAATCGAAGCGCGTGAAATGGGAATCGAGATCGTCTATCAGAACCTGGCACTCTCTCCTGCACTGTCTATTGCAGACAACATGTTCACCGGGCGTGAGCTGCGCAAACCGGGCTTTGCGGGCACTGTCCTTCGGATGCTGGACAAGCCAGCGATGGAGAAATTTGCCCGCGAAAAGCTGACCGAGCTTGGCCTGATGACAGTGCAATCCATCAAGCAGCCTGTCGAAACGCTATCGGGCGGTCAACGCCAGGGTGTTGCTGTGGCTCGCGCGGCGGCCTTTGCCACCAAGTTCATCATCATGGATGAGCCAACGGCGGCGCTTGGTGTCAAAGAAAGCCGCAGGGTTCTCGAGCTCATCAAAGATGTGCGCGCCCGGGGGATTCCGATCATTCTGATCAGCCACAACATGCCGCACGTGTTCGAGGTCGCCGACCGGATCCATATCCACCGACTGGGTAAGCGCCTGTGTACCATCGACCCGAAGGACTACACCATGTCCGACGCGGTGGCCTTTATGACCGGGGCCAAAGAACCTCCCGCGCATGGCGCAGCATGAGCACGGTGCTGTCAACGACCGAGGCGCTGCCGGATTTAATCTTGGGAGCGCCATTTTCCGGGCGGCGCAAGCTTGTTGCTTTGGCCGGACCACCGGCCTCTGGCAAAAGCACATTGGCTGCGAAGGTCGCTCAGGATCTCACAGACCGCGGAAACCCTGCGGCGGTTGTTCCCATGGATGGGTTTCATCTGGACAATGGCATTCTGTACGAAATGAACCTTGTTCACCGCAAAGGGTCGCCTGACAGCTTTGATGCCGCGGGCCTTTTGCGCCTATTGGACGCGCTTCGATCAGATGATGTCGTGTATTTCCCCGTTTTCGACAGAGAGGCTGATCGGTCAATTGCAGGCGCCGGACGCATCTCAGCCGGTTGCGAGATCGTAATCGTGGAAGGCAATTACCTTCTCCTGGATGCCCCTATCTGGCGCGACATCGCAAAATCCTGGGACTACTCTATCCGCTTGGACGTGCCTGTCGAGGTTCTCGAAGTGCGCCTGCGCGAACGTTGGCATTTCTATAAAGTGCCGGAAGAGGAAGCCGAAGCGAAGATTAATGCTAACGACCTCCCGAATGCACGTCGGGTCGTCGAGGATACGCTGGCAGCAGATGTGATAGTGAATGGGTAGTTTGTCTCGATCAAAGCAGTCTTGAGAGGGTAATCCCCCGATCTTAGGGGGATGCGGAAGTAGAATTTTCTCGGCAGGATGACTGAGGAGATTCCAATGAAGAAGACACCTTTCACAGAAGCGCAGATCATGGGTGTGCTGCGCCAGATGGAGGGCGGTGTTCCAGCCGCCGAGCTGTGCCGTGAGCATGGGATGAGCAGCGCCACGCTGTACAAGTGGCGGGCGAGGTATGGCGGCATGGACGCCAGTCTCATCAGTGAGAGCGAGCCTTTGTCCGCCATTGGTCCGAGGACAATGGCGAGCGGCTATGGCCGAAAAGAACCGACGCCTGAAACGCATGTTTGCCGATGTCAGCATGCAGAACGACCTGCTCAAGGAGGCGCTCGGATAAGTAAGATCCTGAACGCCACTGGTTCGAAAGAAGGATCGAACGATCCGGCCAGCTCAACGCCGAGAGCTGGCCGTGAAAGCGGTGGCGATGAAGGGCGTCAGCATCGCGCTGGCTTGTCGGGCATTCGATGTCAGCGAGACCTGCTATCGGTACAGCCCGAAGCGGGATGACGAAAACGAGCAGATCGCCGATCTGCTGCTTGGGCTTACGAAGGCGAGGAAGACCCGGGGCTTCGGGCTGTGCTTTCTGTATCTGCGCAATGTCCAAGGCCACGTGTGGAATCACAAGCGCGTCTACAGGATCTACTGTGAGCTGGAGCTGAACCTGCGCCCCTCTCGGGACATCCCTGCGGGATGCCCTGCCGGGTGACAATCAAGCCGCGCAAGCGTCTGAAGCGGGAGAAGCCGGATGAACTGGCCGTGCCTGAGGCACCGAATGAGGTCTGGTCGATGGGCTTCATGGCGGGTCGCCTCGGGGGCGGGCGTCAGTTCCGGCTCCTGAACGCCTGGACGACTTCAACCGTGAAGGGCTCGGCATCGCGGTCGACTTCTCGCTGCCCGCGGAACGCGTCGTCAAGGCACTGAACCAGATCATCGAATGGCGCGGTGCGCCCCGAACCATTCGAGTCGACAACGTCCTATGTCGGGAAATTCTGGCTGTTTAGGTCAGCAGGTCGAGTGGCATCCGGGGAACGGATTGAACCGCGCCGGGTTTGCCGGAGGCTGATTTCAGTTAGTTACGCGGCTCGTGCCTCAGTTTCCAGAGCGGCGTAGAAATTGGCCTCTGCTTCTGCCGGCGGAATGTTCCCGATAGGCTCGAGCAGACGGCGGTTGTTGAACCAGTCCACCCATTCGAGTGTTGCGTATTCCACCGCTTCGAAGTTTCGCCAAGGACCGCGGCGGTGAATGACCTCGGCCTTGAAGAGACCGTTGATCGTTTCGGCCAGCGCGTTGTCATAGCTGTCCCCAACGCTGCCGACAGAGGGCTCGATACCAGCTTCTCCCAACCGCTCTGTGTACTTGATCGACAGGTATTGGCTGCCGCGGTCGGAGTGGTGAACAAGCCCCATCGCCTTTGTCGGCCGCCGCTCGTGAACAGCCTGCTCCAGCGCATCGAGAACGAACCCGGCATGCGCCGAGGTGCTGACACGCCAACCAACGATCTTGCGGGCATAGGCATCGACAACGAAGGCGACATAGGTGAACCCCTTCCAGGTGGCGACATAGGTGAAATCGCTCACCCGGAGCATATTTGGAGCAGGCACCCGGAATTGCCGGTTCACTTTATCCAGCGGGCATGGGGCCTTCTTGTCGGGCACAGTCGTCTTGTGCGGCTTGCCCCGGATGATACCTTGAATACCCATGCTCCTCATCAGCCGGGCGACCGTGCAGCGGGCGACGTCGAAACCTTCCCGTTGCAATTGCCGCCAGACCTTCCGCACGCCATAGACTCGCCAGTTCTCTTCGAAAACCCGCCGGATCTCGGGCCGCAATGCCGCGTCACGCCGGGCACGGTCCGACCACCGGGCCGGATCAGCCCGCTTCGCCAGGTGGTCGTAATACGTGGAAGGGGCAATCGGCAGGACAGTGCAGATCGGCTCGACCCCATACTCCGCGCGATGCATGTCGATAAATGACACCATCACTTCGACCGGCGGTCGAGCTCCGCCATCGCAAAATACGCTGATGCCTTGCGGAGGATCTCGTTCGCCTGGCGCAGCTCGCGGTTCTCCCGCTCCAGCGCCTTCAGTTTGTCGGCCACATCGGTTGGAACGCCCGCCCGCTTGCCGCTGTCGACCTCTGCCTTCTTCACCCACTCATTCAGAGTGTGCGCCGAACAGCCGATCTTCGCGGAGATCGACATGATCGCCTGCCAGCGGGAACTGTGCTGGCCCTGGTTG
>NZ_JBVYHB010000005.1:0-257724 GCF_056033425.1 Leisingera sp. SA32 | reverse complement strand
CCTTCCGTGATTCTTCCCCAAATGTCATCCCTCACAAATAGCTTGAGCTTAATATTGTCGAATGCCTTGAAGTCATTGTAAACGCGAAATAATGCGCGAAGAGCGTTCCTCTCAAGGTCTGGAGTGTCGTTGAATGCCACATCCAATCGATCAAATAGAATCCACAAACTATACCCATTCTTGGCAAGCGCCGATTCAGCAAACCCCAAGAGCTCATCGAGAGGGAGATCTATTCTCTCATCCTCCGGAGCAATTCCTTTAGCTAAATTTACCTTTCTGGTAACAATGGGAAGCCCGGTCGCAGGTTCCAGCGCAACAGTCCACTCCACGCTTTCTTTTTCCGGAAAGACATAGGACCAAATAAGTTTCTTCGCTTGTTGAAAAAGCTGACCGAGAGACGCGGATTTTGGAAGAAGATTCGCTTCAGTCAGGGCCGATATAAGATGCTCCGTGTTTTTGTCGGATATGCCATAATCTCGAATTGCATTTGCGGATATAATCAAGAGATAAAGCTTCCATAGATCTATGAAGCTACGCTCTGAAGGAGGAGGATCACCCAATACCTCCTTAAATGCAGTATTGCCCCTTACGTTTTCGGCGCTCCTTACGACTATACCTCTGTCAAAAAATTAATCTTGACGTTTATCGATTAGGGCGTATATTGCGCTTTTTCCGGCTCCTTTCGATCCATAAACGACATCTACTTCACCAGAGAAGACCCTTGACCACTGATCCGTTGCAACAAAGTAGCGTTCGAGATCATCAAGTTCTTCTTCCGCAATTCTTTCACCAAATCTGAGATTTTTGAGAATCTTACTCTTGTCAATTGTCTGCGTCATGCTTCCGATTCCACTAAGCTTTTCAAGGATTTGATACAAAACACCTTGGAGATGCAAGTGTCCTCTCTCGAGTTTTCCAGGTTCTCAGTCGGAGAGTTTCGCTGGCTAAGCGACATACAATTCGCATAGTTTGATTTCGTCACATTGCCGCAGTTCGCGCCCGCGGCGAAATTCCGCTCTCCGCCCAAACCACTACCCAATGGCCGCATGACACGACGACTTGAGGCTGATTCCGAACATCTGCCATCCGCAGCTACGCGTTTCGAGGCTCATTTGATGTAAGCCGTTTTCATCCACCCCATTCTTCAATGTTTACCCCTCCGGATGACCAAGGACTGTTCAAGCAGCAGAACGTTAGATCAACCGGCAGCGAGGCCGTAAGACAAAGCCCGTCATTGACCGTTGTCACACCGTATGGCACAGACTCTTGCACATCCGGAGTCGATGGAGATGACCGGAGCGAAAAATCGTTTACTTTCAGCGGGTTAGTTTGCGCTGTGCGCTCCCTACCGCCGGAGCCAACCTCCCCTTCAAGAGGTTGGAAAAAAGACAAAATACCTTATCGATAGACGTGTGAGCCCAGCATGAGTGGCCGTTCATGCGGGCTTAGTGCGGCGGGCGCTTGCCCCACTTATCGTGGCTCTGATCCGCGCGGGCACATGAGCGGCGCAGGCGGCGACATTCGCATGCGCTGAGAGCGCTTATCTCACCAAACGCAGCACCAAGGGCGCGCAGGCTACCACCAGGGCAATCCGCAGGATGCGGTGCAGCACCACTAACCTCAATCGGCGCCCGCTATGATTGCCAACACCACCATCTCGCCCTGACCTCCGGGAAGGAATGCCAGAAACGCGTTCAGCGGCGCGGCGATCCCGGCGGTGCCAGGTCCGGCAAGGCGGCCACGGCTGGCGGGGTGATCGAGGTCCCCGCGGCAACCCCAAGGATCGTGCGGAATGCGATGCCGAGCCGCCCCATGCGTTCCATTTGCGTGCCACCCGAAGCGAATGCGAGGCACAGGAAAATCGGCCCCAACAGGAACGGCAGGGGCAGTTGCGGCCACAGGAACCAGATCACCCCGCAGAACGGCAATTCCGGCGGTCGTCAAACGGCTCTCAGTCGCATCGTGTCTTCTATAAAAAAATGGAAGGCCGAAGCCTTCCATTTTAGTCTTAGTCGGCGTCTGCGACACCTTTGGCGCGCAGCCGTGCCCGTCGCGCCCGGTAGCTGGGCAACACCACCAGTATCACCGCCAGCCCCAGCAGCCCCACGGTCATCGGCCGCTCTGCCAGGAACCCCAGCCCGTCATACAGCTGCATCGAGCGGGCAAAGTTGTTCTCCAACATCGAGCCGAGGATGAACCCGATCAGCAACGGCGCCAGCGGATAGTCGGCAAAGCGCAGGATCGTCGCGCAGATGCCCAGTCCCACCAGAATCAGCAGCTCTGTCGCGTTGTTCTGGCCGATGTAGGCCCCCATCAGGGTAAAGAACAGGATGAAGGGGATCAGATAGTTGCGCGGCACCGCCAGCACCTTGGCGATATAGGGGATCAGCGGCAGGTTAAGGATCAGCAGGATCAGGTTGCCCAGATACATCGAAATGATCACCGCCCAGAAGATCTGCGGCTCATCAATCATCAGCCGCGGCCCCGGCGAGACATTCAACGCAATCAGCGCCCCCAGCAGGATCGCTGTCGTGCCAGATCCTGGAATGCCAAGTGTCAGCAGCGGCACGAACGATCCGGTACAGGCGGCGTTGTTGGCGCTTTCCGGCGCCGCCAGCCCCTTGACCGACCCTTTGCCGAATTGTTCCTGCTCTTCCTTGGTGGCGATGTTGCGTTCCACCGCATAGCCCAGGAAGGACGCAATCGTCGCCCCTGCCCCCGGCAACACGCCGATCAGGAAGCCCTGGATCGACTGACGGCCGATGACCGGGGCAATTGCCTTCGCCTCGTCTCGGGTGATCCGCAGATCCTTGATCTCACCGCTGCCCCCTTCGGTGTTGGAGCGGGATGGATCCAGCACCAGATACATCGCCTCCGGCAGGGCGAACATCGCCATCGCCAGGGTGATGAAGCCAAAGCCCGATTGCAGGTCCATTACCCCCATGGTGAAGCGCGGCATGTTGAACAGCGCGCCCTCGCCCACCGTGGCCATGATCAGCCCCAAAAGCGTCATCAGCAACGCCTTGCCCACCTGGCCCGAGCCCGCAAAGGCCGCAATCGCCGACAGGCCCACGACCATCAGGGCAAAATACTCGGCCGAATGGAACAGCAAGGCCACGCTTGCCAGCGCCGGCGCAAAGATCATCAGCAGGATCGCCCCGATTGTGCCGCCACAGAACGAGGCGATTGCCGCCACCGTCAGTGCCTTGCCCGCCTTGCCCTGGCGCGCCATCGGATAGCCGTCAAAGCTGGTCGCCACGGTCGAGGCGACGCCGGGCGCGTTGATCAGGATCGACGATGTCGAGCCGCCAAAGATCGCGCCATAATAGACCCCCGCCAGCAGGATCAGCGCTGCAGACGGATCCCCGATGGAGATCGCCACCGGGATCATGATGGCGATGATCGACATCGGCCCCAGCCCCGGCAGCATGCCGATGAATGTGCCAATCAGGCAGCCACCGATGACCATCAACAGGTTGGTGATAGAAAAGGCCGTTCCAAGGCCAACCATGATACCTTCTAGCATGTCAGCCTCCGTTCATGAAAAATGCGGGCCATGGGCTCAGGAAGATGCCGAGGACCTCTTGTACCAGATACCAGATCACCCCCGCCGCCGCGGCGGCAACAGGCAGCAATATGTACAACTTCCGTTCACCCAAAACCGCGGCCCCCAGCACCAGGAAACCGACCGTCGAGAGAAGAAATCCCGCCGGGCGCAGCAGCAGCGCATAGGCCGCCATCAGCCCCAGCAGCAGCAGCGCCTGTCCCAGATTGTAGTCCGTCAGGCGGCGGTAATTGATGTCCATCGGCTTGGGATCATCGGCACCCTTTTCGAATCCCAACAGGATGAACAGCGCAGCCAGAATCGCCATCACCGACAGAACCTTGGGAAAGGTGCTGGGCCAGATCGGGTTGTGTTTCATGAACGGCGGCAACCCCGCGTCCATGGTGAAAAATGCGGCATAGCCATAGGCCAGACAGATCATCAGGATGACCAGGGCAATCCAGCGGTCGAGTGCCATTTGCGACTCCTGTGGTGAGTGTTTCGATCAGGCAGGGGACACTGCCCCCGCCGCGCTGGACGCGCGGCTCCCCCAAGATATTTCCGGCAAGTGGAAAGGGGTTTGTTTGTCATTGTCTGCGACGCCCGCCCTGCGCTACAGGCTGGGGCGCCGATGACCGCGCAACCGGAAGGCAGTGCCTTTTCCAAGAAAGGGGAGACCTAGGCCTCTCCTTTCGCTTGCTCCAGATATCCCGGGAGTGCGAGGGCAGCGCCCTCGCATCCGGCTGCAGCGCCGGGGCGCTTGCTCAGAGGAAACCGAGCTTTTTCATCAGGTCGCCGATCTCCTTTTCCTGGCCTTCCAGGAAGGCGCGGAAATCATCGCCTGAATTGTGGATGTTGACCCAGCCGTTGCGTGCGCGCACTTCTTCCCATTCGGGGGTGTCATACATCTTGGACAGCGCTTCCTGATAGGCAGCGAGCTTGTCCTCTGGCAGACCGGGTGCTGCAAAGAAGCCGCGCCAGTTTACGAACGAGGTGTCCAGCCCCTGCTCTTTCATGGTCGGCGCGTCGGGGTAGCTGTCCACACGCTCATCCGCGGTGACGCCGATGATCTTCACCTCGCCCGCATTGGCAAGATCGATCGCTTCGGAAAAACCGGTCGACAGGGCCGCGATCTCACCCGACAGCAGCGCTGCCATGGCCTTGCCGCCCGCGTCATAGGGGATGTATTTCACCGCCGTGGGGTCTTCGCCCGCGGACTGCATCACCATGGCCGCAACCAGGTGGTCCATGCCGCCCGGAACCGAACCGCCGCCAACGGCTGTGCCGCGCGGATCAGCGCGGTAGGCCTCCAGCAGGTCCTCCATCGAATTGATCGGGCTGTCCTTGCCGACCACAATGGCGGCGTAGTCACCGATGGTGCCCGCCACCAGCGTCAGGTCCCGAAAGTTCTGCGGGAATACGCCGGTCAGCGAGCGGATCACGATCGGGGTGGAGTTCACCATCAGCGTGCCGTGGTTGCTCTCAGCATTCTCGATCAGATAGCCGATCGCCTTGCCGCCGCCGCCGCCGGACATGTTCTCGTAGGATGCCTTGCCCACCAGGCCGGCCTCTGTCAGCGCCTCACCCGTGCCACGCGCGGTGCCGTCCCAGCCGCCACCAGCGCCGCCGGGGATCAGAAAGTGGATGCTGTCAACCACCTGTTCCGCGGCCTTCAGCGGGCTGCCGAATGCCAGTGCCGCCGCCGCGGCGGCCATCGCCACCCGGCGCGTAAGGGTAAATTTGTTCATTGTGTCCTCCCATTTGACAAAGCGCGGTTTTGCCGCCCATGACTGAAAGGGAACACAGCAAGCTGACACAAACCTGTCACGGCGCGTAAGGAAAGGATCATCCGGCATGCGGTTTCTGCTGGTCGAGGACAACGAAAGCCTGGCCAACGCCCTGTTGGACCGACTGCGGCTGGACGGCCATGTGGTGGATCACGCCGCCGATATCGCCACCGCGACGGCTTTTGCCGACACCACTGATTACGACTTGATTTTGCTGGACATTATGCTGCCCGACGGCGACGGGCGCAGCTTTTTGAAAGACCACCGGGATCTCCGCAAGGAAACCCCGGTGATCGTGCTGACCGCCCGATCCGAAGTCTCTGACCGGATCGGCCTGCTGGACCTTGGCGCTGATGACTACATCACCAAACCCTTTGATTTCGCTGAACTGGAAGCGCGTTGCCGCGCCGTCCTGCGGCGGCGTGGCGGGGTCAGCTCCAACATCCGGCGATTCGGGAACCTGCAGTTCGACCCGATGGCCGGCACGCTCACCGTGGCAGGCAAGGCCGCCACGCTGCGCAACCGCGAACTGCGCTTGCTGGAAGTCTTCCTGAACGCACCGGACCAGATCTTTTCCAAAGCCAAGCTGGTCGACCGGCTGTTTTCCTACGACGAGGACGTGTCAGAAAACGCCATTGAGGTCTATGTGGCGCGGTTGCGCAAGCATCTTGCGGGCTCTTCGGCGCAGATCACCACCGTGCGCGGCCTCGGCTACCGGCTGTCACTGGAATGAGCGGCACCGTCAACGTCAGCGGCTCGATCCGCCGCCGCCTTCTGCTGCAACTGGTCGGCAGCGCGGCCTTGCTGGCGGCGCTTTTGTTTTTTGCGGTGCTGGGCTTTGTGCGCAACGTGGCCGAGGAAAGCCATGACCGGATCCTGCTGGCCTCGGCCAGCTCGATCCTGGATTCCGTGTCGGTTCAGGCGGGCGAGATTTCCGCCGACATCCCCTATGCCGCGCTGTCGATGCTGGGAAATCTCAGCGATGACAGGGTGTTCTACCGGATCACCACCGCCGGCCGGTTGCTGACCGGCTATGGTGACCTGCCGGTGGGACGCTCCGCCGACCAGGCGGCACAGCCGCTGTTTCAAACCACCACCTACAAGCAGGAGAGCATCCGCGCCGTCTCCCTGTCGCGCCGTCTGGCGGTCAGCGGCGCGCCGGTTCTGGTGCAGGTCTCGGTGGCGCAGACACGCACGGGACAGGATGCGCAGCTCGGCCAGCTGTTCCGCTCGGCGCTGTATCTGGGGGTTGCCTTCTTTGTGCTGGCCTCGGCGCTGGCCTATTGGTCGGCACAGTCCAGCATCACGCCGCTGCGCGCGCTGACGGCAGCGATCTCGCGCCGCGGCCCCAAGGACCTGCGCCCGGTGTCGCGGCCGGTGCCCTCGGAAATGGCTCCGCTGGTGGCGTCGCTGAATACCTTCATCAGCCGTCTTCAGACCTCGCTCAGCCGGTCAGAGGATTTCATCGCCGAGGCAGCGCACCGGGTGCGCACGCCTCTGGCCACCGTGCGCACGCAGGCAGAGGTGACCTTGATGCGGGTCGACAAGGAGGCCAACCGCGCCAGCCTGCGGGAGATGATCCGCGCCATCGACGAGAGCTCGCGCGCCGCCGGGCAGCTGCTGGATCATGCCATGGTCTCCTTTCGCACTGACAGCCTGGAACAGGGCGACATCAACCTGACCGAACTGGCGCGCGAACTGGCCGACCGTCTGCGGCCGATAGCCGAGATGAAGGAAATCACCTTGCATTTTGCCGCCCAGCCCGAGGTGCAGATTTGCGGCGACGGCATTTTGATCCAGAACGCCGTGCGCAATATTCTGGACAACGCCATCAAGTATTCGCCACAGGACAGCCAGATCTGGTTCCGTGTGGAAACCGACGACGGCAGCGCCCGTATCCTTATCGAAGACCAGGCCGGCGGTTTCGGCCAAGAAGACACCGAGGCGCTGACCGGCCGCTTCGTGCGCGGTGCCAATGCGCGCGACACCATCGGCTCTGGCCTGGGGCTGACCATCGCCCGCGAGGTCGCCGAAGCCCATGCCGGCAGGCTTGTGATTGAGAACAGCAAAACAGGAGCAGGCGCGTGCGTAACACTATGTTTGCCCACCTCGCCGGGTTGATGCAACGGCTGTCAGCTTGGCTAACGGCCCTGCTGATGGCGGGGCATGTGCTGGCGCGGGCAGTCCTCGCGGACGGATTTGAGATCGAAGAACACCGCTGGATCGGACCGGCGGACGGCGCACCGCTGCGGGTGATATCCACCACCGACACAGAGATCCTGGCACCGCTGATCGACAGTTTCCTGCGCCGCCACCCCGGCACGGCCGTGGACTATACGGTTGCCAACAGCAGCCAGGTGATGAAGGCCATTCTCGACGGCGGGCAGCAGTTCGACGTGGCCCTGTCCTCCGCGATGGATTTGCAAACCAAGCTTGCCAACGATGGCTATACACGGGCCCACAACTCCGCCGCCACCGCGCGAATTCCGCCCTGGGGGGAGTGGCGCAGCCATGTCTTTGCGTTCTCTATGGAGCCCGCCTCCATCGTCGTGTCCGCCGAGAGCTTTGCAGGCCAGCAGGTGCCGCGCACCCGTCAGGATCTGATCGCCCTGCTGCGCGCCGAACCGGATCGCTTCCGGGGTAAGGTCGGCACCTACGACGTCTCTCTCAGCGGACTGGGCTATCTGTTCGCCACTCAAGACGCGCGCACCTCGGAAACCTATTGGCGGTTGATGGAGGTGATCGGCAGTTTGAGTCCGCAGCTGTATTGCTGTTCCGGTGCCATGATCGAAAGCGTCGCCGCGGGTGAGATCCTCGTCGCCTATAACGTATTGGGCAGCTATGCGCGCGCGCGCAAGGACCTGGCCGACAAGATCATCGTCATTGACCCGATGGACTACACCCACCTGATGCTGCGTTCGGCGGTGCTGTTGCGCGGTGGCGAACGCCCGGACCTGGCGCAGGCCTTCGTCGATCATCTGGTGACGGCCGGCTGGTCGCGCCCCCTTGCCCCCGATTTTCCGTTCAGCCCGCCGCCCGAGCCGCTGGCCGATACCGCCAGCGCCCACAGGCCCATTCAGTTGGGGCCAGGGCTGCTGGTCTATCTCGACGCGCAAAAGCGACAGCGGTTCATGGCCGAATGGTTCAGCGCCGTGCGCAAGGAGTGATACCCGCGTGATCCCGGCGTCAATTCTGCATCAAATTTGGTCAACCTGTCGTATTCCTGCGTGACAGCACGCCGTCAGGCGGGTAGAAACAAACCATGAACACGCCGATCACCAGCATCCGCAACCTCGGCCCCGCCTATGAGGATGCCTGCCGCGCCGCGGGCATTTCCACCGCAGAGGAGCTGCGCGCCATCGGCGCGGACGCGGCCTATGCCCGCCTGCTGCAACATGGCACCCGGCCGCATTTCATCGGCTATTACGTCTTGGTGATGGCCTTGCAGAGGCGGCCCTGGAACGACTGCAAGGGCAAAGAAAAAGACGAGCTTCGCAAACGCTTTGACGCGATCAAGGTAGAAGCCCGGCCACAGCACAGCAGCGCATTGCTGGCAGAACTGGACGCGATTGGCGTGCGCGCGGCCGCCGCGGACCTCAAACCGCTCTGACCGTCCACGACGGTGGATCTTAGCGGTGTCCGCCACCCGGTCGATGCCTCAGCCGGGCCGCCTGCCAGACCCGCTGCAGCAAGTCAATGCAACCATTTCCCTGTTTCGCACGTTGTGTCTCTGATCGAAACGCGAAACGAGGAGTTCCGGCATGGACCTGATCCGCATCATCTTCGCTATCATTTTGCCGCCGCTGGGTGTCTTCCTTCAGGTGGGCCTTGGCAAGCATTTCTGGCTCAACATTCTGCTGACGCTGCTGGGCTACATCCCCGGGATCGTGCACGCGGTCTGGATTATCGCAAGGAGACCCGAACATGTCTAATCTTGCCCGCAGCCAGCAGCAGAAGCTGCAATCGCTGGAGCGTCTCGCCCAGCGGATGGACCGCGCCTTTCGCATTCCGGTTATCGGGGTGCGGGTCGGCTGGGACAGTCTCATAGGGTTGGTGCCGGGGATCGGCGATGCTGCCGCCATGCTTCCGGCGGGATACATTCTCTACTCTGGCTACCGCATGGGTGCTTCCGCACCGATACTGGGGCGGATGGCTGCCAATATCGGTGTCGATGCCCTCATCGGGGCGATCCCGCTGGTCGGCGACCTGTTCGACGTCGGCTGGAAAGCCAACACGCGCAACACCGACCTGCTGCGCCGCCATCTGGAAGATGCAGACGCCAAGGGTGAACCGCTGCCCAAACGTCTGGGGCGCAAGCCCTTCTCCAGCCTGACCTCCCCGCGGGAGCTGAAGATGATGCCGGTGTACGCACAGGCACAACGCCGGGGCCAGCCGCGTCACCGTCCGGCCTGGCAGCATCCGCTGAACCGCACGCTCGATCGATAAAAAAAAGGGCTGTCAGCATCTGCTGCAGCCCCTTTCAACCGGTTGCGCGTCAGGCTTAGCCGACCAGCTCGATGCCGGAGAAGAAGTAAGCGATTTCTGCCGCTGCGGTTTCCGGTGCGTCGGAACCGTGAACGGAGTTTTCACCGACCGATTCAGCAAACTCGGCGCGGATGGTGCCCGCTGCGGCGTCTGCCGGGTTGGTGGCGCCCATGACTTCGCGGTTCTTCGCGATGGCGTTCTCGCCTTCCAGAACCTGCACCACGACTGGCGCGGAGGACATGAACTCGCACAGCTCGTCGTAGAAAGGACGCTCGGCGTGCACTTCGTAGAACTTGCCTGCCTGTTCCTTGGTCATGTGGATGCGCTTCTGCGCCACGATGCGCAGGCCGGCCTCTTCGAACTTGGCATTGATCTTGCCGGTCAGGTTGCGGCGGGTTGCATCGGGCTTGATGATCGAAAAAGTGCGTTCCAGAGCCATTTGGCATACTCCTGATTGATGGGCGGCGGGATCGGTCCCGCTGCCGGAAACTCCGCGCGCCGGGTAACATGGCTGGCGGCGCTTGGGAAGACGTTTTCAGGACACGGGCCGGCGCGCGTGCCTCTGGCGGGGGTATTTTCGACAAACGGAAATCGGCAGGCCGATTGACAGCCCCGCGCGCCTGCGCCACACCGCTGAGCATGTTACGCATTCAGGACATTACCTATTCGGTCGAGGGCCGCCCGCTGATCGAGGGCGCCAGCGCCACCATTCCCACCGGGCACAAGGTCGGACTGGTGGGGCGCAACGGCACCGGCAAAACCACGCTGTTCCGCATCATCCGCGGCGAGCTGGCGCTGGAGACCGGCAGCATCACCCTGCCCACGCGCGCGCGCATCGGCGGTGTCGCACAGGAGGTGCCCTCCTCTGGCGTGTCGCTGCTCGACACGGTGCTGGCTGCCGACACCGAACGCGCCTCGCTGCTGGCCGAGGCCGAGACGGCGACAGAAGCCACACGTATTGCCGAAATCCAAACCCGCCTGGCCGATATCGACGCCTGGTCGGCAGAGGCGCGCGCCGCCTCGATCCTGAAAGGTCTGGGCTTTGACGACGCCGACCAGCAGCGCCCCTGCTCGGATTTTTCCGGCGGCTGGCGGATGCGCGTGGCCCTGGCGGCGGTGCTGTTTTCCCAACCCGATCTTTTGCTGCTGGATGAGCCGACAAACTATCTGGATCTTGAGGGCGCGCTTTGGCTGGAAAACTATCTGGCAAAATACCCGCACACGGTGCTGATTGTCAGCCACGACCGTGGGCTGCTGAATCGCGCGGTGGGGGCAATCCTGCATCTGGAGGACCGGAAGCTTACTTTCTACCAGGGTCCGTATGACACTTTTGCCGAAACCCGGGCCGCACGCATTCTCGCGGCACAGGCCGAGGCCAAGAAACAGGAAGCGCGCCGCGCCCACCTGCAAAGCTTTGTCGATCGCTTCCGCGCCAAGGCCTCCAAGGCAGTGCAGGCCCAGTCACGGCTCAAGATGATCGCCAAGATGAAGCCGATCACCACCCCACAGGAGGCCGCGCTGCGCGCTTTCACCTTCCCGGAACCGGAGGAGATGTCGCCACCGATCATCCATATCGAGGGTGGCGTGACCGGCTATGGCGAGACAGAAATCCTGAAACGGCTGAACCTGCGCATAGATCAGGACGACCGCATCGCGCTGTTGGGAAAGAACGGTCAGGGCAAATCCACCCTGTCAAAACTGCTGGCCGACCGGCTGCCGCTGATGGCAGGAAAGATGACGCGGTCCTCCAAGCTGCGCATCGGCTATTTTGCCCAGCACCAGGTGGATGAGCTGTATGTGGATGAAACCCCGTTGGACCACCTGCGCCGCCTGCGCCCTGATGAGGCACCCGCCAGATGGCGGTCGCGTTTGGCGGGCTTTGGCCTGAGCGCCGCGCAGGCGGAAACCGAGGTCCGGCGGCTGTCCGGCGGTCAGAAGGCGCGGCTCAGCCTGTTGCTGGCCACCATTGATGCGCCGCACATGCTGATCCTCGACGAGCCGACCAACCACCTGGACATCGAAAGCCGCGAAGCGCTGGTGGAGGCGCTGACCACCTATTCCGGTGCGGTTATCCTGGTCAGCCACGACATGCATCTGCTGTCACTGGTGGCGGACCGCCTGTGGCTGGTCGCAGACGGCAGCGTGCAGCCCTATGAGGGCGACCTCGAAAGCTACCGCGCGCTGCTGCTGGCCCGCGACAAACCTGCGCCCAAGGCCGATGCGGCGAAACCCGCCAAACCTAGACGCGCCTCCCGCGATCAGCTGCTGGCGCTGCGCTCAGAGCTGCGCAAATCCGAGGCCCGCGTCGAAAAGCTCAGCGATATGCGTGAAAAGCTTGACGAAAAGCTGGCCGACCCGAGCCTCTATGCGTCCGGCAAAGCCGCCGACATCGAGACCTGGCAGAAGAAACATGCCGAATGTATCGAGGCGCTGGCGCGGGCAGAGAGCCTGTGGATGGACGCCCTGGAAAAGCTGGAGCAGGCTGAGGCGCAATGATCGACACCGCATTTCTGATTACCTCCTTCGTCACACTTTTTGTGATCGTCGACCCCATCGGGTTGACGCCGATCTTCTTGGCCCTGACCCAAGGCATGACCTCGGCGCAGCGGCGCACGGTCGCCATCCGGGCGACGGTGATCAGCGCCATCCTGCTGGCGCTGTTTGCGGCGCTGGGGGAGGCTGTGCTGGGGTTTATCGGCATTTCCATGCCCGCCTTTCGGGTCGCCGGCGGCGTGCTGCTGTTCCTGACCGCGCTGGACATGCTGTTCGAACGGCGCAACAAGCGGCGCGAGGACCGCAGTGAAGAGGACCACTTTGACGATCCGTCCGTGTTTCCGCTGTCGATCCCGTTGATTGCCGGGCCCGGCTCCATCGCCACGGTGATCCTCCTGACGGGCCAGCAACCGGGCTTTGCCGGCTTTGCGATGGTGATGGGCGTGGTGATCAGCGTGCTCGCGATCCTGCTGGTCATGTGCCTGTTTTCCGGTCTGTTCGAGCGGCTTTTGGGAAAGACCGGTATCACCGTTGTCACCCGGCTGCTGGGCATGCTGCTGGCGGCGCTGTCGGTGCAGTTTGTCCTGGACGGGCTGCGCGCCTTTGGCTTTGCAGGCTAGTACTGAACCGCAGCGCCCCTACATAACAGACAGGAGGTGGCGCGATGGGCGACTATGAAATCGGGCGGTTTATCTATCTGTTGCTGCTGCTGGTGGCCGTGGGGTCCTGGGTGTTTGTCCAGAACCGCCAGAGCCTGGGCAAGTCGCTTCAGATGTTCGCGATCTGGGGCTTCATATTTCTGGGCGTCATCGCCTCCTACGGGCTGTGGGAGGACATCCGTCAGACCGTGCGCCCACAGCAAAGCGTGACCCTGGACACGGGACGGGTCGAAGTCCCGCGGTCGCGCGACGGCCATTACTACCTGACGCTGCAGGTCAACGGCACGCCGATCGAATTCCTGGTAGACACCGGCGCCAGCCAAGTGGTTCTGAACGAACAAGACGCCCGCCGGGCAGGGATCGACACCGACGCGCTCGCCTACCTCGGCCGCGCCCGCACCGCCAACGGAGAGGTGCGAACGGCCTCAGTCTGGATCGACGAGATGTCGCTGGACGGCATCACGGACCGCGGTCTGCGTGTCTGGGTCAATGAGGGCGACTTGGAGCAGTCGCTGCTGGGCATGGGCTATCTGCAACGCTGGTCCAGCATCGAAATCCGCAACGGGGCATTGGTGCTGACACGTTGAAGATGCGCCTCGCGGCGCAGGCCTCCGGCGGGAGTATTTGGGACCAGAAAGAAACCGAAGAGCATGACGCCACCCGCCTCTTTCTGGATGCAAATACTCCGGGGTGAATTGGCCGCCAGGCCAAGAGGGGCAGCGCCCCTCAGCCCTTCATTTCAGGCGACAGGATGAAGCCCGTCACCGGATAGACCCGCCCGAGCGCACCGGGGTTGCTTTCCAGTCGCACGGCAGACCAGTCGTTGTTCTTCGAGACATCCACCACCGCCATGCCCAGCGACACCCGGTTGCGGCGCCAGTTGGCGTGGTTGACCTGAATTCGGCGCGGTCCTTCGACCTTGGACACCACCGCCACATGCCCCAGCGGATTGGAGCGGGTGGCAGAAAAGGCCATCACTGCGCCGGGCTTCGGCTCGTTCTGGCGCGGGTATTTGCCAGCGGCTTGCCCCCACCAGGTTTTTGCGTTGCCGTAGATTTCGATCCCGCTGGCGTTGCGGGCAAAGGGCACGCACCAGACACGCTGGCCCTTGGAGCGCATCGACTGCGCGACATCCACCGCAAAGCTCAACCGTTCCGCCTCAACCGCGGCGCGGCTGACAGAGCCGCCGCCAACGTCACCGCAATTTGCCAGCGTCAGCAGCAGGGCGCCGACAATAAGCGGCCGCCGTGCCTGCCTGAAAGCACCAAAAACCTTCATACATCCCTCGTTCGCGACTTGTCCCAGTCCTTATGGGGCGCAGGAATACTGCGGGACCGGGCATGGCGCGAGGAATTCCTGCCCGATTGAAACAAATTCGCAAGGAATCGGCGGGAACCCGCCGAAACTCGCAGCGGAGATGCTATTTTTCGGCCTTTTTCTCCCAGCGCCCGCTTTCCTCCGACCAGTACTGCGCGGAGCAGCCCGCATCGGTCAGGGATTTCCACTGGACGCGCGCGTGCTGCACCGCCTCCGGGTCGGTGCCGTCAAACAGGATGCAGACCCGTTCCAGGGCCTGCACCTCTTCGGGGCTGACGGCGGCGCCCTCCACCGCCATCACGCAATCGGGCGCATTTGCGGCCTCGGCCGACGTGGTCAGCAGGATCGGCTGCAAGGCGTCATGCGGCCCGCCCGCCAGCCCGTGGGGCAGAAAACTGTCCGCCGGGCCCTGCCACAAGCGGTCGTCCAACCACGCCAGTCGTTCGGGATCGCGCCCGCGCACCGCGATGCGCCAGCCCGCATCACGCGCCTTGCCCAGCAGCACGGGCAGTGTGTCCTCCAGCGCGCCGCGCGTCAGGTGATAGAAATAGGCCGCCCCCATCCGCGCTTATTCCGATTCCGCCTCGAACTTGTCGGCGACCAGCCGGTTCAGGGCCATCACCCCCCAGCCGGTTGCCCCCTTGGGGGCAAAATCCGTGTCCGTTTTCACCGCGGCCACACCGGCAATGTCCAGATGGATCCAGGGCGTGCCGTCCTGGATGAAGCGTTGCAGGAACTGTGCCGCGGTGATCGATCCCGCCGGGCGACCGCCGACGTTCTTCATGTCGGCGATGCGCGACTTCAGCTGGTCGTCATAGGCCTTGCCCAGCGGCATGCGCCAGGCGCCCTCGCCCTCGGCGTCGGCGGATTTCAGAAAGGCATTGCACAGCGCGTCATCATTGGAAAACACGCCCGCATTCTCATGACCCAGCCCGATGATGATGGCACCGGTCAGGGTCGCCAGATCAATCACCCCTGCGGGCTTGAACCGTTCCTGCGCGTACCACAGCACGTCGCACAGCACGAGCCGCCCCTCGGCGTCGGTGTTGATAATCTCCACCGTGTCGCCCTTCATCGATTTCACCACATCGCCGGGACGAATGGCATTGCCCGACGGCATGTTTTCCACCAGGCCCACCAACCCCACGACATTGGCCTTGGCCTTGCGCAGTGCCAGCGCTTTCATGGTGCCGGCCACGACGCCCGCGCCCCCCATGTCCATGGTCATGTCCTCCATGCCGCCCGCCGGTTTCAGCGAGATGCCGCCGGTGTCGAACACCACGCCCTTGCCGACCAGCGCCAGTGGCGCTGCACCCTCGGCGCCACCGTTCCACTGCATCACGGCCACCTTCGACGGGCTGTCAGAGCCCTGCCCGACGCTGAGCAGCGTGCGCATGCCCAGCTTTTCCAGATCGGCCTCCTCAAGGATCTCGACCTCCAAGCCGATTTCGCGCATCTCCTCGATGCGGCGGGCAAATTCGGTGGTGGTCAACACGTTGGCAGGCTCATTGACCAGATCACGGGTCATATGCACGCCCTCGGCCACCGCCAGACGCGGCGCGCAGGCAGCTTCCAGTTCGGCCACGGCCTTGCTGGCGATTGTCACCTCGGCCTGCGGCGTGTCGTCCGCGGCGGTCTTGTGGTTGTCAAAACCATAGCCGCGCAGGGCAATCCCCAGCGTCAGATCCGCGGCCTTGTTCATATTACCGGCCATCACCGTCAGCGGCTTGCCTGCGGCCGTTGCGGCCAATTTTGCGCCCGCCTTGCGGGCCTCCACCGGGGTCAGCTTGCGCGACAGGACCAGCACGTCCAGCGCCTCCGCCTGCATGCCCGCGGGCCAGGTGATGGACACCACCTGACCCGATTTCGCTTTCTTGAATCCGTCCGATTCGATCAGCCGGGTGATGGCGCCCTTGCTCAGCCGGTTGGCGCTGCGCGCCGCCTGATCCATGCCGCCCTCGGGCGTGACCATCACCGCAACACGGCCTGTCATCTCGGACAGGGTCTTGGGGTCGTAAACTGCAAATCGGATCGGGGTAAGGCTGCTCATGCCGCGTTCTCCTGCTGGGTCTGTTGCGTGTTGGTCAAACAGCTATCCTGCGCGGCGGCGCTTGGCCAGACCCGGCGGTGCGCGGCACCGGCGCCGATCCGGCCGGGCACGCAGAATGCAGTTTTCCCCGCGCCGCAAATCCACTAAGGTCCGGCAAAACAACAACGGCAGGATCTGGGGGGATCGGGTGTCACGCTACGACAGATATGTGCTGTCTCAATACCTGCTCTTCTTCGGCTTCTTTGCGCTGATTCTGGTGGCGGTATTCTGGGTCAACCGTGCGGTTGTTCTGTTCGACCGGCTGATCGGAAACGGCCAGTCGGCGCTGGTGTTTCTCGAATTCACCGCGCTGACCTTGCCGAACCTGATCCGTATGGTGCTTCCGATCGCCGCATTTGGCGCCTCGGTCTGGGTCACCAACCGGCTGAACAGCGAAAGTGAGCTGACCGTGCTGCGCGCCACCGGCACCAGCCCCTGGCAGATGGCCCGCCCGGCGCTGGTCTTTGGGGTGATCACCGCGCTGATGATGTCGGCGCTGACCCATTACCTGCTGCCCGCCTCAATCAGCCAGCTGGAGCGACGCGAGGGAGAAGTCTCGCGCAACATCACCGCCAAGCTGCTGAGCGAGGGCGATTTCCTGCACCCGGCCGACGGTGTCACCTTCTACATCCGCCAGATCGACCCCGACGGCACCCTCAATGATGTGTTCCTGTCGGACCGCCGCGACCCCACGGTGACCGTCACCTACACCGGCGCGCGGGCCTTTCTGGTGCGCGACGACGACAGCGCCCATCTCATCATGGTCGAGGGAATGGCGCAGCGCCTGGTGCATCGCAATCAACAGCTGTCGACCACTTTCTTCTCTGACTTCTCTTACGATATCAGCGCCTTGGCCAACAAAGCGGCAAGCTCTGCGCGCAACATCCGGGCCATCCCGAGTTTGGAGCTGATCGGCAACCGCGCCCAGATCCAGCAGCAGGACGGCCACAGTCCCGGCGCCCAGGCCGAAGAGCTGCACTTGCGGTTTGCCCGCGCGTTGGTCTGCATCGCGGTCACGCTGATCGGCTTTTCGGCACTGATGCTCGGCACCTTCTCGCGCTTTGGGGTCTGGCGTCAGGCGATGCTGGCCTTTGTCATCCTGATCTTTGTCGAAGGGCTGCGCGGCGTGGTCTCTGAACCGGTGCTGAAGAACCCGGACCTGTGGCCGTTGATCTATGTGCCTACCGTGTTGGGACTGGCGATTGCCCTTGTCTTCCTGGTACTGGCGGGGCGGCCCAAGCGGGTGCGCGCCGCCAAAGCGGAGGCGGCCACATGAAACTCGATTTCTATTACGCGCGCCGCTTCGTGCAGTGGTTCCTGGTGATCGTTGCGGTGCTGATGACGCTGGTGGTGCTGATCGACCTGAACGAGCAGGTACGCCGCTTTGATTCGGCAGACCTCGGGATGGCGCAGCTGATCGGGCTGACCCTGCTGAACCTGCCTGCGGCACTCAGCGAGTTTCTGCCGCTGATCATGATCCTCAGCACCATCGTGCTGTTTGTCGGCCTTGCGCGCAGCAGCGAACTGGTGGTGACCCGCGCTATTGGCCGCTCCGGCATCCGGGCGCTGGCAGCGCCAGTTCTGGTGGCGGCGGTGATTGGTGGTCTGGCGGTCAGCACCCTGAACCCGATCGTTGCCGCCACCGCCAACCGCTACCAGGATCTCGCAGATACGTATCGCAACGGTGGGCCATCAGCGCTGTCGCTCAGCGGTGAGGGGCTGTGGCTGCGCCAGGGCGGCAGCCAGGGCCAGTCGGTAATCCACGCCAAGGGCTATAGCGGCGACGCCGTCGACATCACCTTGCATGACGTCTCCATCCACAGCTACGCCCAAGGCAGCGGCCCGGTGCGCCGCATCTCGGCGGCCTCGGCCCGTCTGGAGGACGGTGCCTGGGTGTTGCAAGACGTCAAATCTTGGCCGCTGGCGGCCGGGCTGAACCCCGAAAGCGGCGCGCTGCGCCGCACAGAGCTGCGGCTGCCGACCACGCTGACCACCGATCGCATCCGCGACACGCTGGGCACCTCGACCGGCATTTCCATCTATGATTTGCCCGCCACCATCCGCGAGCTGTCACAGGCCGGTTTCAGCACCAAACGCTATGAGGTTCTGTACCAAGCGCAGCTGGCCCGACCGCTGTTCCTGATTGCCATGGTGCTGGTGGGTGCCGCCTTCACCATGCGTCACACACGGTTCGGCGGCACCGGTCTTGCGGTGCTGATGGCCGTGCTGCTGGGATTCGGGCTTTATTTCATCCGCAATTTCGCGCAAATCCTGGGGGAGAACGGACAAATCCCGGTGGCCCTTGCGGCCTGGGCGCCCCCCGTTGCCGCGATACTTTTGACTTTGGGACTGCTGCTTCATGCCGAAGACGGGTAATTTGCGCCGCGCGCTGCTTCTTTCCGCCGTGCTGCCCTGGCTGGCGCTGTCCGCTCCGGCCACGCAGGCGCAGACCTCACTGTTGCCTCAGTCAGGCGCGCCTCAGCCCGCCATGCTGGTCGCCGACCAGCTGTTCATCACCCCGGACCGCACCCTGGTGGCCGAAGGCAATGTCGAAGCGTTTCAGGGCGAAACCCGGCTACGGGCCGCCAGGATCACCTTTGACCAGACCACCGGCACCCTCGACATTGTTGGGCCGATCCGCATCGACCAGGGCGATGACATCATCATCCTGGCTGATGCCGCAGAGCTGGACCGCGACCTGCGCAACGGCCTGCTGACGGGCGCGCGCATGGTGTTCCAGCAGCAGCTACAGCTGGCGTCCTTGCAGATGTCGCGGGTCAGCGGTCGCTATACCCAGCTGTACAAGACCGCCGCGACCTCCTGTGATGTCTGCAACGACGGCCGGCCGCCGCTCTGGCAGATCCGCGCCGAGCGGGTGACCCACGACCAGTTGGAGCGGCAGCTGTACTTTGAAAATGCCCAGTTCCGTGTGCTGGACGTGCCGGTTTTCTACTTCCCGGCACTGCGCCTGCCCGACCCGTCATTGAAGCGCGCCACAGGCTTCCTGATCCCGTCGCTGCGCTCTACCTCCAACCTGGGGACCGGCATCAAGCTGCCCTATTTCTTCACGCTCGGGCCGCACCGCGATCTGACAGTGGCGCCGTATATCTCCTCCAGCACCCGCACCCTGGACCTGCGCTATCGTCAGGCCTTCCGCAGCGGGCGGATCGAATTCAACGGCGCCCATACCCGCGACGACCTCTATCAGGGCGAAGACCGCGGGTATGGCTTTTTCGAGGGCCGGTTCCAGCTTCCGCGCGACTACCGGTTGAGCTTTGATCTCAGGACCGTCTCCGACGACGCCTATCTTGCCGACTACGGATTGCCCGATCTGGACCGGCTGCGGTCTGATGTGGTGGTGGAGCGGGTTCGGCGCGACAGCCTGTTGCGTGGATCGCTGACCCACTACAAGACCCTGCGCGACAGCGAAGTGCAGAGCGACATCCCCTCCGGCATTACCGAGGTTTATTACCAGTCTCGCCACCAACCGGCGCTGACCGGCGGTGAATTGCGGCTGACCCTGCAGGGCCACGGCCACTACCGCAGCTCCAGCATCGACGGCACCGCAACCACCAGCAACGGCCGCGACCTGTCCCGGCTGTCCGCAGACATCGACTGGCGTCGCAGTTGGCGTCTCGGCTACGGTCTCCTGGCAGAGTGGGAAGTGGGCGCCGCCGCCGATGCCTTCCGCACCTACGACGACAGCTTTTACACCGAACAGCTTACCCGGTTCACCCCGCGCACTGCGGTGACCTTGCGGCTGCCGATGCGCCGCCAGGAGGCCTCTGGCGCCACCCAGTTTCTGGAGCCTATTGTCCAGATCGGCTGGCGCAACGAGGGCAGCGGCGATGTCGCCAGCGAAGAAAGCCGCTTTGTCGAATTTGACCAGGGCAACCTGCTGTCGCTGTCGCGCTTTGCCGATGCGGACGCCCGCGAGGACGGGCTGACGCTGGTCTATGGCGCGAACTGGGCCCGCTATGCGCCCAGCGGTTGGCAGGCCTATGCCACCGTCGGTCAGGTGCTGCGCAGCGATGCAGACCCGCGGTTCACCAAAAGCTCCGGCCTCGGCGGCACCACGTCGGATCTTCTGCTGGCCGGGCAGATCAAGTTCGGCGAAGGGCTGGCGCTCTCCACCCGCGGATTGCTGAACGGCTCGCTGAACTTCTCCAAGGCAGAGCTGCGCGGCGACTGGCACACCGGCCGCTCCAGCCTCTCCGGCACCTACCTGTGGCTTGGCACCGACCCGGACGAGGAGCGCGACGAAGAGACCTCAGAACTGTGGTTCGATGGCCGCTATGATCTTAACCCCAACTGGTCAGCCAGCGCCCGGCTGCGCTATGACATCTCCGACGCCCGCGCCACCCGCGCCGGGCTTGGCCTCGCGTACAGCAACGAATGCGTAACGGTCGACGTTTCGGTCAACCGCCGCTATACCTCGACAACAAGTGTTGAGCCGACAACCGATTTCGGCTTTACCATCTCGCTGAACGGATTTTCCGTGAACAGCGGCAGCAAACAGTACAGGCGGTCATGCAGCAAGACATGAAATCCCGGTTCCCGGCATCCATCCTTTCCCGCGCTTTCAACACCGCAGCCGCCCTGGCGCTGGCTTCCGGAGTGGCGCTGACCGGCCTCCCCGCCGCGGCGCAGAGCCTCTTTGCCCCGGCGATCACGGTCAATGACGCGGTTATCACCAACTATGAGCTGGAACAGCGTGCCCGCTTTCAAGCGGCGCTGCGGGTGCCCGGCGACCCCTTGGCAACAGCCCGCAAGGAGCTGATCAACGATCGGCTGAAACTGAATGTGCTGGAGCAGGCCGGTATCGTGCCGACCGAGGAAGACATCGCCAGGGGAATGGAAGAGCTGGCAGGCCGCGCCAACCTGTCGCTGAATGACTTTCTGACGGTGCTGCGCCAGAACGGCGTCGATCCGCAGACGCTGCGCGATTTCACGACGGTGGGCCTGGGCTGGCGGGAATACACCCGCGCGCGGTTCCTGTCGCGCGCCCGCCCCACCGAAGCAGAGATCGACCGCGCCATGGGCACCGCCGGCTCCGGCAGCGTTGAGGTGCTGCTGTCGGAATTCATCGTGCCACTGACCGAGCAGAACGCAGCCCAGGTCGAAGAGTTGGTGGAGCATGTCTCCCGGCTCAGCGGGTATGACCAGTTCTCGACAGCGGCGGCGCAATATTCTGCCGCCGCCAGCCGCGAACAGGGCGGTCGCTTGCCTTGGGTCGCGCTGACCAAACTGCCGCCGCAACTGCAAGAAGTGGTTCTGGCGCTGAAACCCGGCGAAATCTCTGAGCCGCTGCCGCTACAGGGCGCGATTGCCCTGTTCCAGATGCGCGGGCTGCGCGAGGTCGAGGGCGCCGCGCCGCGTTATACCGCGATCGAATACGCCACCTACTACCTGCCTGGCCCGCGCACACCTGAAAACCTGGCCGCAGCGCAGAAATTGGCCCAAGGAGTCGACACCTGTGACGACTTCTACGGGCTGGCGCAGGGGCAGGATCCCTCGGTTCTGGAAATCAACAGTGTGCCTCCGGCCGAGATCCCGAATGACATCGCGCTGGAGCTGGCCAAGCTCGACAACGGCGAAACCTCTACCGCCCTCACCCGCAACGATGGTGAGACGCTGATGGTACTGATGCTCTGCGGCCGCACCGCCGATCTGGGCGAAGGCGCCACGCGCGAGGCAGTTGCCAACGCGCTGACGGTGCAGCGATTGACCTCGCTGTCCGACAGTTTTCTGCAACAGCTGCGCGCCAATGCGCGGATCGAAACCAAATGACCCCTCGCGGGCCGATTGCGCTCAGCTGCGGGGAACCCGCAGGCATCGGCCCGGAGATCGCCGCCAAGGCCTGGCAGGTCTTGCGCGATAGCTGCCCGTTCTTCTGGATCGGCGATCCACGCCACCTGCCCGCAGACATCCCGGTGGAATGCATCGCAGCGCCGACCGACGCGATGACAGCTTGCGCCCACGCGCTGCCGGTGTTGCCGCTGCCGTTCGCTGGCAGTGCAGCCAAGGGCGTGGCCGATCCCGCCAATGCCGCCGGGGTGATCCAGTCGATCGAGACCGCTGTGCGGCTGGTACAGGCGGGCAAGGCTTCGGCGCTGTGCACCGCGCCCATCCACAAGAAGGCGCTGATCGACGGTGCGGGCTTTGCCTATCCCGGCCACACCGAATTCCTTGCCGCGCTGGCGGGGCGCAAGCGGGTGGTGATGATGCTGGCCAGCGCGCAGTTGCGGGTGGTGCCCGCCACCATCCACATAGCACTGGCCGATGTGCCACGGGTGCTGACCCCCGATCTGCTGCGCGACACCATCGAGATCACCGCCACCGGCCTGCGGCAGCAGTTCGGCATCGCCGCGCCACGCATCGCCGTGGCCGGTCTCAACCCCCATGCCGGCGAAGGCGGCGCCATGGGGTGCGAGGAGCTGGACTGGATCAGCGATCTGATCCGCCAGATGCAGCAGGCTGGACTGGATATCAGCGGCCCGCACCCAGCAGACACGCTGTTCCACGCCGCCGCCCGCGCGCGGTATGATGCGGCGGTGTGCATGTATCACGACCAGGCGCTGATCCCGATCAAGACGCTGGATTTTGACCGCGGCGTCAATGTCACCCTGGGGCTGCCCTTCATCCGCACTTCGCCGGATCACGGCACCGCCTTCGACATCGCGGGCCGGGGCGCGGCCAACCCCTCCAGCCTGATTGAGGCGCTGAAGCTGGCGCAGAGCATGGCCGCCAGCTCTTGACGCGTCTTGCGGCTGGAAATATCCCCGCCAAAAGCCCGAATTCTGCGGCGCGCCGCCCGCGCCCTGCCCCAAGGTAGCATTGACACATGAGCGCCATCGACTCCCTGCCCCCCCTGCGCGAGGTGATCGCCACGCACCAGCTCTCGGCGCGCAAGTCGCTGGGGCAGAACTTTCTTCTGGATCTGAACCTCACCGCCAAGATCGCGCGGCAGGCCGGCGATCTGACTGGCTGCGACGTGCTGGAAATCGGCCCCGGCCCCGGCGGGCTGACCCGCGGCCTGCTGGCCGAAGGTGCGCGCCGGGTGCTGGCGGTCGAAAAGGACGCCCGCTGCCTGCCCGCGTTGCAGGAGATCGCCGCGGCCTATCCCGGCCGGTTCGAGGTCATCAACGGCGACGCGCTCGACTTCGACCCGCTGGCGCATCTCACGCCGCCGATCCGCATTGCCGCCAACCTGCCCTACAACGTCGGCACCGAACTTCTGGTGCGCTGGCTCACGCCCAAGGACTGGCCACCGTTCTGGCAAAGCCTGACCCTGATGTTCCAGCGCGAGGTGGCTGAGCGCATCGTGGCGCAGCCCGGCTCCAAGGCCTATGGCCGCCTTGCCATTCTGGCCCAATGGCGGGCCGAGGCGCGCATCGTTCTGTCGTTGCCGCCCGGCGCCTTTACCCCGCCGCCCAAAGTGTCCAGCGCCGTGGTTCATCTGGAGGCGCTGGACCAGCCGCGCTATCCTGCCGATCCCGCAGTGCTGAGCCGCGTTGTGGCCGCGGCTTTCAACCAGCGGCGCAAGATGCTTCGTGCCTCTCTCAAGGGCATTTCGCCAATGATCGAGGACCATTTGCACGCTGCCGGCATTGCGCCTACCGAACGCGCTGAACAAGTAAGCCTCGAAGCCTTCTGCGCCCTCGCCCGCGAGGTTGCTGCCGCCTCACCGCGCTGAAGGGAAAGGGCCTTATGCAGTTCATCGAAGAAACCGCCCCAAATCAGGCTGAGATCACGAAGCTGTTCAAGACCGCTTTCACCACCGCAGACAGCGCCGAGGAAGGTGCGATGGTGGCGGACCTGGTCGCGCAGCTGCTGGCCGCGCCGGTCAGCGCCGGTGTGCGCCGGTTCGCCGCCCATGATGGCGCGACCCTTGCGGGCTGCATCCTGTTTTCGCCCCTTCACTATGCCAAGGACAGCCGCCGCGTGGCCCTGCTCTCGCCTGTGGCAGTGGCCCCGGACCGGCACAGGCGCGGCGTTGGCTCGCGCCTGATCCGCCACGGGTTGCGGCAGCTACAACAGGACGGCATCAGCATTGTGGCCACCTATGGCGACCCCGCCTATTATGGCCGCCTCGGCTTTTGCCAGATTGACGCAGCGCAGCTGCCACCGCCGTACCCGTTGAGCCATTCGATCGGCTGGCAGGCGCTGGCTTTGACCGGAGCCCCCGTTGACGCCGCAGAATTTGCGCCCCTGTGCGGGCCGTGCAGCTGCCTCGCAGCGTTTGACAGTCCCGACCTTTGGTATGCTGGCCCTCGGCCATCCTGCCGACATATCTGCCCGACCTGTCACCCCCCCGCGAGCTGTGGAGGTGACCGGCGTTCCCGTGCGACGCATCTGAGCGCTTGAAGGGCCGCGCATGAAAAACCCCCCGCGGCCAAAGGCCGACGGGGGTGTTCAGATTCTTGCTGCCGGCGTCGCCTGCGGCGGCGTTCCGGGGTTACTCCGCGGCTTCCGCAGGGCCATCCTCGGCCTTGGGCTTGGGCTTGGCCCGCGCACGGCTGGGCTTTTTGGCCGGTTTGTTCTCGGCGCCCTCGCCGCCGGTCGCAGTCCCGTCCTCGGCGCTCGTCTCGGCCTTGGAGTCGGGTTTCGCGGCAGGCTTGCGCGCGCGCGGCTTGCGCTGCGCCGGCTTCTTGGGCTGCGCCTCGCCGACTGCCTCGGGCTGCCCGTGGTTCTCGGGCGTTTCGACCAGACCGCTGCCGCCGCCATTGCCGTTGTCACCGCGCGGGTCAATCACCTCGGGCTGCGGTGCCGCGGCAGGATCAGACGACGATGAGGCCGCAGCCGCAGCCGCCTCGCGCTCCTGGCGTTCCAGCCGCTCGGCCCGTTCGCGGTCGCGCTCGGCCTGGCGTTCGCGGTTCTGCCGCTCCTGCTCCTCGCGGCGCGCATCGATCTCGCGCTGCGCCTCGTTCAGCATACGCAGGTAGTGTTCCGCGTGCTGCTGAAAGTTTTCGGTCGCGACACGGTCATTGCCCAGTTGCGCATCCCGCGCCAGCTGGTTGTACTTGTCGATAATCTGCTGCGGGGTTCCACGCACCTTGCCTTCAGGGCCGGAGCTGTCGAACACCCGGTTCACGACATTGGCGCCGTTGGGACGGTTGCGGTTCGACTTGGAACGGGAACGTGATTTGGAAGATCTCATCTGCCTAACGTCAGCCTTGAATTGATGCGCCGCAGACCCAAGCAAACGCGCCTTAGCGCCGGATCATCAGCTATTTTGGGCTTGTAGCCGCGGGAACGCCTATAAGGCATTCTCCTCAAGCGGCTTTCTTTGAGTAACCCGTTTTTGGCGGGACAAACAAGAGGCACAATCGGGTTTTCCGCGTTTTTTCTGGTGAAAACGCGATTTAACCCGCTATTTTCCGCTGACGGACGGCAAATGGGCGCGCACCACCCGGTCGCGACCATCCAGATCGGGCAGGACCGCTATGCCCTGCAACCCCGCCTCCGTCAGCAATGCGCTGACCGCCGCACCCTGGGTCGGGCCTATTTCCAGCAACAGCCGCCCCCCAGGCGCCAGATGCGCCGCCACCCCGGCGGCAATCGCGCGGTAGGCCCCCAGCCCGTCACCGCCATCCGTCAGGGCAAGGTCCGGTTCATGCTCGCGCACCTCCTGCGACAGCCCGCCCATCTCGTCCAGCGCGATATAGGGCGGGTTCGACACGATCAGGTCGAATTGGCCCGAAATCCCGTCGAACCAGTCGGACTGCTGGATATCGGCGCGATCGGCGACCCGGTGCAGAACCGCATTGGCGCTGGCCTGCAAGCAGGCGGCCTCGCTGATGTCGACCCCCAGTCCGGTGGCCGTCTGCTGTTCAGCCAACAGCGTCACCAGGATACAGCCCGAGCCCAGCCCAAGGTCGAGAACCCGCGCAAAAGGCTGCGACAAAGCCGCCTCTATCAGGATTTCGGTCTCCGGCCGCGGATCCAGCACATCGCGCGAGACTTTGAAACGGCGCCCATAAAATTGCCGCTCCCCCACCAGATGCGAGACCGGCACTCGGATCGCGCGTAGGGAAATCAGCTGTTCATAGCGTTCAGCCACATCGCTCGCCAGCTCCTCGGGGGCGATCAGGGTCACCCGGCTGGCCTCGATCCGGGCAGCATGGGCCAGCAGAACCCGCGCATCCCGTGCCGGATCCGGCACCCCGGCCGCGCGCAACCGCGCGGTGGCTGCTACCATCGCCTGCGCCGCCGTCTCCGCCATGCTCACTGCCCCATCTCGGCCAGCAGCCGCGCCTGGTTGTCCGCGGTCAGCGCGTCGATCACCTCATCCAGATCCCCCCCCATCACCTGCTCCAGCTTGTACAGCGTCAGGTTGATGCGGTGGTCGGTCATCCGTCCTTGCGGAAAATTATAGGTGCGAATGCGTTCTGAGCGGTCGCCCGAGCCGACCTGGCTGGCACGATCTGCCGAGCGCTCGCTGTCGATCCGCTGGCGCTCTGCATCAAACAAGCGGGCCTTCAGCACCTGCATGGCGATCTCGCGGTTGCGATGTTGCGATTTCTCGGAACTGGTCACCACAATGCCGCTGGGCAAGTGGGTGATCCTGACGGCCGAGTCGGTGGTGTTCACGTGCTGCCCGCCCGCCCCGGAGGACCGCATGGTGTCAATGCGCAGATCATTCGGGTCGATCTGGATGTCCACGTCCTCCGCCTCGGGCAGCACCGCGACGGTGGCGGCGGAAGTATGGATGCGGCCGCCGCTTTCGGTCGCGGGCACCCGCTGCACCCGGTGGACACCGGATTCGTACTTCAGCCGGGCAAAGACATTCTCGCCCTTGATATGCGCTACCACTTCCTTGATGCCGCCGAGCTCGGTGGCCTGTTCCTCGATGATGTCGAATTTCCAGCCCCGCGCCTCGGCATAGCGCTGGTACATGCGCAAAAGGTCGGCCGCAAACAGCGCCGCCTCGTCGCCGCCCGTCCCGGGGCGGATCTCAAGCATCGCCGGGCGCGCATCGGCGGCATCCTTGGGCAAGAGCGCCAGTTGCAGCGCATGTTCGGCCTCGGGGATCGCGGCCTTCAGCCCTGGGATTTCCTCCGCGGCCAGATCCTTCATGTCCGGATCCGCCAGCATCGCCTCGGCCTCTTCCAGATCGTTCCGCAGCTTGCGATAGGCGCTTACCTGCTCGGCCACCGGGCGCAGGTCGGAATATTCCTTGGCGAGGGCCGCAATATCGCCCCCCCCGGCACCATCCGCCATCGCGGCTTCCAGATACTGAAACCGTTGCAGGATCTGTTCCAACCGTTCCTCGGGGATCATGGATGCGCCTATTGTTGTTCATGTTTTGGCCGATTGACCCCCATGTGATATGCTAGAGCCATGCGACATGCCAGAGTCCTTATTGCCACAATTCTCCTCAGCCTGCCCGCCGCAGGACTGGCGGATGTGACCGGGCCGGGCGGCAAGACCATTGATTGCTACTGCACCGACAAATCCGGCGCGCGGGTCGAACTGGGAGAGCTGCGCTGCCTGCGGGTGGACGGGCGGATGTTCATGGCGCAATGCCAGATGTCGCTGAACGTGCCGATGTGGCGCGAGGTGCAAAGCAGCTGCGTGACGGCGTCGCTGCCTCTCGCACCCCAGGCTTCACAATCGCCAGCCGAGCTGCCCCCACTCTCAGCCCCTTCCGCAGGGTGACGCGCTCCGGTAGTGACTCGACAGCGGCTGCCTGACGGGCCCATTTGCGGAACCGGACAGGCGGGCGGCTCCGCGGTGCCGGGTTGACCGCAAGGCCAGCGCCCCTGCGACGCCGCCCGGAGCATCAATCCACGAAAGGGGGGAGCCGACCCAGACGCCGCTGCTTGCAGTCGGCATCGTCGAGGGCGCTGAGATTGCTGACGACGCGGCAGCGATGCGGCTTTGCCCAGCAACCGCTGTGGACGCCGCGGTACCGCCGGATGCACAGGCCCCTGAAAAGATCCTGTAATCAGGCGCAGATGGCAGAACGGAGACACAGAACGCCCCAACGGGCCCGTTGCCGCAGAAGTGGCCAGGGGCAAATCTCCTGATTTCCGCCTCCGTCCAGTTGCTACCGGCACTGCCGCTAAACCGGCCGTTCGCGTCGCTATCAAAACGCAGCTCCTTGCTGGAGGGGGCTCCGCCGCAGGCCGTAAGCAGCGCACAGCAGACCAGTGCCAGACCAGGTACGGCAAATTTCCTGGCCACATATTTCCAGATTTATCCATTTAAGACAATGCGATACCGGTCATTCTAAGTCGAAACTCCTGACCGTGGAAGACACCTCTTCCCATACATGCCCCCCTTCAGGTCAAGCGTGGCAAGCCCAGCGCGGCCTGCCCTTCAAACCACGTCTCAGTAGAAGAAAGCGGCTGTTTCACCCCGCGCGGTGCCACGCGCAACGGTGTGGGGTATCGCCGATAAACTGCGAACCGGCTGGAGAGCTGGACCTACTCCCCCGCGCGGACCTCAGGGCGCATCCCGCTCCATTTCCGCCAGCCAATGATTGATCCGCTCGCGATTGGCACCCAGATCCGAGCGCCCGAACCGCAGCCGGGCGTAGACCTTCAGCAAATCACCATCTTGCGCGGCGGTGGTGTAGTCGGGAAAGCCCAGCACCTGGGTGCGGGTGATATAGGTCACCATGCCATCCTGCGGACCGCCGGCCAGCACGCTGGTGCGCGGCGCGGCGCTGGCGATCCGGTGAAAGCGCTCCAACCCGCCAGGGCCAGTGCGCACCACGCGGAACACGCCGCCGCGAAATTCCTTGTCCTCCGACAGCTCCGGTTGCGTGTTCCAGTCCAGCGGATCGCTGGGGGCCAGCCGAATGAACCCCAGAACAGCCACCACAGCGGCCAGCGCCAGCCAGAGCAGCAGCATCAGCCGCCTTATTGCGGTATCAAGGTCAAGCCCTGCCTCCTCATCGCGCGTGCCGCAGGGGCTGTTGCCCGCCCGCCCCGGACGTCTACTTCGTCGTCACCCCCGGCAAAACGCACAGCAGCTCATACAGCAGGTTGGCGCCAACCAATGCCGTATTGCCCGAGGGATCATAGGGCGGCGAAACCTCCACCAGGTCACAGCCCACGATATTGATCCCCCGCAGCGCGCGGATCAGCTCCAGCGCCTGCGGCGTTGTCAGCCCGCCAATTTCGGGCGTGCCGGTGCCCGGCGCATAGGCCGGATCGAGGCTATCAATATCATAGGACACATAGACCGGCCTATTGCCGATATCGCGACGAATTTCCGCACCCATCTGGTGCAGCGACCGCCCCCACAGTTCCTGCGCCGGGAAGTGCTGGAAGCCCCAGCTCTGCGCCTCGGAGAAATCCGTGGCCGCATAGCCGGTTCCACGGATGCCGATCTGATAGGTCTTGTCGGGTACCACCAGCCCTTCCTCATAGGCGCGGCGGAAGACGGTGCCATGGGTTTCGCGCTCGCCGAACATCTCGTCGTTCACATCCGCATGGGCGTCCACATGCACCAGCGCCACGGGGCCATATTTATCGGCGATGGCACGCAGGATCGGCAGGGTGATCGAATGATCGCCACCCATCGCCACCGGGATCACCCCGCCCGACAGGATCGCCGAATAGCTGTCCTGAATGATGCGCAGTGAGTCCGGCAGCGAAAAGGTGTTGATCGCCAAATCGCCAATATCAGCGATGTTCAGACTGTCGAACGGTGCCGCGCCGGTGGCCATGTTATAGGGCCGCAGCATGGCACTCTCGGCGCGGATCTGCTTGGGACCAAACCGTGTGCCCGACCGCCACGAGGTGCCGATATCCATCGGGATCCCAAGGACCGCCACATCCAGCCCCTCCAGCGAGGTTGCCTGCGGCAGTCGCATGTATGTGTTCGGGCCCGAAAACCGCGCCAGGTCATTTCCGCTGATCGGTTGATTGAAGTCAGTCATTGTCCCTCATGTTCCAGCCCAGAAGGCAGATGATCTCCATCGCCACATGTGCCCCGGCAATAGCAGTTGCACCCGTGGTGTCAAAGGGGGGAGAGACCTCGACCACGTCGCCGCCCTTGAGATTGATGCCCGCAATGCCCCGCAGGATGCGCGCGGCCTGTGCCGTCGTCAGCCCGCCCCAGACCGGCGTGCCGGTACCGGGTGCATAGGCCGGGTCCAGCCCGTCGATGTCAAAGCTCAGATAGGCGGGCCGATCGCCGAGGATCGCCTTGATCCGCCGCGCGGTTTCATCGGCGCCGATCTCATGCACCGTGGGGGCGTCAATGATATTGACCCCCAGCGTATCCTCATTGGTGGTGCGGATGCCCACCTGCACCGAGGTCGCAGGATCGACGATGCCGGATTTCACCGCCTTGTAGAACATGGTGCCATGGTCGACGCGGGAAAAGTCATCATCCGCCCAGGTGTCGGTATGGGCATCGAACTGGACCAGCGAGATCGGCCCGTATTTCTCGGCATAGGCCTTGAGGATCGGAAAGCTGATGTAATGATCGCCCCCCAACGTGACCGAGGCCGTGCCGCTGTCCAGAATGCCGCGGATATGCTGCGTCAACGTGTCGGGAAAGGCAGGCACATTGGCATAGTCAAACGCCACATCACCATAATCGACGATCGCCAGTTCGCTCAGCGGGTCATAGCCCCAGCCATAGGGCGCATCCGGGCTTTGCAAGGCACTCGCCTCGCGGATCGCCCGCGGCCCCAGCCGGGTGCCGGGGCGGTTGGTCACCGCCTGATCAAACGGCACGCCAGTGACGGCGATATCCGCATGGGTCAGATCCTTGCTGTAGCGGCGGCGCAGAAACGACAGCGCCCCGCCAAAGGTATTTTCGAACGTCAGCCCCTTCAGATCCTCACGGGTAAAGGCTTGATCCACCTGCGTTTTGGCATCTTCCAGCGCCATGTCGTCACCTCTTTGCTATGTCTATGGCGGGATGGCCGCCGGTAATTTGATCAAATACCGACTTGCGCCGCGTTTGTCACCTGTCCGCAGGTGCACCAGTCACCCCAGCGGCTGCGCCCGTTCCACCAGCCGCGCAAAGAAGGACGCGCCCACCGGCGCGATGTCATCGTTGAAATCATATTTCGGGTGATGCAGCCCGGCGCTGTCGCCCTGGCCCAGGAACAAATAGGCACCGGGCCGCGCCTGAAGCATAAAGGCAAAATCCTCTGCGCCCATCTCGCGGCCGCCATTGGCTTCGACATTGCCTTCGCCGGCGATCTCCTGCGCCACCTGCGCGGCGAACTCCGCCTTGGCCGCATCGTTGATGGTGGCCGGATAGCCGACCTCATACTTCAGCTCGGCCTCGACGCCGTAGCTGGCCGCCTGCCCCGCCACGATCTCCTGCATCCGCCGCATCACCATCTTCTGCACCTCCGGGTTGAAGGTGCGCACGGTGCCGTTGATATAGGCGGTGTCCGGGATCACATTGTCGGTGCTGCCGGTGTGGATCTGGGTGACCGAAACCACCAGATCCTCCAGCGTGTGATGGTTGCGGCTGACAATGGTCTGGATCGCCTGCGCGATGCCACAAGCCGCCATCACCGGATCGCGAGACTCATGCGGCATGGCGCCGTGGCCGCCTTTGCCCTGGATGTGGATGTGGAATTCGTCCACCGCCGCCATCAGCGCGCCGGGGGTGGTCAGGAAATACCCCTCCGACAGGCCGGGCGCATTATGCAGCGCATAGACCTGGCCGATGTCAAACCGCTCCATGATGCCTTCTTCGACCATGATGCGGGCACCGCCGATGGCCTCTTCGGCGGGCTGAAAGATCAGCGCGACGCGGCCCTTGAAGTTGCGCGTCTCCGCCAGATATTTCGCCGCCCCCAGCAACATCGTGGTATGGCCGTCATGACCACAGGCATGCATGTTGCCCACATGGCCAGAGGCATAATCCACCCCGGTATCCTCCGCAATTGGCAGCGCGTCCATATCCGCACGCAGGCCAATCGTCGGCCCCTCCCCCTGGCCGTTGATGATCGCCACCATACCGCTGGTGGCAAGGCCTTCATGCAGCTCATCCACGCCGATCTCACGCAGCCGCGCGGCGACAAACGCCGCCGTCTTGGGCAGATCCAGCGCCAGCTCCGGGATCTGGTGCAGATGCCGCCGCCAGGTCTTCATCTCTTCGGCATAATCGGCAATACGGTTCACGACCGGCATGGGGGTGGACTCCTGTTCCAGACTGCGGATGATGCATCTGACACTGAACCAAGCAGAGCCGCAATGCCCGAAACTGACCTGATCCACAATGAGACCGCCGGCATCGAACGGTTGCTGGAAATCATGGCGCGCCTGCGCGATCCCAAGACCGGCTGCCCCTGGGACATCGAACAGGACTTTGCCAGCATCGCCCCCTATACCATTGAAGAGGCGTATGAAGTCGCCGACGCCATCGAACGTGAAGCCTGGGATGAGCTGAAGGGCGAGCTGGGCGATCTGCTGTTCCAGTCGGTCTTTCACGCGCAAATGGCCGCCGAAGCCGGGCATTTCACCTTTCAGGATGTGGTCACCACCATGTCCAACAAGATGGTGTCGCGCCACCCGCATGTCTTTGGCGACGAAAGCCGCGAAAAATCCGCCGAGCAGCAGACGTCGGACTGGGAGGCCATCAAGGCCGCGGAACGCGCGGAGAAGGCCGAAACCGGCACTCTGGATGGTGTCGCGGTGGGGCTGCCTGCCCTGCTGCGCGCCTACAAGCTGCAAAAACGCGCCGCCCGCGTCGGGTTTGACTGGCCCTCAGCCGACAATGTCATCGCCAAGATCCACGAGGAATGCGCCGAACTGGTCGAGGCCCGCGACACCCTGACCCAAACAGAGGTCGAGGAAGAATTCGGCGACCTTCTGTTCGTGATGGCCAACCTCGGCCGTCACCTGGGGGTGGAGCCGGAAGCCGCCCTGCGCGCCGCCAATGCCAAGTTCACCCGCCGGTTCGAAGGCGTCGAGGCCAAGCTGGCCGCCCGTGGCAAGCGCCCCGAGAACAGCGACCTTGCGGAAATGGACGCGCTTTGGGATGCGGTCAAGGCAGAGGAGCGCGGCGAGGCCTGACCCGCCCCTCATCTTTCCCCAAATACTCAGATCCCACTCTCTCTGCGCTGCTTTGCCCTTTGCAGAAACACCCCAAACCACCGTCACAGCCTGCAAGCGCGGTTCAATCCGCCGCCCCGAACACGTAACCTGATGCCAAAACACCAGCGGAGAGGACCATGAGCCGCAGAAAAATCATTATCGACACCGATCCGGGCCAGGACGACGCCGTTGCCATCCTGCTGGCGCTGGCCAGCCCACAGGAGCTGGACCTGCTGGCCATCACCTGCGTGGCCGGCAATGTGCCGTTGGAGCGGACCCAGACCAATGCCCGCATCGTGCTGGAGGCCGCAGGCCACACCGATGTGCCGGTCTACGCTGGCTGCGCTGCGCCGTTGCACCGCCCCCTGGTGACCGCAGAACACGTGCATGGAAAGACTGGCCTTGACGGCCCCGCCCTGTGGGAGCCGCAGATGCCGCTGGCGACAGGCTCCGCTGTCGATGCCATTATCGACACCCTTCGCAGCCATGACCCCGGCACCGTCACCCTATGCACCCTCGGGCCGCTCACCAACGTGGCCGCCGCCTTCAACACCGCCCCCGACATCATCAGCCGGGTGCAGGAGGTGGTGATGATGGGCGGCGCCTATTTCGAGGTTGGCAACATCACCCCCGCAGCCGAATTCAACATCTACGTCGACCCGGAAGCCGCCGAGATCGTTTTCAAATCCGGCGCACCCGTCACGGTGATGCCGCTGGATGTGACGCATAAGGTGCTGGCGACCCGCCCCCGCATCGAGGCGATCCGCGCGCTGGACAGTCGCGTAGGCCACTTCTCCGCCGAGATGCTCGACTTCTTTGAACGTTTCGACGTGGAAAAATACGGCTCCGAAGGTGGGCCGCTGCATGACCCTTGTGTCATCGCCTGGCTGCTGCGCCCGGAACTGTTTTCGGGGCGTCAGGTGAATGTCGAGGTCGAAACCCGCTCCGAGCTGACCCTCGGCATGACCGTGGCCGACTGGTGGGGCGTCACCGACCGTCAGCCCAATGCACTGTTCATCGGCGATGTGGAGGCTGACGGCTTCTTTGACCTGCTGACCCAGCGGCTGGCCCGGCTATGAGCGCGGCCCTGCACCTCGCCAAGCCCGAACATCTGGAACAGGTGCTGGCCCTGGTCGCCGCCTTTCATGCCGAAACCGGGCTGCACAGCAACGATGACCACCGCCGTGCCGGGATCGAACCGCTGCTGGAGGGCCACCCCTATGGCGCGGTCTACCTGATCGGCCCCACCCGTGCGCCGATCGGCTACATCGTCATCACCTTTGGCTGGTCGGTGGAATTCGGCGGCATGGACGGTTTTGTAGACGAGCTGTACATCCGTCCCGCCGTCCGCGGCCGCGGCGTCGCAACCGAGGTGCTGACGGAACTGCCGAAATCGCTCGCCGGGGCTGGCGTGCGCGCGCTGCATCTGGAGGTCGACCGTGAGAACGAGACCGCCCAGGGGCTCTACCTGCGCACAAGGTTCAAGCCGCGCAAGAATTACATTCTGATGACCAAGGAGCTGTGACACCTCCACTCGGCGCACTTTTGCCGATACAGCCTGTCAGTCCGGCGTCTGCGCGCCTGCAGGCCCAGCAGCCGCCCGAAACGGTTGGAACCTTTGCCATGGTGGCAGAGTTGTAGTGTCATATGCGGCCCCTTGGCGGGCTGCTTGGACCTTTGAAAATGGAGACACTTACATGACCTTCCGCTGGATCCCCGTCCTCGCAAGCACTGCCACCATCACACTGGGTGCCTGCACCAATCTGACCCCGGAGCAACGCACCGTGGCTGGTGTGGCCGGTGGCGCCGCCGCGGGCCTGATCGCTGCGGACGCACTGAAGGCCGACGACGACTGGAAACTGATCGCCGCCCTCGGCGGGGCTGCCGCCGGCACCGTGGTTGCGCAGAACAACCAGACGAAACAATGCGCCTATTCTCGTGGCGACGGCACCTACTACACCGCCGCATGCTAAAAGCCTGACCGCCGCGCTGGCGCCCTGTTCCGGCCCGTTCAGGGCGCCAGCGCCGTCAGCTGCGCGAAGGCGTGGCTCAGCTCACACCCCCGGCGGCACCGACGCGGGTGAAAACATGTTCATCTGTTGCACTGGATCGCCGCCTGCGGCATCGAGGCCGCTGAACGGATACTTCTGCGTATTACCGCACCCCAACAGTGTCGAAAGAATTGCACAGATTGCGACTGTGCGAAGGACTCGCAGCGTCATGGCCTGTTCCCCTCTCCGGCAACGCCCCTCGCGTTGCACGACGCAAACATAACATAACACCGGCGTGTACGTCTGTGATCTACACCACATTGGGCCGCGGACAGCCGGGTCGCGCCAAAGCGCCAGCTTCCGAACTCGCCACATCATCCCAAATGCAAAAGCCCCGCCGGAGAACCGGCGGGGCTTCAGGAACAGGCTAGCCTCCTGATCGCGTCAGGCCATGGGCTTACTTCAGGATCGAACGGCCCGCGTATTCAGCCACTTCGCCCAGCATTTCCTCGATGCGGATCAGCTGGTTGTACTTCGCGAGCCGGTCAGAACGCGCCAACGAGCCGGTCTTGATCTGACCGCAGTTCGTCGCCACCGCGAGGTCGGCAATCGTCGCATCCTCAGTCTCGCCCGAGCGGTGGCTCATCACGTTGGTATAGCGCGCACGATGGGCCATATCGACCGCCTTCAGGGTCTCGGTCAGGGTGCCGATCTGGTTCACCTTGACCAGCATCGAGTTTGCACAGCCACGCTCAATACCGTCCGCCAGACGCGCCGGGTTGGTCACGAACAGGTCGTCACCCACCAGCTGCACCTTGTCGCCCAGCTCATCAGTCAGTGCTTTCCAGCCATCCCAGTCGTCCTCGCCCATGCCATCCTCGATCGAGATGATCGGGTAATCCTTCACCAGCGCCGCCAGATAGGCCACGTTCTCTTGGGATGTCAGCGTCTTGCCTTCGCCGGCCAGCACGTATTTGCCATCCTTGTAGTATTCGGTCGCGGCGCAATCCAGCGCCAGGTAGATTTCCTCGCCTGGCTTGTAGCCCGCCTTCTCAATCGACTTCAGCACGAAATCCAGCGCTTCGCGGGTCGAGGCGATGTTGGGGGCAAAGCCGCCCTCGTCGCCGATGCCGGTGGACAGACCCGCAGCCGACAGCTCTTTCTTCAGGGTGTGGAACACTTCGGAGCCCATGCGCACCGCGTCGCGGATGTTTTCCGCGGCCACAGGCATGATCATGAATTCCTGAATGTCGATCGGATTGTCTGCATGCTCGCCACCGTTGATGATGTTCATCATCGGCACCGGCAGCATCCGCGCCGAGGTGCCACCGATATAGCGATACAGCGGCTGGCTAGTGAAATCGGCGGCGGCCTTGGCCACCGCCATCGACACGCCCAGAATGGCGTTGGCGCCCAGGCGGCCCTTGTTGTCGGTGCCGTCCAGCTCAATCATCGCCTGGTCAACCGCGACCTGCTCGGTGGCATCAAAGCCAACCAGTTCCTCGGCGATCTCGCCGTTCACTGCGGCGACCGCTTCCAGAACGCCCTTGCCCATGTAGCGGCTCTTGTCCCCGTCGCGCTTTTCCACCGCCTCATAGGCACCGGTTGATGCGCCTGAGGGCACCGCGGCGCGGCCCAGGGTGCCATCCTCCAGCACAACGTCGACCTCTACCGTCGGGTTGCCCCGGCTGTCGAGGATTTCGCGGGCGTGAATGTCGATAATGGTGCTCATCTGTCCATCCTTGGTTGGGCCTGAAAGCGGCGCGTTCCGTTGCCAGCGTCATAGCAGCCGGGGCAGAAAAGTAAACCGGTCTCGTTATCGCTAACACGCCTATTCACGGTGGTTTAGGGCTAACATGCCCCTGTTTGCGCCAACAGCCGCCTGCGGCCGAGCAGTTGGGACATCAGGCCGCAGCCTCGCCCGCCAACCGCTGCGCGGCCTGGCGGCGCGCCTGCCGCGCCAGACGCTGTTCGCGCACGAAGGTATAAAGCCCCGAGCCGATAATCAGCGCAGCGCCTGCCAGTGTCAGCGCATCGGGCCGCTCGCCAAAGACGACGATGCCGACCAGGATCGAGAACAGCAGCCGGGTATAGCGGAATGGCGTCACCGCGGCGGCATCCCCCACCCGCATCGCCACCACGATACCGTAGTAGCCCAGCACGCCGAAGATGCCGCCGCCCAGCATCATCCACCATTCCACGCTGTGCAGCATCCGCGCCTCGCCGGGGGTCAAGGCCAGCAGCAACGCGCCCGCCGGCAGCAGCGTGACATAGGCCTGAAAGCTCAGCACCGAAGACGGCACTGCGCTGTCCATCCTGCGGGTCAGCAGATCCCGCGCCGCCACCCCCAGCACCGCGATCACCACCAGCAAGGCCGCCGGTTCAAAGCCGTCAAGGCCGGGGCGGATAATCAGCAGCACCCCGGCAAACCCGGTGCAGATCGCCAGCCAGCGCCGCCAGCCCACGTCTTCGCCCAGAAACAGCGCCGCCCCCATGGTGATAACCAGCGGCGTTGCCTGAAACACCGCCGCCACGGTCGAAATCTCTACCTGTGCCAGCGCCGTGGCAAAGGCCATCGCCGACACCATCTCGGTCGCGGCGCGCATCACCGGCTTCGGCCGCCAGGCCTCGGGCGCGAACAACGCCGCCCGCTGCGCCTTAGCCAGCACCGCAAAGACCGCCGCACAGAACACCCCCAGAAGAATCAGGATCTGTCCCACCGGCAGCGTCCCCGACAGCCGTTTGATAAACATGTCCTCAAGGGTGAAGAACGCCATCGAAGCCATCACCAGCAGAATGCCATGTAGATTGTTCATTGGGGCGCGCTCCTGTTTTGTCTGCCGGCAGGTCAGCCGGAATCCCGGCGACAAAAGCGGCAAATCACCGCCGCTACAACTCCGATTGCGACAGGCTTGCATGACATACTGTGAGACCGCGCATCAGCATTCGTGATGCAAGCGGCCCTCGCCGCGGCTGCCACCTGAACTTGCAGCGAAAAACCTGGCCCCCGCCCGCCGGTCGCTCAGCCGCCCTTGCGCGGCACACCGTAAAGTTCCAGCTTGTGGCCGCGCAGCTCATAGCCCAGCTTGCGGGCGATCCGCTCCTGCAACGCCTCGATCTCCGGGTCGCAGAATTCGATCACCGCGCCGGTGTTCATGTCGATCAGATGGTCGTGATGCTCGCGGTCCGCATCCTCATAACGGGCGCGCCCGTCGCCGAATTCCAACCGGTCCAGGATGCCCGCCTCCTCGAACAGCTTGACGGTGCGATACACCGTGGCAATCGAGATCGCCGCGTCCCGCGCGCTCGCACGGGCATAGAGCTCCTCAACGTCCGGGTGGTCGTCGCTGTCCTGCAAGACCCGCGCAATAACCCGGCGCTGGCCGGTCATCCGCAGCCCCTTGGCCTCGCAACGGGCGATTATCGTCTCTCGCATCGGCATCCTCGCGTCTTCTGGCCTTTCTCTTTAGCGGATGCACTGCGCGCCGAAAACAGGCTTTTCGCACCCATCACTGGTTGACATTTCGCTTGTCCGCGGCCATCTACCGCCAAGGCATCCCTCCCTGCCGCGTGAGCAGAGACCAAAAACCGGCTGCGCTTCCAGCGCTCAACCAGTTGTCCGGGGTCTAGTGATATGCCGTCATTCCCAAAATCACGCGTGGGGATTTCAGAGGCCAGCGGCCTGGCATCCGGCCAGCGCGCGCCCGAGGTCCCTGACCCGCAAGATACCGCTGCGCAAGCTGCGGATCCGGCTCGTGCATTCCGCAGGGCCGTGAAAGGACGATACGTGACTGAATTTTCGACCATGGGGCTTCCTGAAAAGCTCCTCGCCCGCCTCCAGGACCTGGGTCTCAACGAGCCCACACCAATCCAGGCGCGCGCCATTCCCCATGCGCTGAACGGCCAAGACGTGCTGGGGCTGGCACAGACCGGCACCGGCAAGACCGCTGCCTTCGGCGTGCCGCTGATCGCACAGATGCTGCAATATGGCCGCAAGCCCGCCGCCCACACCGTGCGCGGCCTGGTGCTGGCGCCCACGCGCGAGCTGGCCAACCAGATCGCCGACACCCTCAAGGGCCTCACCGAAGGCTCTCCGATGAAGGTCGGCCTGGTGGTGGGCGGCGTGTCCATCAACCCGCAGATCTCCCGCATTGCCAAGGGCACCGACATCCTGGTCGCGACCCCCGGCCGCCTGATCGACATTCTCGATCGCGGCGCGCTGGATCTTGGCTCCTGCGACTTCCTGGTGCTGGACGAGGCGGACCAGATGCTGGACCTCGGCTTCATCCACACCCTGCGCAAGATCGCGGCGCTGCTGCCGACCGAGCGTCAGACCATGCTGTTCTCGGCGACCATGCCCAAGCAAATGAACGAGATCGCCAACTCCTATCTGCAAAGCCCTGTCCGCATTGAGGTTTCGCCTCCGGGCAAGGCCGCGGACAAGGTCACCCAGTCGGTGCATTTCATTGCCAAGGCCGAAAAGCTGAGCCTGTTGAAGGAGCTGCTGGCCGATCACAAGGACGAGCGTGCGCTGGTCTTTGGCCGCACCAAGCACGGCATGGAAAAGCTGATGAAGACCCTGGACAAGGCAGGCTTTGCCGCGGCCGCGATCCATGGCAACAAAAGCCAAGGCCAGCGTGAACGCGCCCTTGCCGCCTTCAAATCCGGGCAAATCAAGGTCTTGGTCGCCACCGATGTGGCGGCGCGTGGTCTCGACATCCCGGACGTGAAACACGTCTACAACTACGAGCTGCCCAATGTTCCGGACGCCTACGTGCACCGCATCGGCCGCACCGCCCGCGCGGGCAAGGACGGCGCCGCGATCGCCTTCTGCTCGCCCGACGAGATGGATGAGCTGAAGGCCATCCAGAAGGTGATGAAGATCACCATCCCCGTGGCCTCCGGCCGCGCCTGGGAGGCGATGCCGGATCCCACCGCCCCTGTCGGCAAGCCGGGCCGTCGGCCGAACGGCCGCCGCGGTGGCGGCGGAGGTGGCGCCTTTGCTGGCGGCAAACCGGGTGGCCAGCGCCGCCGCGGCGGTGGTGGCGGCTCTGGCGGACAGGGCAAGCCGGCCGGTGCCAAGGCGGGCGCCACCCAGCGCGGCGGTCAAAAGCAGCGCGCGCGCTGAACCGCGCGCCGCAGGTCCGGGTCAAAGATGGCAGCGTTGCGGCGCTGTCATCCTGATGCGGCTCGGTAGGTGACACGCTTGAATTGGCGCCTTGGGGCAGGCTTGCCTCAGGGCGCTTTTCTTTTGCCGCGAAGACGACCGCGCTGCGCAGCAGCGCCCGGCCCAAGGCCGACAGGGCGTTTCAGGCGCAGCCTGAACCGCCCGCGGGCGCGGGAGCTGCTCCCTGCTGCCGCTCCCGTCTGGCACGTGCCTCTGCTCGCCGCCTTCGCCCGGTCCTCAAAGTCCCTCAGGACCTAGACAGCTTGGAAATCCGCCCAGACCGGCAAATGGTCCGAGGCCACATGCGCCGGCCGCCCGCCATGAACCCCATGCGCCACGGCCTTCAGCCGGTGACAATGGGCAATCCGGTCCAGCGCCCCCAATGGTCGCAGCGCCGGAAAGCTGGGTTTGCGCGGCAGGAAGTGCAGCTGCGGCGCAATATGCTCCAGCACCGGGGTGCGCGACCACTCGTTGAAATCTCCCGCCAGCACCACCGCCTCTTCCGGCGCCGAGGCCGCTGCTGCCAGCGCGTGCATCTGCGCGCGCCGGGCGCGCCCGGTCAGCCCCAAATGCGCGCCGATCACCCGCAGCGGCCCAAGCCCCGTGTCCAGCTGCACCCAGACCGCGCCGCGTGGCTCCAGTCCCGGAAGGGCGATATGCCCCGTATCCTTCAGCTGCACCGCGCCGCGATACAACACCGCGTTGCCATGCCAGCCCAGCGAGCCCGCGCCGCCCAGATCCGCAGCCTTCCAGCCCCCTTCCGCGACCAGAAACGGAGGCAGCGCCGCGGGCCGCGGCGGCAACCGCTTATCAGCCTCCTGCAAGACCACGACATCCGCGCGCAGCCCGTCCAGCACCTGCAAGATGCGCTCTGGGCGCCGCCGCAGATCCAGGCCGATGCATTTCTGAATGTTGTAGGTGGCGATCCGCACCCCGTTCCGGGATGGTTCATCCGGCATCCGCGTCCTCCGCTGCTTTTTGCACAGTGTGAACCAGTCGCGGCCATTCGCCAACCGCGCCGGTTGCTGGGGGCTGTTCTGCCCCCTCCTGGGCCTGCGGCTCAGTTCACCCCCGAGAGTATTGCCGACCATAAAGAGAGTCTCGGGCAGCAGAAATCCGGGGCTGGATCAGGTGCCGCAAAAGGTGGCCTGCACCACCTCATCTGGCGCGGGCGGGCGCTGCAAGTCGGCGTGTTCCGGCTGGTCGTCGTAGGGGCGCGCCAGGACCGTGTTCAGCCGGTGAAACGGCGCGTAATCCCCTGCCACTGCGCTGGCGATCATCTCCTCTATGCGGTGATTGCGCGGGATGAAGGCCGGATTGGCCTGACGCATCACCGCCTGCGGGTCCGGCTCATCCTGCAGTCGCGCCTGCCAATCTTCGGCCCAGCCATCGAACGCCGCCGGATCGGTAAACTGATCCCGCACGGCGCCGTCGCCCAGCGCGCGGAAGGTGTTGGTGAAATCGCTCTGGTTCTGCGCCATGCGTTCCAGCAACCCCGTGACCAGCTCCAAATCGCCGTCTTCAGCCGAGGTAATCCCCAGCTTGGCCCGGAACCGGGCCAGCCAGGCCGCCTCCAGCAGCTGCGGCATCGCATGCACGATCTCCGTGGCCTCCTCGACGCTCGCCTGCGGATCCTCCATTTGCTGGATCAGCGCGGTGGCCAGCTGCGCCAAGTTCCACACCGCGATATTGGGCTGATTGGCATAGGCATAGCGCCCACCCCGGTCGATCGAGGAAAACACCGTGTTCGGGTGGTACACATCCATGAAGGCGCAGGGCCCGTAATCAATTGTCTCGCCCGAGATCGACGAATTATCGGTGTTCATCACCCCGTGGATGAAGCCCACCGACATCCAGGCGGAGATCAGCGCGACCTGCTGGTCGCGCACCGCCCGCAACAGGCCCATCGGCCCCTGTGCTTCGGGATAATGGCGCGCAATGGCATAGTCTGTCAGCTGCCGCAGACTGTCCGCGTCGCCGCGCGCGGCAAAAACCTGAAACGTGCCCACCCGCAGATGGCTGGCGGCCACCCGAGTCAGCACCGCGCCGGGCAGGCCTCCCTCGCGCCAGACCGTTTCGCCGGTTGCGACTGCCGCCAGCGCACGGGTGGTGGGGATGCCCAATGCGTGCATCGCCTCGCTCACCACATATTCGCGCAGCACCGGTCCCATCCAGGCGCGCCCGTCACCGCCACGCGAATAAGGTGTGCGCCCCGACCCTTTCAGCTGGATGTCGCGCCGGACGCCATCCGTCCCGACCACCTCTCCCAGAAGGATCGCCCGGCCATCGCCCAACTGCGGATTATAGGTGCCGAACTGGTGCCCCGCATAAAGCTGCGCCAGCGGCTCGGCCCCTGCGGGAACCACATTGCCGCCAAAGACCTGCGCCATCTCAGACGCCTCAGCGGCGCGGATCCCCAGCACGGCGGCCAGGTCGTCGTTGAAGGCCAACAGGGTCGGCGCCGTCACCGGCACAGGCGGCAGTTTGCTGTGGAAGCCCTGTGGCAGGGCGGCGTATGTATTGTCGAACGGGATCATGACTGTCATGGCCCAAACATATGACCCGGGCCGGGATTTACCAGCACCAAAGAGGAGACAGCCCAGATGACCGCAGATCAGATCATCGAACACCTCGGCCTGCAGCAGCACCCCGAGGGCGGCTGGTACAAGGAGACCTGGCGCGCCGAAAATGGCGGCCGCCCCACAGGCACCTGCATTTATTTCCTGCTCAAAGGAGGCGAGCGCAGCCACTGGCACCGCGTCGATGCCGCTGAGATCTGGCTGTACCACGCAGGCGCGCCTCTGGTCCTGTCAATGGCGGCGAGCGATGCAGGCCCGGCGCAGGACCACCTGCTGACCCCGGATCTGACCGCGGGTGCGCCGCAGTTGATCGTGCCCGAAGGCCATTGGCAAGCGGCCCGCAGCACCGGCGATTACACGCTGGTCAGCTGCACAGTGTCGCCGGGCTTTCAGTTTGCGGGGTTTGAGTTGGCAGCCCCCGATTTCGACATCCCCCGCTGACGCCCGCCAATCGGCGCAGATTCCTTATGCAGGAATTTGGCAAGAATTCTCGGGAATTCTTGTGCCCGGAACAGCCCAGTCACTCCCCCGGCACGCTCACCACGCCGCCGCCGACACAGGCCCGCACGCCGGTGGTGCCGGGGGCCGAGGTCGGCATGCCCCGCGCCACCCGCACCGCCAGATGGGCAAAGGCCTGCGCCTCCAGCATGTCGCCATCAAGGCCCGCCTCCTCCACCGGCTGCACCGGGCAGTCCAGCGACACCCGCAGCATCTCCATCAGCACCGGATTGTGCCGCCCGCCGCCGGTGGCCAGCACCCGCTCGGGCGGTTCCGGGCAATGCTCCATCCCCTGTGCGACACTGGCCGCGCACATCGCCGTCAGCGTGGCGGCGGCGTCGGCATCGCTCAGCTCGCGCACCAGCGTGACCATCTCGGCAAAATCATTCCGGTCCAGCGACTTGGGCGGCATGCGCGCAAAGTAAGGCTCAGCCAGAAACAGCTCCAGCGCGCCGGTTTCCACGGTGCCGGAACGCGCCACATTGCCGTCCGCGTCCCAGGGGATGCCCAGCCGCTCCTGTACCAGATCGTTGACCGGCGCATTGGCCGGGCCGGTGTCAAAGGCAACCAGCGCGCCAGGATCCTCGGGGCGGTCGAATCTGGGATCGACATAGGTGAGATTGCCAACCCCACCGAGGTTCAGGAAGCACACTGGGCGCGTGGCACCGATGTATTTGGCGCAGGCAAAGTGAAAGAACGGCGCCAGCGGCGCGCCCTCGCCGCCCATCGCGACATCGGCGCTGCGAAAGTCCCAGACCACCGGCCTGCCCAGCCGCTCCGCCAACGCAGCACCGTTGCCCACCTGCAACGTGCCCTGTCGCCGCGGCGCATGGGCCAGGGTCTGGCCGTGAAAGCCGATGATTTCCGCCGCGCTGAAACCCGCCAGCACCTCGGCGTGGGTGCGATCGCAGACCTCTGCCGCAGCCTCTACCTCTGCCCCTGTCCACCTGCCAAGGCCCGCACGCAACACCGCGCGTTCCTCAGCCGTATATTCGCGGTAGCGGCTCTCGCCGAACCCCTGGATGCGCGCCCCGTCGGTAATCACCTCCGCCGCATCCACCCCGTCCAGCGAGGTGCCGCTCATCGCGCCCAATGCCCGCACCATGCCCGTCTTTGCGATGGCTCTGCCCATCCGCCTGCCCCTTCACAGCCTCCGGGCCTGTCCTGCCCGCGTCCCGCGATACTACCGCGCATAAATTGCCGGGAAAACAGGTTCCAACCCGCGCGGATGCGATTTATAGGGGCTAGGTGCAAACCAAGAGACCGAGGCATGTCATGACCTACACTCCCAAATCGGATTTCATCGCAGTGATGATGGAACGCGGCTACCTGGCCGACTGCACCGATTATCAGGGCCTGGACGAGGCGCTGCTGAAGGGAGTTCAGCCTGCCTATATCGGCTATGACGCCACGGCGCAGTCGCTGCACGTCGGACACCTTCTGAACATCATGATGCTGCGCTGGCTGCAAAAGACCGGCCACAAGCCGATCACCCTGATGGGCGGCGGCACCACCAAGGTGGGCGATCCGTCGTTCCGCTCGGACGAGCGCCCGCTGCTGGGCCCCGAACAGATCGACGCCAACATCGCCGGAATGCGCAAGGTCTTTGGCAATTACCTCACCTACGGCGACGGTGACACCGATGCCATCATGCTCAACAACGCGGAATGGCTCGACAACCTGAACTACCTGGAATTCCTGCGCGACATCGGCCGCCACTTCTCGGTGAACCGGATGCTGTCGTTCGAGAGCGTGAAATCCCGCCTCGACCGCGAGCAGTCGCTGTCGTTCCTGGAATTCAACTACATGATCCTTCAGGCCTATGACTTCATGGAGCTGAACCGCCGCTATGGCTGCATCCTGCAAATGGGCGGTTCGGACCAGTGGGGCAATATCGTCAACGGTATCGACCTCACCCGCCGGGTGATCGACCATGAGGTCTACGGCCTCACTTCACCGCTGCTGACCACCTCGGACGGCCGCAAGATGGGCAAGAGCCAGGGCGGCGCGATCTGGCTGAATGGCGAGATGCTCTCGCCGTATGAGTTCTGGCAGTTCTGGCGCAACACCACCGACGCCGACGTGGGCCGCTTCCTCAAGCTCTATACCGAGCTGCCGGTCGACGAATGCGAGCGCCTCGGCGCGTTGCAGGGGTCTGAGATCAACGAGGGCAAGGTGATCCTTGCCAATGAGGTGACCAAGCTGCTGCACGGCGCAGACGCGGCTGCGGCGGCCGAAGCCACCGCCCGCGAAGTGTTCGAGAAGGGCGGCGTCGGCGACGACCTTCCCACGCTGACGCTGTCGCCTGCGGATCTGGGCGATGGCATCTCGATCGTGCAGTTGATCGTGAAATCCGGCCTTGCGAAATCCGGCAAGGACGCCAAGCGCCTGATCGCCGAAAACGGCGCCAAGCTGGACGACCAGCCGCTGACCGATGCGGGGCTGATGATCGATGCCGACGCATTGACCGCGCCAATCAAGCTGAGCGCGGGCAAGAAACGCCACGCGTTGGTTCAGCTGGACGGCTGAACCGGCCGACACCGCACCAGCGAAAGGGAGCCTCAGGGCTCCCTTTTTTTTCTGCGTCATCGCACTGCTTTTGGGGCCACAGGCCGTGCGGAGAGGACGCCCGGCTTGGATACTTGCGGCAGCTAGAATGAACACGATGGCGCTCGCCCGGTACGCCGCTGGAATTCAATGCATTTCTCTCTGGAGCAAGCGCCTGACTACGGGCGCTCCGATCACCCGGGCGCTTTGAGGCCCAGAAAGCGTTCTCCAAGACGCGCCTCCAACATTCCCGCCGGTAGTGTTTGTTGCCGATGGAGGCCCACAAGATCCACCAAGCGCCCCAGCACAGCCGCGTAGCTAACCGCTTCGCCCCATTGCTTGCGCACAGTATTCGGGCCTGAGGCGCATCACAGCCGCTCGGAAGGGATGGCAATCTGAGCGGTCAACATACGTCGGGTCTCTGGGGCGCCCACCGGCGCTGCGGCATGCACTGCGCGGGAGCGCCGGGCGCCCTTGTCAGCATCCGCAAACACTCCCGCCCATTCCCGGCCCATCACAGATGGGTCGTCATGGTTGGGCCCGGCAGCGCGCTGACGCGCGCTGCGGTTGCTCTGTCAGTGCGAGAAGTGTCCGACGCGGCCAGTGGGCTGTCCACTTTTTAGCTCTGACTTGCCCGGCAGCGCCTTTCGGCAGCACGTGCCGCCGCGACAGTAGCCCGCCGCGCAGCGGCGCCCGGCCCAAGGCCGCACAAGGCTGACCTGGCGCAGCCAGGACATCCGCGGGCGCGGGAGTGCTGCCTGCGACGCGTTCGCAGCGGATCGCCCGATTGCGCCGTTTAGATCAGCAGCCAATCCGCCAGCGTCAGCAGCAAAAACACCGGCACCGACAGCGCCACCGCCAACAGCAGCGCCGCCGCCTTGGTCACCCGCGGTGCAGGCGCAGTCTGGCCCAGAACTTCAAGTCGTTTTTTCATGGGATCATTAACCATCATTTAGGTTTCCAGCGCGTTAATGCAGCCCATGTTCGATCTATCCCCCGCTCCCGACGCGCCCCACCCCGCATACGCGGGCACGCGACCTCCCGCGCTGCAACAAACCGCAGAGTTCGCCCGCGCCCTGCGCGCCTGCGGCCAGGATCCGCTCCTGCTCCAAGGCGCCCGCACCGCCCCCGCCCGGCTGGTCCTGCGCCGCCGCTTTGCCGCAGGGCTGCACGCCGCCATGCTGACCCGCGCGCCGCTCGGCGATCTGCCACGGCTCCTTTCCCAGCTGCGTGCCGCGGGGCTTGGACGCGCGCCGTTGATCCTGACGCCGGAAACCCACACCCCAGACCTGTCCCGCCATGGCGCCGTGCCGCTGATGAGCCCTTCCCATGTGGCGCTGCTGGACATCGCGCCGGACCCTGACCAGCACCGCGCCGCACTTCATCAAAAATGGCGCAACCGACTGAACCACGCCGCCGCGCAGAACCTGCGCCTGACCCGCCAGAACATGCCGGATGACCCGTCGCATTGGCTGCTGGCCGCCGACACGGCCCAGCAGGTCGCCCGGCGCTACCGCAGCTGGCCGGTGCCGCTGACACTGGCCTATGCGCAGCAGAACAAAGGCCGGGCCAAGCTGTTTCAGGCCTTTGAGGACCGTGAGCCCGTGGCCGCCATGCTGATCCTCTGCCACGGAACCGGCGCCGACAGCGCCGCCACCTACCACATCGCCCATTCCACCGCCCGCGGCCGCCACCTCAGCGCGCATAACCTTCTGTTGTGGGAAGCGATGTCCTGGCTGGCCGCCAAGGGGGTCCGTCAGCTCGACCTCGGCGTCATCAATACAGAAGACGCCGCTGGTCTCGCCCGCTTCAAGCTCGGCACCGGCGCGCGCCTGCACCGGCTGGGCGGCACCTGGGCGCTCTGGCCGCCGCTGGGCCGGCTGCTGCGGTCGCTGGCAGCGCTGGACCGCCGCCTGATGACCCCCTAGCGGCAAAGCGCCGCGACGCCCCATGCCGCTGGACAGCGCCGCCCGCCCCGGATTATATGAACACACGTTCAGATAACCGGGAGGAGACCCGTCCATGAAACTTGCAGACACCGCCGCCGTGATCACCGGCGCAGCCTCCGGCCTCGGCGAAGCCACCGCGCGCTATTTCGCCGAACAGGGTGCCCAGGTCACCATCCTGGACCGTGACGCAACGCGCGGGCCGCAAGTGGCCCAGGACATCGGCGGCCACTTCGCCCAGACCGATGTTACTGACGAAGCCTCCGTGCAGGCCGCCATCGCCCACGCCACCGACAAGATGGGCAAGATCACCGCCTGCGTGAACTGCGCCGGCATCGCCATCGGCGCCAAGACCGTAGGCAAGGATGGCCCGCACCCGCTGGACGCCTACAAGCGCACCATCGACATCAACCTGGTCGGGACCTTCAATGTCGCCCGGCTTGCCGCCGTGGAAATCGCCAAGAATGCGCCCGACGCGGACGGCGCCCGCGGCGTCATCATCAACACCGCCTCCATCGCCGCCTTTGACGGGCAAAAGGGCCAGGCCGCCTATGCCGCCTCCAAGGGGGGGGTCGCGGGCATGTGCCTGCCGATGGCGCGGGATCTGGCGTCCAGCGGCATCCGGGTGATGACCATCGCTCCGGGCATCTTCATGACCCCGATGCTGGCGGGCCTGCCCGAGGAGGTGCAGCAGCAGCTGGCCGCCGATGTGCCCAACCCGGCCCGCCTCGGCGATCCGCGCGAATACGGCCGCCTGGCCGGCTTTATCGTTGAAATGGGCTACCTGAACGGTGAGGTCATCCGCATCGACGGCGCTTTGCGGATGCGCTGACGTCCCCCACCTGACCCGCAGTCCGCTCGCACAAGAGCACAGACTGGCAGCTGCGCCTCACGGGGCGCAACTGCCTCTTGCGCGCTTCTCAGCCAGACGTTCGTGTTGCGCAACGAGCGTACGTTGCTGTTGCGAAATATCTGTCGTCTCGCGCTTCCAAACCACTTCGCGCCGCCGCCAGGTCCCTGTCGGCATGGAAACACGCCCCCCCGAGGAGTTAACCTTCCGCGCAGGTTTCTTAATGAAAAACAAATATTTACGTCAGGCAGTTTGACCAAATGTTTCGCGCGCGAAACATTTGGTCAGCGATGTTGTCTTACTTTTCAGGTCGGGCGAATACCGGTGTCAGCCCTCGGCCTTTTCTTCCAGCTCCAGCCACTCTTCCTCGGCAGCGGCCAGTTTCTGCTGCCGCTCCACCAGCGCGTCGGTGGCTTTCTTGAACTTGACCGGCTCGCGGGTGAACAGCTCAGGGTCTGCCATCAGCGCCTGCAACTTGGCGATCTCCGCTTCCAGCCGTTCGATCTCGCCCGGCAGCGCGTCCAGCCGGTGCTTTTCCTTGAAACTCAACCCGTCCTTGGGCTGCGCCTCCTGCTTCACCTTGGGCTTTGACGGCTTCACCTTTTCGGGCTTTGCCTCTCCCGCCAGCGGCCCGCGCTGCGCCAGGTAATCGCTCCAGCCGCCGGCATAGGCGGTGACCCGACCGCCGCCCTCCATCGCGATTGTGGTGGTGGCCACCCGGTCCAGAAAGTCCCGGTCGTGGCTGACCAGCAGCACAGTGCCGTCGTAATTGTCCAAAAGCTCCTGCAACAAGTCCAGCGTCTCGACGTCCAGATCGTTGGTCGGCTCATCCAACACCAGAAGGTTCGAGGACCGCGCCATCAATCGCGCCAGCAGCAGCCGCGCCTTCTCGCCCCCCGACAAGGAGCGCACCGGCGCCCGCGCCTGGGCATCGTCGAACAGGAATTCCTTCAGGTAGCCGACCACATGTTTGGGCTGGCCGCGCACCATCACCTGATCCGCCTTGCCGGAGATCCCCAGCAAGGGATCCGAGGTCAGGTTCTCCCAAAGGGTCGCGTCGCCGTCCAGCTGATCGCGGGTCTGGTCAAACAGCGCCACCTCCAGATTGGTGCCCAGCTGCACCGTGCCGGCATCCGGGCTTTCCAGCCCCAGCAGCATCTTCAGCAGCGTTGTCTTGCCCGCGCCGTTGGGCCCGACAAAGGCCACCCGATCGCCGCGCTGCACCTTCAACGAGAAATCCCGCACGATCGGCTTATCGCCAAAGGCCTTGCTCAATCCTTCGGCCTCGATCACCTTGCGGCCCGACTTCGGCCCCGCCTCCAGCGCCATCTCGGCGGTGCCTTGGCGCTTGATCTGGCCTGCGCGTTCTGCCTTCAGATCCTGCAACGCCCGCACCCGGCCCATGTTGCGCTTGCGCCGGGCCGAGATCCCTTCAACCGCCCAGCGGCTTTCCGATTTGATCAGCCGGTTCAGCTTGTGGCGCTGCTGATCTTCCTCGTCCCAGATCTTGTCCCGCCAGGCTTCGAAAGCCTCGAAGCCCTTCTCCTGGCGACGGACCTGGCCACGGTCCACCCACAGGGTGGCACGGGTCAGCGCCCGCAGAAACGCCCGGTCGTGCGAAATCAGCACAAAGGCCGCGCGGGTCGATTTCAGCTCATCTTCCAGCCAGGTGATCGCCTCGATGTCTAGATGGTTGGTCGGCTCGTCCAACAGCATCAGATCGGGCGCTTCCGCCATCAACTTGGCCAGCGCGGCACGGCGGCGCTCGCCACCAGAGGCCGTCTCGACGGGCCGGGCCGGATCAAACTTCAACCCCTCGCCCGCGCGCTCCACCTTGTACAGCTCGCCCGGATCCAGCCCGCTGGCGGCAAATTCGCCCAAGGTCGCAAAACCCTCCATCCTGGGGTCCTGCTCCATATAGCCGACCGAGCGCCCCGGCGGCACCACGATAGATCCGGTGTCGGCTTCAACAAGCCCCGCCATCACCTTCATCAGGGTGGATTTTCCCGAGCCATTGCGGCCCACCAACGCCACCCGGTCGCCCGGCTGGACCACAAGATCAAGATCCGAAAAAACCGGGTCGCCCCCGAAGGTCAGGGAAATGCCGGACATCTGCAAAAGAGGAATACGTGCCATGGCAGCCAGCTACCCCGGCGGCAGAAACGCGTCAACGCTCCCGCATCATCTTTCCAAAAATACTCAATCTTCCCCGGCCACAGCCCGCAGCAACCGCTTGCGTCCTGCTGGAACGGCGCTGATGTCCAGCCCGGTGAACACATGCAACGTGTTCAGATCGCGGTCCACCACCGCATGATCGCTGACCCAGCCGCCCATCATCAGATAGCTGCGCAGCAGGGGTGGCATCCGCAGCAACGCCTCTTTCGACCCGGCCTGCCCCCCGGCCCCGGTGGCAAAGCAGACCACCTCCGGCGCCTTTCGGCCCGGCCGCCACTGCCCGGGCGCCAGGTGGCGCGCCTGCAACCGCGCGAAGGTGTCCAGATAAGGTTCCGGCGCGGTGCCTGCAAAGGATGAACAGCCAAACAACAGCTGCACCCCCATCGCATCAACAAAAGCCGCCATTGCCCCCCAGGCGATGCGCAGGATGTCCGGATCCGGCGATTCGGGGTGGATGCAGAACCGGCCCATTTCCACCATGCGACCGGGGAAGCGCGCCAGGGCCGCCAGATCATAGGCCTGCGCCGAATAGCTTCGCGCCAGACCGTGACCGTTTTCCAGCACCATGAGACGGAAACAACAGACCAACGCGCCGCTGCGCAGGTCTTCCACCAGAACATGAGTGCACTGGTCGTCATGGTCGTCCCGGTCCGGTTGCGAGGTGCGAAAACACAGGCTGCGCAACGCCTGCGCCCGCGTCACATCCGCCGCGCCCGCCGCCTGCCGCGCGCGGTACCGGCCCCTGGTCAGGGCTATCTCTGGTGCTGCCATCGCGGCCTCCCCGTCGTCCGGCTCAGCCTCTAGCATACCCGCTGTGACAGGCCGGTGAAGCCCTGAAGGCGCCGCCGACCGGACACGCTTTTCGCCGCTCAGTTGTCGCCGATGAACTGATCCGGGTTGAAATTGCCCAGATTGCCCAGCAGCTGCCGCAGGAAGGTGCTGTCCTGCACGCTGGAGCTGGTCACGCGACGCTCCAGCGGCACCACCTTGCCGTCTGCCAGGTTGTACCGCTCGATGCCCTGCACCACGCCTGCGGTGTCAAAGCTGATCGCCACGAGATCGCGTGAGACGGGCTTTGGTGCCGCGGCGCCATAATGGCGAAAGCGGGTCTCCACGTAGTAGTAGCCGCTGTCGTTCAGCACCCCGGTGGAGGACGGCACGCCAATGGTCTCGGACACCGAATCCCGCGTGTCGATCCCCGGCACCACCTCGGCCAGTTGATCGGGCGATGGCACGTAGCCGTGCTTGCGGTAGGTCGCGGTGCAGGCCGTCAGCGCCAACCCCACGGTTGCAAAAATCGCGGCCCGCAAAGCAGGCTTGTAGTGAAATCCCTTGGCAAACATCCTGGCCCCCCGAGCCGCCGCCGCATCGGGCGGCTTGAATACATCTTGCAACCCGATTACCTAATGACCGCTTCCGGTTCAAGAAACGAAAGTTCCCGACCATGACTGACAGCACCGCCCTGCGGGTGGCCGATCTGCCACAGAACGCCCCCACCCCATTTGAGATCGCCCCGGACAAACCGGCACTGGAGGCGCTGGCGGCGGAGCTTGGCCTGACCGCGCTGCGCAAGCTGCGCTTTACCGGCCAGATCCGCGCCGTCGGCAAATCCGACTGGCAGCTGACCGGCACCCTGGGCGCCACTGTGGTGCAGGACTGCGTGGTAACGCTGGACCCGGTGACCACCCGTATCGACGCGCCGGTGCAGATCACCTATCTTGCCCGCTTTGAGACCCCCGAGGGCGAAGAAGTTGAAATGCCCGAGGACGACAGCAGCGAGCCGCTGGGCAGCCATATTGACCCGGCCGCGGTGATGACAGAGGCGCTGGCGCTGCACATCCCGGCCTATCCGCGCAAGGAGGGTGCCACCTTGGGCGAAGCGGTCTATGCCGAGGATGGCGTGACCCCGATCCGCGACGAGGACATCCGCCCCTTTGCCGGGCTGGCAGCTCTGCGCGGCCAGCTGGAAGGGAAAGAGGACTCTCAGGACGAAGATTGACGGGAGTTTTTTGGCAGCCGCCGAAATTCCGTCTGGCCCCTGCTTCGGGGCTGTCCTAAAAAACACCTTGCGCCGGCAGAGATTCGCAGTATTTTCGCGCGCTCATCGAAATTTTTGGTTGGACAATGCTAGGGCAGACGCCTAAACGCACGTCAGACTGATCGAACAGAACGCAATCGCGCCGCGGGGCTGACCCCAAGGCCCAAACAGACAAAGGTTGAGACATGGCCGTCCAACAGAACAAAGTATCCAAATCGCGCCGCAACAACCGCCGCGCGCACGATGCCCTGGTTGCTGCAAACCCGAATGAATGCGGCAACTGCGGCGAGCTGAAACGCCCGCACCACGTGTGCCCGTCCTGCGGCCACTACGACAACAAAGAGATTGTCGCGGCAGCTGACGAAATCGAGATCGACGAGGACGCGGCGTAAGCCACGGACAGGATTTGATGCCAGGCAGGCTTTCGCATGACGGGTAAACCCGATCACATTCAGGCAAAAGCCGGCCGCATCATCATTTCTGTTGACGCCATGGGCGGAGACGCCGGCCCCGCAGTCGTGGTGGCCGGTATTGCCATGTCGGCTGAGAAGAACCCGGACATCGGGTTTATCCTTCACGGTCCCGCGGACCAGCTGAAACCGCTGGTTGACAAGCGCCGTGAACTGGACGGCCGGGTCGAGATCCGCGACGTGCAGGATGTTGTCACCATGGAGGACAAACCCTCCCAGGTGATGCGCAACGGCAAGGGCACGTCGATGTGGTCGGCGCTGGACGCGGTCAAGGATGGTGAGGCAGCCGGCGCTGTGTCCTGTGGCAACACCGGCGCGCTGATGGCGCTGTCGATGCTGCGCCTGCGCAAGCTGCCGGGCGTCAACCGTCCGGCCATCGCCATTCTGTGGCCCTCGCTTAATCCGCAGGGCTTCAACGTGATGCTGGATGTGGGCGCCGACGTGAAGGCCGACGCCGAGGATCTGCTGCAATATGCGCTGATGGGCACCTCCTATGTGCGCAACTCGATGGACATCACCTGCCCCCGCGTGGGGCTGCTGAATGTCGGCACCGAAGAGCACAAGGGCCGCGCCGAGCTGAAGGAAGCCTTTGCGCTAATCTCGGAAAATGCGGCGCGCTCGCAGTTCGAATTTGTCGGTTTTGTCGAAGGCAGCGACATTCCCGGCGACACCGCCGATGTGATCGTCACCGACGGGTTTACCGGCAATGTCGCGATCAAGACCGGCGAAGGCACCGCCAGCCTGATGCGCACCACCCTGCGCGAGGCGTTCCAGTATTCCTTCCTGTCCAAGATCGCGGCGCTTTTGGCGATGACCTCGCTCAAGCGGCTGTCGAAACGACTGGACCCGCGGCGTGTCAATGGCGGCGTGTTTCTAGGGCTGAATGGCACCGTGGTGAAATCGCATGGCGGCGCCGATGCCACCGGGGTTTCAGCGGCGGTTAAGCTGGCCTTCCGGCTGGCTCAGCAGGGATTTGCCGAAAAACTGGCGGCGCGGGTTGCATCTGCCGGCGTGCCTCCCCAAGATGACCCAGCTGTCCGCACCATGCGGACGGTCTCTGATCAAGACTAATAACAAGGCAGGCACCGGATGACGCGACGTGCGGTAGTTGTAGGCACTGGCCACTATCTCCCCGAACGGGTTGTTGAAAACGCGGAATTCGAAGCCATGCCCGAGCTGGACACCACGGATGAGTGGATCCGGACCCGCTCTGGCATCGAACGCCGCCATTTCGCCGCCGAGGACGAGACCACATCCGACATGGCCGCCAGGGCCGCAGAGGCTGCGCTGGCGGATGCCGGGCTGACGGCTGATGATGTCGATGCCATCGTCGTCGCGACCTCGACCGCCGACCTCACCTTCCCCTCTGCCGCCACCATGGTGCAGGCCAAGCTGGGCATGACCCGCGGCTTTGCCTTTGACGTGCAGGCAGTCTGCGCGGGGTTTGTCTATGCCTTGTCCAACGCAAATGCGCTGCTGGCTTCGGGCCAGGCCGAACGGGTGCTGGTGATCGGCGCAGAGACCTTCAGCCGGATCATGGACTGGAGCGACCGCTCCACCTGCGTGCTGTTCGGCGATGGTGCCGGCGCGCTTCTGCTGGAAGCGCAGGAGCAGCCCGGAACCAGCGAAGATCGCGGCATCCTTTCGACCGACCTCAACTCTGACGGGCGCTACAAGGACCTGCTCTATGTCGATGGCGGCGTGTCGACGCAATCCACCGGCCATCTGCGGATGCAGGGCAACCAAGTGTTCCGCCACGCGGTCGAGAAGCTCGCCTCCACCGCCAACACCGCCTTGGAACGGGCCGGTCTGGCGGCGACGGACGTGGACTGGATCGTGCCGCATCAGGCCAATATCCGCATCATTCAGGGCACCGCCAAGAAAATGGGCCTGAGCATGGACAACGTAGTGGTAACTGTGCAGGATCACGGCAACACCTCTGCAGCCTCGATCCCGCTGGCCCTGTCGGTCGGCAAAGCGCGCGGCCAGATCAAACAGGGCGACCTGATCGTGACTGAGGCCATTGGCGGCGGACTCGCCTGGGGGGCTGTCGTGTTGCGTTGGTAACTGACGCGCCAGAAAGACCACCCGCAATTCATTGATATTGACAGGGAAATTCTCTGCGCCCTATGCTTTGGGAAACAACGGGGATTGGTATGGGCGAAAAAACACTGACACGAATGGATTTGAGCGAAGCTGTTTTCCGAGAGGTCGGCCTGTCGCGCAACGAAAGCGCGCAGCTGGTGGAAAGCATGCTTCAACATATGTCGGACGCCCTGGTGCGCGGCGAACAGGTGAAGATCTCCTCGTTCGGGACATTCAGCGTAAGGGACAAGTCGGCCCGCGTCGGGCGCAACCCGAAGACCGGCGAAGAGGTGCCGATCCAGCCGCGCCGCGTGCTGACCTTTCGGCCGTCCCACCTGATGAAAGACCGCGTGGCAGACGGCAACCGTAAGTAACGGGACCAAAAGGCCATGTCGAAATCACCGGATGCCTTCCGCACCATCAGCGAAGTTGCGGACTGGCTGGGCGTGCAGGCGCATGTACTGCGCTTCTGGGAGAGCAAGTTCACCCAGGTCAAACCTGTCAAGCGGGCCGGCGGGCGCCGCTACTACCGGCCTGCCGACATGCAGCTGCTGGGCGGCATCCGCAAACTGCTGCATGACGACGGGTTGAGCATCAAGGAGGTGCAGGCTTTGCTGCGCGACCGCGGCGTCGCCCATGTCGCGGCGCTGTCACCGGCGCTGGACGGGGACGACAGCGCCAACACGGACCCCGATCCGCTGCCGCCCGCCGACAACCTCGGCAGCAACTGGCAGGAGACGATGGAGCTGCCGCAGCAGCCCCAGGCCGACCCGGATCCGGAGGCCAGCGGCAATGTGCTGGGCTTTCCGCAATCCGCCGCATCGGCTGAGCCGGAGCCCGAGACCTCGGTCGGCACTGACGCCCCCGCGCCCACGGTTGCGGAACCGGCAGAGGACTTGCCCCAGATGGCGATGGATCTGCCCGCCCCGGCGCAGGCGACACCGCAAGCCGGGGCGGAGGACCACCCCGTTGCGGAGCAAGACCCTGCAACCACCGCCGCAGCCCCCGTTGGCGACGCTGGATCCGACGCAGAAACGGAGCCACATGTGGACCCCACCGGGCTGCCGGAGGACGAATCGCTGCTGCCCCTGACCCCGGACATGTCCGCGACAGAAGGCGAAACCACTGAACCTGTGACCGATCCGGCGCAGATCGCAGCTGCCGCGGAGCTTGCCGAATTGCCCGACACCCAGCCGGTTGAAACGGAACCGCCCACGGCGGATCAACCGGTTTTCGTCCCGTCCGAACCATCCGCGTCGAACCTGGAGCCGGTCTCGGAGCTGGCGGAAGCCGACATGCCAGCCCCAGAGCCGACGGGTCCCGATGTGTCGGTATCGGAGCCGCATTCGGAGAAACTCTCCGACGCAGACGCGCCCATTCCCCAGCCACAGAACCCTGAGCCTGAAGACGCGCTGTTGGCCGCCGCGGGCCTGGCCCCGGACGAGCCGCTGGAGTTTGGCACTGCAGAGCCCGAGCTGACACCGGAGCCAGCCGTGCCCCAGTCCGAGCCCCCCTTGGCCGCGGAAGCGACCGTTCAGGCGACACCGGACGCGCAGGCGGCTGCGTCGGACCCGGAAACGGACACAGATGACAGCGCGCCGCCGCCGTTCCCGCCGCAGGATCTGGACGAGACCACCCGCCGGGTGCAGCCCGTGGAGTTCGCCGCCGCTTTCGAAGCGGAACCGGAACCGGCCGAGCTGCCCACCCTCGAACCGCCGACACCGCCTGGTGAATCCGTGCCCGCCAGTGACCTCGCCGATACGCCGCAGGCGCCGACTGTGGATCCGTCGCCGGAGCCCCGTTCGGTACGGACACAGGATGCGATGTCGCAAGCCGCACCGCAGCCCCGGTTGCCGACCGCCGCCTCGGCAGAGGGCGCAATGCTGGGCGAGACCGCCGTTGCGGCGCCGGAACCTGGTGTCCTGGCGCATTTGGCGCAGCTGGAGCACTTGCCACCGCAGCTGACAGCGGACATCGCCGCCTGCGCCCGCGCCCTGCGCCTCTGGGTCGACTCCCGCTAAACTGCGCCGCTGTCTGACTTTCTACCGATTTGGGCAAAAAACTTTGCCGCCCCCTCTTGCCCCTGCCGCGAAAACGGTTAGAACGCTCCTCAACGGGCTATGGCGCAGCCTGGTAGCGCGTCCGTCTGGGGGACGGAAGGTCGCAGGTTCGAGTCCTGCTAGCCCGACCATTGAAAAACACCCGGTTGCTTCCCGCAACCGGGTGTTTTCATTTTATCTTCCCCCATTTGACAATTGCACAAAACATTCCGATTAGAGAGCATCACCGGAACATCCGGCGCGGAGGGATCAGATAATGACAGGCGTTTTGCCCGGTCAAACCATTGAAAATATGTTGGGACGTGGCGAAATCGCCGTGGATGCGCCCTGCGCCGATGGCCAGGTGCAACCGGCCAGCCTGGATTTGCGGCTGGGCCGGGTGGCCTACCGTGTGCGGGCGTCCTTTCTGGCGGGTCAGGGCAGCAGCGTGTCCGACCGGCTGAGCGAATTCGAGATGCACCGGATCGACCTCAGCGAGGGCGCCGTGCTGGAAAAGGGCTGCGTCTACGTGGTGCCGCTGATGGAGAGCCTGGCCCTGCCGCCGGAGGTCTCTGCCGTGGCCAATGCCAAAAGCTCCACCGGCCGGCTGGACCTTCTGACCCGCACCATCACCGACGGCGGCGAGGAGTTTGACCGGATCAAGCCGGGCTATACCGGGCCACTGTACGCCGAAATCTGCCCGCGCTCGTTTTCCGTGCTGGTGCGCCCGGGGATGCGGTTGAACCAGATCCGATTTCGCACCGGACAGGCGGTGCTGTCGGACGCGGAGCTGAAGATGCTGCACGCGGGCACGCCGCTGGTTGACGGCCCGGCGGTGATCGAGGACGGGCTGGGCTTCTCGGTCGATCTGAAGCTGCCTGGCACCGACCTGGTGGGCTATCGCGCCAAGCCGCACACCGGGGTGATCGACCTGGACCGGATTGGCGAATACGACCCGCAGGAATACTGGGAGGAGGTGCGTACCACCGAGGGACGCATCATTCTGGATCCCGGCGCGTTCTACATTCTGGTCAGCCGCGAGGCGGTGCATATCCCGCCCGCCTATGCCGCCGAGATGGCACCCTATCTGGCCATGGTGGGCGAATTCCGCGTGCATTACGCGGGCTTCTTCGACCCCGGTTTCGGCCATGACGCAGCGGGCGGATCAGGCTCACGCGGGGTGCTGGAAGTCCGCTGCCACGAGGCGCCGTTTGTGCTGGAACACGGTCAGGTCGTCGGCCGTCTGGTCTATGAAAAGATGGCCGAGGTGCCCGAGCAGCTGTATGGTGCGGGGATTGCCTCGAACTATCAGGGCCAGGGCCTGAAACTGTCCAAGCACTTCAGGGCCCCTGGCTGAGCCGACCGCGGTCGCCCGGCTTCCCTCCCCGCAAAATCCGAAGGAGGCGCTCAGTCGGGGCCTCCGCCCCCTACAGGCTGAAACGTGGACGGATGCGCTGTCAGCGCGATCTGCGACGCGGCTTGACCGATGGTATGCGCGATGGTGCGTCCTGCGGGGTGTCGTCGCGGGCGACCGGCTTGTCCCGCTTGCCGCGCTTGGCGACCGCGTTGATCGAGGCATTGACGCCTGCGTTCACCGCCCGTCGCAGCAGTCGGCGCAGCACCATGTTCACAATCGTGTTCAGCGTCATGGATCCAAGCCTCCCTGTGGTCTTTCCGCCAATCTAGGCGGAAAAGGTGACTATTTCGAGGCACCAACCCCCGCAAGGCCGCCCCTCTGCCGCCTACTCCTCGAAGAGTTCGGCCTGTTCGTCCGGTGCCTCGTCATCGTCGCCACCACCCTGCCCCAGCGGCAAGGCCCCCGGTGGCGGCCGGTTTTCCAGCAGTCCGGCTGCCCGCAGCTCCTTCAGGCCCGGCAGATCGCGGGCACTTTCCAGCCCGAAATGATCAAGGAAATCCGGTGTCACCACAAAGGTCACCGGCCGACCCGGCGTCATCCGGCGGCGGCCGAGGCGGATCCAGTCCATCTCCATCAGCTGGTCGATGGTGCCCCGCGAGACCGACACGCCACGGATTTCTTCGATCTCCGCCCGTGTCACCGGCTGGTGATAGGCCACAATCGCCAGCGTCTCGATGGCGGCGCGACTGAGTTTTCGCAGCTCCGTGGTTTCCTTTTGCATCAGGAAGCCAAGATCCGGCGCGGTGCGGATCGCCCAAGCCTCGCCCAGCCGGACCACCCGCACACCGCGCCCCTCGTAGCGCTTGCGCAGATGCTCCAGCGCTTCGCGCGGATTGCAACCGGGCGGCATCCGCCCTTCGAGATCGCGCAAGGTTACAGGCTCAGCACTGGCAAACAGCACCGCCTCCACCATGCGCTCCTGCTCCGCCATTGGGGGCGCGTCGAACAGCGTGTCGTTTTCCGTTCGCCCCGAAGCGGTCGGCGCGTCCATCATCTGGTCTTCCATTATTCGTCCTCGTCGAGGCTGCGCAGCTGGATGGGCGCAAATGTTTCGCTCTGGCGCAGCTCTGCCTTGCCTTCCTTGACCAGTTGCAGCGAGGCGGCAAAGGTCGCGGCCGTGGCCGAGCGCCGCTTGACCGGATCGCCATGCCATCCGTCGGGCAAATAGCTGATCAGATCGGTCCAGTCGCCGGTAAAGCCCAGCAGATGCCGCATCCGGTCAAGCGCCTCCTCCATGGTGAAGACCGACTCGCGGTCCATCACGAAGGGGCGAAAATCTTCCTTGGTACGGATGCGGGCATAGGCCTGCATCAGATCCAGCAGGTTGGCGGTATAGGTGACGGTCTTGATCCGGGCGACGGTCTGCTCCTCGCCGCGGGCAAAGAAATCGCGCCCCAGCCGATCGCGCGCCATCAACTGCGCCGCAGCATCGCGCATCGCCTGCAATCGTTCCAGCTGGAACGCCAGGTGGGCGGCCAGCTCCTCCCCCGAGGGGCCGTCTTCCTCCGGGTCCGGCGGCAGCAGCAGACGGGATTTCAAGAACGCCAGCCAAGCCGCCATCACCAGGTAATCGGCGGCCAGCTCGATCCGCAGCTCCTTGGCGCGGTTGACGAAGGTCAGATACTGTTTTGCCAGCTCCAGCACGGAAATGCGGCGCAGGTCCACCTTCTGGGTGCGCGACAGGGTCAGCAACAGGTCCAGCGGACCTTCATAGCCGTCCACATCCACGATCAAGGCCTCGGCTGCCAGCCGCTCCTCGACGTTTGGATCCCTGTCTGAAAAAAGTGTCTGCTCAGCCATACACCTGCCCGCCCATGAGGGCGGCAAGTTCGTCTTCGGCGGCCTGAATGTCAAGCGCCACAGGGGCCTTGCGGGCGGCCAGCGCGGCCTCTGCGCGGGATTGCGCTGCCGCGCTCATCCGGCCGGCAGCCTCGGCCACGGCGCGGCGTTCTTCAAGCGGCGCATTGCAGAACAAGACCACATCACAGCCCGCCGCGATGGTGGCGCGGGCGATGTCCTGCGGCGTGCCGCGCAGGGCCTTCATCGAGATGTCATCGCTCATCAAGAGGCCGCCAAATCCGATCGTCTCGCGGATCAGCTGCATCATCACAGGTGAGATGGTGGCCGGGCGCTCCGCATCATAGGCCTCATAGACCAGATGCGCGGTCATCGCCATCGGCAGGTCGTTCAGCGCCTGAAAAGCGGCAAAATCAGCCTGTTCCAGCTCCGCCGCGGAGGCGGTCACCCGCGGCAGGTCCTTATGGCTGTCGGCAGTGGCGCGGCCATGGCCAGGCAGATGCTTCGCCACCGGCAGCACGCCGCCGTCCAGATGCGCCTGAGCCACCGCGCGGCCCAGCCGGGCCACCACGGCCGCATCGTTTCCATAGCAGCGGTTCTTCAAAAACGGATGCGTCACCGCGCAGGCCACATCGCCCACCGGCGCACAGTTGCTGTCGAGGCCAAATCCGCGCAGCTCATCCGCGATGAGGCGGTAGCGCAGATACATCGCCCGTTCAGCGTTCTCTCCCGCGCGCTGCACATGCTCCAGCGGCGGCAGCCAGTTGCGGGCCAGGGGCGCGCGCATCCGCTGCACCCGGCCGCCCTCCTGGTCGATCGTGATGAGGCAGTCCCGGCCCACCGCCTCGCGCAGCTCGTCGCACAGGGCGAGGGTCTGGCTGACGCTTTCGACGTTGCGGGCAAACAGGATGAAGCCAAAGGGGTCGGCCTCGCGAAAGAAGGTCTTTTCTTTCGCGCTGAGCCGCAGCCCCTCGGCGTCGAGAATGGTGGCTCCGTAGGTCATGCTGCCTCCTGCTGTGCGGCCCCGCCAGCGGCGAACCGGATGGCTGTCAGCGCGTGGTTACAGGAATGCAGTCCGCGTCACCAGCCACCAGCGCCGAGCAGAACCGCCGGGTGTCCGACAGCCCCTCAAAGCCCATCGCCCGCAGCCGATAAAAGGTGCGGCCACCGCTGGTCGCGCGCTGGATCACCCGCTGCTTGCCCTCCAGATAATCGGAGAAGCGGGCATAGATGCGGTCCCATTCCGCGCGAGCGATTTCGGCGCTTTCATAAGCCCCGAGCTGTGCCAGACGGGTGCCCGCGGGCAGCGTTGCCGGATCCACATCCAAGGTGGCGCGGCTGGCTGCGACCGCGGGGGCGGCAGCAGCGGTCCGAGTAATCCGCGCCGGGCGCGTTGGCGGGCGCAGTGAGCGTTTGACACCCGGTGCATTCAACAGCGCGGGCGAGATCTTTGCCGCTTCGGCCAAGGCCGGGCGCAACGGCTCCGGCTGGACAATGGCGGGGGCCGACGCCGGGGTGGCCGCCGACAGGCTTTCGGCCTCGGCGGCGAGTTCGGCCACCAGCGCGTCGATATCGCCGTTCTGGAAGGAGGCCACCGCCGCCTCGCTGACGGGCGCGGCCGTGGATGACTGCGGCGCGGCCTGCTGCGGGGTCGTCTGTGCGCTCAACAGCGCCTGGGGCTTGTCATCTTCCGTCAGCTCAATGGCCGCAGGGGCCAGGGTGAGCCGGTCTGCAGGCGCGGCGGCACTGCCCTGCGCCGCCACGGCATTCACTGCCAGCCCCTGATGATCGGCCTGGGCGCCGCCGGGATTGGCGGGTTGTTCGCGCATCGGCCCCTCAGCCGCACGCACGACCGGCACGCCGCTGACGTCGCGGATGACCAGCTTGTAGCCCCAGAATCCAACGCCGACGACCAGCGCCACAGAGGCCACGGCGCCCAGCAGGCTGAGCGAGCGCGACATGCCCGCGCGGGCGCGACCGGCGGGCTGTGGCAGATAGCCATAATCGTCCGGTTCGGCGTAGGTGTAATGCGGCTCTGCGCCCGGCCCCGCATAGGTCTGCTCTGGCTGCCCCCCCTGCGCGTGCGGCGCCTGAGACACCGACGAATACCCATATGGCTGTTGCTGCTGATAGCCCGCCGCATGGCCCTGCCCATAGGGACCGGCCGCTGCGGTTTCCTGTTCCTGAACATCACCTTGGGTAAAGGCACGCCCTTGGCCTGCCTGCGCAAAGTACGCCATTTTCCGCCTCACTGCCCGGTACGGCAGCGCCACTGTGGGCGCTGCTTTCCAGGTCTCTTGAACTGCCTCACACCAGCGGAATGTGGGATTTATCCCAAGAGGAGCGACTGCCCCTCGTGGTTATCGCATCTCTTCTGCCGGTTTGACGCCAAGAATACCAAGCCCAGCAGAAATGACAACGGAAACGGCCTTGGCCAAAGCCAAATTCGCATGTGTTGCCGTTTGGCTGCTCTCGTTAACAAAACGTAAATTTTCCTGCGACTTGCCGAGGTGGTACAGCCCGTGCAATTCCGACGCCAGATCATACAGATAGAAGGCCACGCGGTGCGGTTCATGGGTGCGCGCGGCGATCTCGACCTGGCGCGGCCATTCGGCCAGCTTCTTGGCCACCGCCAGCTGCGCAGGGTCCGCAATCAGGCTCAAATCCGCTGCCTTGAGCGCCGCGTCATCCGCCGCGATGCCCTGCGTGTCCGCCTTGCGCAGCGTCGAGCAGATCCGCGCGTTGGCGTATTGCACGTAGAAAACCGGGTTGTCCTTGGACTGCTCCAGCGCCTTGTCCAGATCAAAGTCGAAACCCTGATCGTTCTTGCGCGTCAGCAGCATGAAGCGGGTCACATCCGCGCCCACCGCATCCACCACGTCGCGCAGGGTGACAAAGGTGCCCGCGCGTTTGGACATCTTGAATTCCTGGCCGTCCTTGAACAGCTTGACCAGCTGGCACAGCTTGATGTCCAGCGGCACCCGGCCATCGGACAGCGCCGACACGGCTGCCTTCATCCGCTTGACGTAGCCGCCGTGGTCAGCGCCGAAGATGTCGATCAACTCGTCAAAGCCGCGCTCCACCTTGTCGTAGTGATAGGCAATATCGGGGGCGAAATAGGTCCAGGCGCCGTCCGATTTTTTCACCGCGCGGTCAACATCGTCGCCGTGATCGGTGGACTTGAACAAGGTCTGCTCGCGCGGCTCCCAATCATCGGGCTTCTTGCCCTTGGGCGGCTCCAGCACGCCCTGATAGATGAGCCCCTTGGCCTCAAGGCTGGCCAGCGCCGCCTCGATCTTGCCGGTGCCATAGAGCGACTTCTCGGAGTAGAACTTGTCCATCTCGATGCCCAGCTGTGCCAGATCTTCGCGGATCAGCCCCATCATCGCATCGGTGGAAAATTCACGCACCTCCGCCAGCCAGACGTCCTCGCCCTTGCCGACGTAGGCGTCACCCACCTTGTCCTTCAGCGCCTGCCCCACCGGCTTCAGATAGTCACCGGGATAGGTGCCATCGGCAAAGGCCACCTCCTGCCCGTGCGCCTCCAGGTAGCGCAGGTAGACAGAGCGGGCCAGCACGTCGACCTGGCCGCCACCGTCGTTGATGTAATACTCGCGCGTCACGTCATAGCCGGCATAGGCCAGCAGCGACGCCAGCGCATCGCCAAACACCGCACCGCGGGTGTGGCCCACATGCAAGGGGCCGGTTGGGTTGGCGGAGACATATTCCACGTTCACGCGCTTGCCCGCGCCCATGTCGGAGCGGCCGAAATCCGTGCCCGCGTCCAGGATGGATTTCAGCACATCCTGCCACAGGCCCGGCGCCAGCCGCAGGTTCAAAAAGCCGGGACCGGCCACTTCGGCCGAGGTGACACGCGCGTCCGCTGCCAGCTTGGCCGCCAGCGCCTCGGCGATGTCACGGGGTTTCATCCTGGCCGGTTTGGCCAGCACCATGGCGGCATTGGTGGCCATGTCACCATGTGCGGCATCGCGCGGCGGCTCCACCGCGACGTTGGAAAAATCGAGCCCCTCTGGCAGCGCGCCTTCCGCGGTCATTGCGGTCAGGCTGTCCATCACGAGCGAGCGGATATCGGTAAAGAGGTTCATATCTGGCGTCCCATATGTTCACAGAGGCGGATACCGGGGGCCAGAGGCAGGGTCAACAGGCAGGGCAACAGGTTTGCCGCCACCCGCCCCTGAACCGGGCACGATTGGCCCAGGAATTGCGGCGGTCCGGCCATTGTTCTGCGCCGGATGCTGCTGGGTCAGCCGCGCGTGGCGTGCAAGGCCGCGGCGGTGCCCCAGCGCCGGATCCGGTAGCTGCGCAGCGCATCGCTGAAGTAAGGATCCTGCCGGATCAGCCGTTCCACATCCTGCCGGGTGTCGGCCTCGACGTTCCAGATGGCGCCGGGGAAATCCTGCATCGGTCGCATCGCCAAGGCGCCGCCGATCTGCAATTCTGGATGCGCCCGCACGAAAGCGACATGCGCTGCGCGACGCGCCTTGTCACCGCGGATCCAGTCCATCTGCGGCCCGTCCGTGAATGTGACCGTCCAGCGCGCCATGATCTTCCCCCTTTGCAGCTCTCTCGGCGGAGTAACGTCAAGGCACCGTAAGCGCATAGGGCCAACCATGCAGCGCGCTTAGGGCCAGTTCCCCCGCCGGAGGTGCCCCCTGGCGACGTTACACCTCAACCGGGGTTTCGAACAGCCGCTCATACTGCTGCAACGCGAAACGGTCGGTCATGCCCGCGATATAGTCCGAGACGATCCGCGCCAGCGCGGTGCGGTCCTGTGCGGCTGCGATCTCGGCGTGCCATGGCTCCGGCATGTCCTGCGGGTTTTCCAGAAAATGCGGAAACAGCGCCTCGACGACGCTGGCGACCTTCACCCGCTTCTCCATCACCGAAGGCGCGCGGTACATGCGGGTGAACAGAAACGCGCGCACCTCCTTCAGATCCTGCCACAGCGGATCAGAGAAGGTGACCACCGGCCGCCCCAGCGCCCGCACATCCTCCACCGATTGCACACCGCTATCGGCGAGGGTGGCCCGCGCGGTGTCGATCACATCCCCCACCAGCACGCCAAAGAAGCGGCGCAGCGCCTCATGGCGGCGGCGGTTTTCCTCCAGCCCGGGATAGCGCCGGTCCACCTCGGCATAGCACGGCCCGATCAGCGGCAGGTCGGCGATGTCCGCATCGCTGAACAGCCCCGCCCGCAGACCGTCCTGCAGGTCGTGGTTGTTGTAGGCGATGTCATCCGACAACGCCGCCACCTGCGCCTCGGCGCTGGCATGGCTGTGCAGTTCCAGGTCGATCTCTGCATTGCATTCCGCCAGCGCCCAGGGCAGTTCTCCCACCACCGGGCCATTGTGTTTTGCAATCGCCTCAAGAGTTTCCCAGGTCAGGTTCAACCCGTCAAAGGCGGCATAATGGCGTTCCAGCCGGGTCACGATGCGGATCGCCTGGGCGTTGTGGTCAAAGCCGCCGTAGGGCGCCATCAGCGCATGCAATGCGTCCTCGCCGGTGTGGCCAAAGGGCGTGTGCCCCAGATCATGCGCCAGCGCCACCGCCTCTGTCAGCTCCTGGTTCAGCCCGAGCGCACCGGCAATGGTGCGCCCCACCTGCCCCACTTCGATCGAGTGGGTCAGCCGGGTGCGGTAATTGTCGCCCTCATGTTCGACAAACACCTGCGTCTTGTGCTTCAGCCGCCGGAAGGCGCTGGCATGAATGATCCGGTCCCGGTCGCGCTGATAGGGGGAGCGAAAGGAGCTCTCCTCTTCGGCGACCTGGCGTCCGCGGCTGCGGTCCGGCATGGTGGCATAAGGTGCATGCATCAGAAATCTTTTCCCTCTGGATCGGGCACTACATCTTGCCGCGTGAAAGGCACCTTTCTATATAATGCTTTGCGCTGCAACCTGAGCCCGCGGAGAAAAGACATGCAACTGCCCCCCAAAGTGACCGACCGCGCCTTTGCCCGGCTGGCCGAAATCGGCGCCGCCGAACAAGGACAGGCGCTGCGCATCGCGGTGGAGGGCGGCGGCTGTTCCGGCTTTCAGTACGAGATCGCGCTGGATGAAGCCAAGCCGGATGACCTGGTGCTTGAGGGCCAGGGGGAGAAGGTCGTGGTCGACACCGTGTCGCTGCCGTTTCTGGAAAACGCGGTGATCGATTTCACCGAAGAGCTGATTGGCGCGCGCTTTACCATCGAAAACCCCAACGCCACCTCCAGCTGCGGCTGCGGCACGTCCTTTTCGATGTAGGCGCACGCGCCACCGCTTCTCAGGGGTCCGTGCGCAACCGGCCAGCCGATGACCCCGCCGATGACCGCCCGACGGGCTTCGACCCTGCGAATTGATCCCAGATCAGGTAAAGGCCGGAGCCGATCACGATCAGCCCCCCGGCATAGGTGGTTAGCGGCGGATACTCGCCAAATCCCCATGCGCCGATGAGGGCCATCCACAAAAATTGCAGGTTCAGCAATGGCGTCACCACATATGACGCCAGCAGCCGCAGCGCCGTGACCAGCAGCCAGCGGGCGCCGAACAGCAGCCCTGCATAGCCCAGGACCCACGCGGCATCGGCCAGCGGCATTGGCACCCACACTAAGGGCAGCCCCCCCAGCATCACCACACACAGGCTCAGGTTCGGATAGAACACTTGCGCCAGCGCCTTGGTCTCATAACGGCCGATGTAGCGCGCCATCGTCATAGAGAACGTTCCCGCCACCGCCGCCGCGAGGGCCAGCAGATGCCCCGCCGACACGGCTGCAACACCAGCCGGAAACAGAAACAGAACCCCCGCAAAGCCCGCCAGCAACGCCAACCAGGCCGCCGGGCGCACCCGCTCCTTCAGCAGCAGCCCGGACATCGCCCCGGCCAGCAATGGCATCAGGCCGATGAAGACAAAAACCTCCGCAAAGGGAAGCAGGCGAAACGCCAGAAAAAAGCAGACTGCCGCCGCAACCGTGGCCAGGCTGCGCAGCGCCATCGCCCGCGGGCAGCAGGTCGCAAAGCCGCGGCGCTGCCCCGGCAGCCGGTCGGCCAGCACGCAAAACCCCGCCACCAATGCGCCCGACAGCGCGTAGATCTGCACAGGTCCGTACCCCCCCGCCAGCACCTTGGTGATCCCGTCGGCCGAGGCAATCAGCCCGGTATACATCAGCGCCAGACCCGCACCCGCCAGACTGTACCCCCGGATGCTGCTCATGACGGGGCGGCGGTGCCTACGCGGGCAAAACACGCAAAAAAGGCCGCAAAATCGGCACAGCTGTGTTCGGCGGCCATCAGCAGCCGACGGTCCTGCGCGCCCAGCATGCCTTGGCTGCGCGCCTTGACGGACGCCCAGTCCGGCGGTGTTGGTCCCGCCGTATAAACGGCATCGGACAGCTGTTTCAAAATACTTCCCCCCTGTGGAGCAGAGACATGCACCCCCCGCAGCATCCCGTTCTCGCCCGGCCCGCGCGCCGTTGTACCCGTCAGAGGCCCGGCAGACCGCGGCACCGGATGGCGAAATGCCCGGCGCCCCGACACCAACATCAGCCAGTTCAGCACAAAGTACGCGTGATAGTCATCATGCACACCAAAAAACTCACCTTCTGCAAGTGAGAACCCTGTCAACCTCCGGTCCAGCCAGGCCTCCCACTGCGCCGGTGGTTCATGGCCGGCATAGCGCATGGCGATACAGACTTCGGCCAGCAGATCGGCGTCCTGATCCAGAAATGCCACCAGGCCGGCATACACCAGACTGGTACGCGCCCGCCCCGGCAGATCCGGGTCCCACTGGCCGTAACCTGACAGGTAGAAGACGATATGCGTCAGCTCGTAAGCAGCTTTTTTGTTTGGAATGGCAAAGGTTTGCGGTCGCGACACAAAGGCCCGCAGGCGGTCGTCAAGCCAAGGGTCGTGGATCTCCACACCGCGGCGCGCCAGCAGACGCCGGGCCTCGGCGCGCTGGAGATCCGACAGCTCCCCCTGAACCAACCCCTGCGCTGCGACCCATTGCGCCATCTGCGCACCATGCGCCCCGTCCAGCCCCAGATCCTCCAGGTCGAGACAGATGGAAAGGATGAACCGATAGTATTGTCGAAAGAAGCTAAGTTGCCGCGGCGCAGCGTCGTAGTACGGCGTCAGAACCGCGAGCGAATCGCTGTCGAAGTGATGCCCGGTGCATTGCAGGATGTTCAACAGTTCGGCATTTTCCTTGAGCCAGAACACATCCTCAACCCGGCGGCGATCGCGCGCGAAAGCCTCGACCAAAGCCAGCTGTGCCGCCGCCCCGGCCATACCATCGGTGCTGGCCACAGCCGCACTGGCGGCCTGGGTCGCTGCAGCGGGAAATGCAGGGGAAAGCGGAATGATCTGGGCCATTGGCACCTCGTCTGAGCCGGGCGGCTGGCCAGTGACATGCCGACCGATCCGCCAGGTGTTCAAAGAAAAGACGTCGGCATACTGCCTGAGCGGCTTGGCCGACGTCAGGTCCGGCAGCACCGGATACGTCGTCAGGCGGCTGGTCCGTTTCTGGGCGGGCCCAAGCGCCTGACAGGCCAGTTAACTGCCCGAGGAAAACAGCCCGGTGGCCGCGCCCGCGTCAATCCGCGCCGAGGCTGGCGTAGCGGCAGGCGCAGACCCGGAGGAGAACAGCCCCACCCCGGCGCCGGCTACCGTTTCGGTGTGATGCATCGCCGGTACAGAGCCGGAAGAAAAGCAGCCGACGCCGTCACCAAGACAGGTGTCCGCCGTCAGGTGCGGAGCCGAGCCGGAGGAGAACATCTCAACCCCGTCACCGGCATGCAGACACCCTTCCGGCAACGACTGGGCGGGCGTGTGCGACGCAGGCAGATCGGTAACTTTACGCAGTGCAGACATGGGGAACCTCGCTGTTTTTGAACCAGTAGCCCACTGACGCTTGCACGCCGGACGCGCAACTCAAAGTAGATTCTTAGTGATAGATTGCACTCAATGCGGTTACTCACATGAGCTTGGAAGGACTGCGGTTTGCGGGGTTTATGTTAATTCGATTAGTCCACAGCTGGCGGTCTGAGTTATTCACACGCCCAAGGTTGCAAAGGCGCGCGGCTGCGATCGATTTGCGCTTTGCAGTTGCGCGGGAACCAGCCCAAAGCTCAGCGGCTGGGGCGATTCGAACCGGCCGTGGCAGGAGGCGCATTCACCTTGCCCCGGCGCCGCGATTGGGCGATAGATCGGCGTGGGAATACAGCACCATGCGCCGGAGGCAAGCCATGAAAATCGCCACGTTCAACATCAATGGCATCAAGGCCCGCGCCCAGGCGCTGCCAGATTGGCTCGATGAGGCACAGCCCGATGTGGTGGTGTTGCAGGAGATCAAATCGGTCGATGAAGCCTTCCCGCGCGAGTTGTTTGAGGAGCGCGGCTATAACGTCGAAACCCACGGCCAGAAGAGCTTTAACGGCGTGGCGATCCTGTCGAAATTACCGTTGGAGGACGTGCGCCGGGGCCTGCCCGGAGATGACAGCGACGAACAGGCGCGCTGGATCGAAGCCACGGTGGTGGGCCAGCAGGCGATCCGCATCTGCGGTTTGTACCTGCCCAACGGCAACCCGGTTGAACTGGACGCCGACGGCGCGCCGGTTGAGGGCGGCAAATACGCCTACAAGCTGGCTTGGATGGAACGGCTGAAGGGGCGCGCCGCGGCGCTGTTGGCGATGGAGATGCCTGCGCTGATGGCTGGTGATTACAACATCATTCCCCAGCCAGAGGACGCCAAACGCCCCGAAGCCTGGGTGGAGGACGCGCTGCATCGCCCCGAAAGCCGCGCCGCCTATCAGCGTATTGTCAACCTTGGCTTCACCGAGGCCTTTCGCGCCCGGCATCCGGGACCGGGGCATTATTCCTTCTGGGATTATCAGGCGGGCGCCTGGAACCGCAATGACGGCATCCGCATCGACCATTTCCTGCTGACCCCGCAGGCGGCGGACCTGCTGCTGGATTGCCAGATCGACAAGGATGTGCGGGGGCGCGAAAAACCCTCGGACCACGTGCCGGTCTGGGTGGAGCTGGACCTGTAAGGCGCGCCCGCGCCGCGCGTCAGCGCGGCGCCACGCCCAACACTGCCAGGGTCATGCAATACCACTGATCAGGGGCGGGAGCACGCCGCCGACCTGTTGCCGGACGTCCTGCCAGATGCGCCTACTCACACGGTCACATCGTGGCGGTAGATCCAATCGAATTGGCTGACAATGCGCTCCGGCGCGACCCACCCGGCGAGTTTCAGCACCTGATGCGCCGGCCAGTTGAGCGGCGCGCGCAGGTGGTACTTCCAGGCATTGCGGCTGGCGGCCTGCACCACCTTTTCCGCCCGCTCGCAGCGGCGCTGCTGGTAGAGCGCCAGGCCGCTGTCCACCCCCGGCGCCTCTGCCAATGCGCGCGCCAGCACCCAGGCGTCCTCCAGCGCCAGGTTGGCCCCCTGCGCCATGAAGGGCAGCGTCGGATGCGCCGCATCGCCCAGAATCGCCACATGGCCCTGATGCCAGCTGGCCGCCACCGGATGCCGGAACAGCCCCCACAACCTCACGTCCTCCACCGCTTCCAGCAGCGCTGCGGCCTTGCCCCCAAAACCGGTGAAGGCAGCGCGCAGATTTGCCGGGTCATCGTGGATGTGCCAGCCCTCCTCCACCCAGCTGCGGCGCGCCTGCACTGCCACCAGGTTGACCAGGCTGCCATCCCGCAACGGATAGGCCACCAGATGACGCCCCGGCCCCATGAAGACTTGCGCCTCCGGCGGCAGGTTCAGGTGGTTGGGCACGGTGGCGCGCCAGGCCAACTGGCCGGTGAAGACCGGCTGATCGGCGCCGTTCAGGGCCGCCCGCGCCTTGGAGTGCAGCCCGTCGGCGCCAACCACCAAGTCGCCGCCACATTGGGCGCCATTGCCCAGATGCACCACCGGCTGACGACCGGCTTCGACCCGATCAACCCTTTGCAGCAGGCGCACCTGGACGCCTGCGCGGCGGGCGGCGGCGGCCAGCAGGCCGATCAGATCCGACCGGTGCACCATGTAATAGGGCAGCCCGGCGGCGTATTGATCCAGATCCAGCCGCAGCACCTCAGCCCCACGGCGATGACTGCGCAAAACCACCGCGCGCGCGCGCTGCGAACACCAGGCCAGGTCATCCGCCAGCCCCAGCGCCCGCAAAACCGCGACGCCATTGGGGCTGATCTGAAGGCCCGCGCCGACTTCGGTGATGGCGCTTGCCTGCTCCAGCACGGTGACGGATGCCCCCAACCCGCGCAGCGCCAGCGCGGCGGTCAGCCCGCCAATGCCGGAGCCGATGATGGTGATCTTGAGGCCTTTGAGTTCCATGTGGTCCCGCCGTGTTGCAAGCCTGCACCAAATGAAACAAAAAACGCCGGAGCAAAAGCCCCCGGCGTTCAGGTTTCTTTCATTTTTGACGCAATTTTAGCCAATCAGTCGTCGCGGTGGACCTTTTCGCGACGTTCATGCCGTTCCTGTGCCTCAAGGCTCATGGTGGCGATCGGCCGGGCATCCAGGCGTTTCAGCGAAATCGGATCACCGGTCACTTCGCAATAGCCGTATTCACCCTCGTCTATGCGACGCAGCGCGGCGTCGATCTTGGCCACCAGCTTGCGCTGACGGTCGCGTGTGCGCAGTTCCAACGCGCGGTCAGTCTCTTCGCTGGCCCGGTCGGCAACATCCGGAATATTTCGAGTGTTGTCTTGCAGCCCTTCGATTGTATCGCGGCTGTCAGAAAGCAGTTCCTCTTTCCAATGCAATAGCTTACGTCGGAAATACTCAAGCTGCCGTTCGTTCATGAACGGCTCATCTTCGGCCGGGCGGTAGTCGTCCGGCAGAAACACTTCTTGCTTCATTGCGGCTCCTTCGGTCTGGCCCATAATGCTGGTCATAATCTACACCTGAACATTGTGGCTCCCCCTCTGCCGCTGCGTTTATCCCTATCGGGCAGGAATGTCACTACACAATAGTAGCGCGGTTTGGTTAAAAGAATGCCAACAAGGGGGCCTGTGCCCCGTGATCAGGACCGGAACGGGAAAGATATGAAGTTTCAAGGTACTAAGGAATATGTCGCCACCGACGACCTGAAAGTTGCGGTCAATGCGGCGGTCACGCTGGAGCGCCCCTTGCTGGTCAAGGGCGAACCGGGCACCGGCAAGACGGAGCTGGCCAAGCAAGTGGCGGCAGCACTGGGGCTGCGGATGATCGAGTGGAACGTCAAATCCACCACCCGCGCCCAGCAGGGTCTGTATGAATATGACGCCGTCAGCCGCCTGCGCGACAGCCAGCTGGGCGACGAACGCGTGCATGACGTGGCGAATTACATCAAGAAAGGCAAGCTGTGGCAGGCCTTCGAGGCGGATGAGCGCGTCGTGCTGCTGATCGACGAGATCGACAAAGCCGACATCGAGTTCCCAAACGACCTGTTGCAGGAGCTCGACAAGATGGAGTTCCACGTCTACGAGACCGGCGAGACCATCCGCGCCCGGCACCGGCCGGTGATCATCATCACCTCCAACAATGAAAAAGAGCTGCCCGACGCTTTCCTGCGCCGCTGCTTCTTCCATTACATCCGCTTTCCGGACGCCGAGACGATGAAGAAGATCGTTGCGGTGCACCACCCCGGCATCAAGGACGCACTGCTGACCGCCGCGCTGACCCAGTTCTACGAAATCCGCGAGACGCAAGGCTTGAAGAAAAAGCCCTCGACCTCGGAGGTGATCGACTGGCTGAAGCTGCTGCTGGCGGAGGATCTGAGCCCCGAGGACATCGCCCGCGATGGCGCCGATGCGTTGCCGAAACTGCATGGGGCGCTGTTGAAGAACGAGCAGGACGTGCATCTGTTCGAGCGGCTCGCCTTTATGGCGCGGGGGCGTCGCTGACCGGCGCGGCGCGGCGGCGGGCAGTTTTGCTTCTCATTGCCCGCCCCTTCGCCTATCACGGATGGCAAGGATGCCGGGCCGCCACTGCCGGGCCGATAGGAGACGCCTGATTGCCCGCTGACGCCCCCGTGAAATCCCGGATTGCAGCCCGCTCTACAACCTGCCAAACGGCCCGCCCCGTCAGCGGCATCCGTCGCCTGTTGCGTATTGGCACGGCGGCGCTGGCGGCGCTGGTGCTGGCGGGCTGTGACGCGTCAACTGCGCGGGTGGACCCGAACAGCCGCGAGGTCAGCAGGGCGCTGGTGCTGCCGCCGGTCAAGGTCTTCACGCCACGCCGCGCCGCGGCGCCGCAACGCTCCAACACCGACATCGCCCGGGATTTTCTGGATCTACATTTCGAGCTGGAAGGCGGTGCCAGCCTGCCCCAATTCACCCGCTTCGAGACGCCGATCACGCTGCGCGTGACGGGGGACCCGGCGCCGGGGTTCAACCGCGAACTGGCCGCGCTTCTGACCCGTCTGCGGCAGGAAGCCGGCATTGACATTCGCCTGCTTGGCCGCTCTTCCACCGACACAGCCGCCCGGATCACCATTCAGTCGGTGTCGCGTGCCAAGATCCGCCGCGCCCTGCCAAAGGCGGCCTGTTTCGTGGTGCCGAACGTGTCGTCACTGGCCGAATACCGGCGCAACCGACGCAACCCTTCCACGCGCTGGTCTCTGCTGCGCCGCCGCGAGAAACTGGCAATCTTCATCCCCAACGACGTCAGCCTGCAAGAGGTCCGCGATTGCCTGCACGAGGAACTGGCCCAGGCGATCGGACCACTGAACGATCTGTACCGGTTGCCGGATTCGATCTTCAACGACGACAATGTGCATGCGGTGCTGACTGGCTTTGACATGCTGATATTGCGGATGACCTACGCGCCGGAGCTGCGCACCGGCATGAGCCGCGCCGACGTGGCCGCCCGGCTGCCCGCGATCCTGGCGCGAATGAACCCCGGCGGCGCACAGCATGCCAGCCGCTGGCTGCCACCCACGCCGCGCAGCTGGATCGAGGCTTTCGAACAGGCGCTGGATCCCGGCGCCCCGCTGCGGGCGCGCAGCCGCGCCGCGAACCAGGCGGCCGCCATCGCCCGCGACCTCGGCTGGCAGGACCACCGCCGCGCGCTCAGCCACTATATGCTGGGGCGCACGTTGCAACCACGCGCACCCCAGCTGGCGCAGCAGCATTACCGGACCGCCGAGCGTTTCCTGCAAGGCGACCCCGGCACTGCGCTGCATCAGGCCAAGCTGGCGGTGCAACTGGCCGCACAGGACATCGCCTTGGGGCGTGGTGCGGCGGCGCTGGCGCGGCTGGACCCCGCCGCCGCGACCGCAGCCGCCCATGAAAGCGCTGCCCTGCTGTCGACGCTGCTGATGCTGAAGGCCGAGGCGCTGGAACTGACCGGACAGGTGGCGGACGCGCGCCGGGTCAGGCTGGACAGCCTCGGGTGGGCGCGATACGGCTATGGCGCGGATTGGCAGGTCAAGGCGCGGCTGGAGGATATCGCCTCGCTGCGGCCGCTGGCACCGCGTCGGCCTTAGGGCAACAGCGACAACAACAGAAGACGGAACATGACATGATCGTAATTGGCGGCTTGCTGCTGGGGGCCTTGCTGGGCGCCGTGAAGGCCCGCAAACGTGGCGGCAATACTCTGGACATGCTGCAATATGGGGCTGTCTATGCCATCGTCTTTGGTATTCTGGGCCTGCTGGTCACCATGCTGACGCACCGGTTGCTGGCCTGACCGGAGACGCCCGCCATGTTCCAGCCCTTCTTTGAAAACCTGCGCGCCGCCGCCATCCCGGTGTCTTTGCGCGAATACCTGACCTTCCTCGAAGGGATGAAGGCAGGGCTGGTCACCTATGACATCGAGGCCTTCTATTTCCTCGCCCGGGCCGTGATGGTGAAGGACGAACGCCACATCGATCGCTTCGACCGCGCCTTTGCCGCCACATTCGTGGGGTTGGAGGCGATCCCGCCAGAGGCGGTGATGGAGGCCGTCGATATCCCCGAGGACTGGCTGCGCAAGATGGCGGAGAAGCACCTCTCGCCAGAGGAACAAGCCGAGATCGATGCCATGGGCGGCTTCGACAAGCTGATGGAGACGCTGAAGGAGCGCCTGAAGGAACAGCAGGGCCGCCACCAGGGCGGCAGCAAATGGATCGGCACCGCCGGCACCTCGCCCTTTGGCGCCTATGGATACAACCCCGAAGGGGTGCGCATCGGGCAGGACAAAAGCCGCCACCAGCGCGCGGTCAAGGTCTGGGACAAGCGGGAGTTCAAGAACCTCGACGGTGATGTTGAACTGGGCACCCGCAACATCAAGGTGGCGCTGAAACGGCTGCGCCGCTGGGTGCGCGAGGGCGCGCAGGAGGAGCTGGATCTGGACAGCACCATCCGCTCCACCGCCGAACACGGCTATCTTGACGTAAAGACCCGGCCCGAGCGCCATAATGCGGCGAAGGTGCTGCTGTTTCTCGACGTCGGCGGCTCTATGGACCCGCATATCAAGGTGGTGGAGGAGCTGTTCTCCGCCGCGCGCGCCGAGTTCAAGCACCTGGAATACTACTACTTCCACAATTGCCTGTACGAGGGCGTATGGCGCGACAATCGCCGCCGCTGGGCGGAAAAGATCCCCACCCATGAGGTGCTGCGCACCTATGGGCCGGACTACAAATGCATCTTTGTCGGCGACGCCTCCATGAGCCCCTACGAAATCGCCTATGCCGGTGGAGCCAACGAGCATTGGAACGAGGAAGCGGGCCAGGTTTGGCTGCAGCGCGCGCGCGATGCCTGGTCCGCAAACCTGTGGATCAACCCGGTGCCGGAGAAATACTGGGACTACACCCAGTCGATTGGCATGATCCGCGAGATTTTCGACGGCGCCATGGTGCCGATGACCCTGGACGGTCTGGAGCGCGGCATGCGCGCGCTGTCGCGCTAGAGCGGGCCCTGTCGGCACTGACACGGTAAACACGCTCTCTCGCAGCCGCGCTCGCGCTTGCTGACGCCAGAACCGTCTGCCGGATTTGGGCTTGGCCTGCGGCAAACGGTGCAACGACTATTCGGGCACGAGAGCGGCACCGGCGCGGTTGAATGCTTGGTGGCCCCAGCCTAGGTCTGAACCTGACATGAGCAGCACGACCTCCACAATTGGCCCGATCCTGATCCTTGACAGTCTCCAGCAGGGGCAGTTGCAGCTTGCCGCACTGTTCATTGCGCCCAAGGGGCAGCGGCTGCCGCCGCTGCGCCATGCCGGGCGCGAAACCCGCCCCGTGGTGATTGCGAACTACACCGACCACGCTGTGCTGCGCGCCCGCTTCAGCCTGCCCGCCGCGCGACCCTCTACCTACAGCTGGAACGGCACCACCTTTGAGCTGGCAGGCGGGCTGGGGGATGCGGCGGCGGATCTGCGCATCGCCTTTGCCTCCTGCAATGGCGAGGAACATGGCGACCTGGACCGCAAAGGCGATGAGCGCAACGCCATGTGGGCGCATATGGCGCGCGAACATGCCAACCAGCCATTCTGCCTGCTGCTGCACGGTGGGGATCAGGTCTATGCGGATGAGGTGACCCAGGGCCATTCACTGAGCAAGGGCTGGCCCGACCGTGTTCCGCGCGATCCCAGCCGCGAGGATCTGGCAGGGCTGCACCGCCATCTGCGCGAGCGGTTCCTGCAACGCTACCGCGCGGTTTACAGCGCACCGGAGGTCGCCTGGATCGCTGCCCGCGTGCCGTCGCTGATGCAGTGGGACGACCATGACATCTGCGACGGTTGGGGCTCGCTGCCGCGATCGCGCACCTACTCTCCGGTGGGCCAGACGCTGTTTGCTGCCGCGCGCGAGGCGGCGCTGCTGTTCCAGCACGGCTGCACCGACGGGGACCTGCCGCCGCGCTTTGCCGACCCCGAAGGCAGCCACCTTGGCTGGTGCATCGAGGCACCAGGGCTGCGCCTGCTGGCGCCGGACCTGCGCAGCGAGCGCAGCCGCCGACGGGTGATGGCGCGCGGCGGCTGGCGGATGATGAAGGCCGCGGCGGGACGCCCGGCTGCGGGGCGCACGCTGATCCTGTCCAGCGTGCCACTGCTGGGGCCGCGACTGTCGCTGCTGGAGCTGCTGATGGTGCTGACGCCCAAGATGCAGACATATGAGGACGACCTGCGTGACCAGTGGCAAAGCCGCGCGCACCGGGCGTCGTGGCGGCGGATGCTGCGGATGCTGCGGGACATGGCGGCGCAAGACCACCAGCAGGTCACCGCGCTCTCGGGCGAGATCCACCTGGCCACGCGGGGCGAGATGCCGCTGGGCGACGGCAAGCTGCTGCACCAGCTGGTCGCCTCGGGCATTGCACACCGTGCGCCGCCACGGGCCTGGGCGCGGGTGCTGGGGGCGTTGTCGTGGCTTGGGGATGCGCCACTGCCGGGCCATCCCATCCGCATTTGCAAGATCCCCGGACAGGCACACCGTTATGTGGCCGAGCGCAACTACCTGACGCTGGAGCGTCGTGACGGCGCATGGTCCGCGGTCTGGGAACTGGAAGTATCCGGCACCGCACCCGCATTGGCGCTGTAGCTCCGTGGCGCTTGTCCCGCCGAGGCTCCCGCCCGGTGCTGGCGCATGACACATGCGCCGCGCCCGTTGGGCCGGGCGCCGCGCTGGGGCGCGGCGCGGACGGTGCCCGGCAGCAAATGACGCGATACACGCTTTACGCTTGAGCCCGACCCGCAAAGCCCCCATATCTAAGCCATGCTGCGCCTCACCCCGATCCTGCTGGCCGTTCTCTATGCCCTCGTGATGTACCGGATATCCGTATGGCGCACCCACCGTGAACTGGACCAGCGCTCAACCGAGCTGGCGGACCCAAGGCTGAAGCAGCTGACCGACCGGCTTGCGGCCGCCCTGGGGATAGCCCGCATTCCGGTGCATATCTACGAGGTCGACCCGGTGAACGGGCTCGCCGCGCCTGACGGGCGGATCTTCATCACCCGCGGTTTTTTCCGCAAATACCAGAACGGAGAGGTCAGCGCCGAGGAACTGGCCAGCGTCATCGCCCATGAGCTGGGCCACGTGGCGCTGGGGCATGCGCGCAAGCGGATGATCGACTTCTCCGGCCAGAACGCGCTGCGCACCGCGCTGATGCTGCTGCTGGGGCGCTACATTCCCTTTGTCGGCCCATGGATCGCCGCGATGCTGGCCAATCTGCTGGCCGCGCGGCTGTCGCGCGGCGATGAGTATGAAGCCGACGAATACGCGGCCGCCCTGCTGACCAAGGCGGGCATCGGGTTGGCTGCGCAGAAAAGCCTGTTTCACAAACTTGAAGAGCTGACCCAGGCCCGCGCCGGCATGGCCCCGGCCTGGCTGATGAGCCACCCCAAGACCGAAGAGCGCATCGCCGCGCTGGAACGGCTGGAGGCCAGGTGGCAGAAGAGCTGACAGACCCTTCCGCGCGCCTTGCCCTGAACCACAGCGGTTTTTACGACCTCGCCCTTGCACCGGGAAAAAACATGCACATGTAAACATTCCAGCAAGAAGAAGGTTCCCATGCGCTATTCCGTTCTCGACCTCGCCCCGGTGCCCGAAGGGCAGACCACCGCCGCCGCGCTGCGCAACAGTGCCGATCTGGCCGCCCATGCGGAAGGCTGGGGCTATCACCGGTTCTGGCTGGCCGAGCATCACAACATGCCCGGCATTGCCAGCGCCGCAACGGCGGTGATGATGGGCCATGTAGCGCAGGCGACCCAGACCATGCGGATTGGTGCAGGCGGCATCATGCTGCCCAACCACGCGCCCTACATGGTGGCCGAAGCCTTTGGCACGCTTGCGGAAATTCACGGCCCCCGGATCGATCTGGGGCTGGGGCGCGCGCCTGGGACCGACATGGCGGCGATGCGCGCGATGCGGCGCGGCCTGGACAGGGCGGATGGTGGCGCGGGCGACCACTTTCCCGAGGACGTGCAGGAGCTGATCGGCTACCTCGCGCCGCGCCGCGACGGCGCAGCCTTGCGGGCCATCCCCGGCGAAGGCACCGAGGTGCCGGTGTGGATCCTCGGCTCGTCGCTGTATGGGGCGCAGCTGGCGGCGGCGCTGGGGCTGCCTTATGCCTTTGCGTCGCATTTTGCGCCGCCCGCGCTGGAGCAGGCTTTGGCGGTCTATCGCAGCCAGTTCCGCCCCTCCGCGATGCTGGCGCAGCCGCATGCGATGATGGCGATCAATGTCTTTGCGGCAGAGACCGATGCCGAGGCGCTGCGCCTGCGCACCACCATGCAGCAGGCCTTTGCCCGGCTGCGGTTGGGCACCCCCGGCAAGCTGCCAGCGCCGGTGGATGATATCGCCGCCGTGCTGCCGCCGCAGGTCTTAGCCGGGGTGAACGCGATGTTGCAGATTTCCGCCACCGGCAGCCGCAACACGGTCCGCACAGAGCTGGCGCAGCTTATCGCCCAGTACCAGCCGGATGAGGTCATCCTGACCGGACAGATCCACGATCACGCCGCGCGGCTGCGTTCCTTTGAAATTGCCGCGGAGATCCTCAGCGGCGCCTGAGCGGCGCCGGTCCGGGGCGATTCATGCACTGGCCAGCGCCTTGGCCAGCCGTGGCAGGCGGGCCTTTTTCAGCAGCGGGCGGATCTCCCAGCCGCTGCCTGAAAGACGGTTCGCCTCAGCCAGCACATCTGCCCCCAGCCGCTCCAGCCCGTCTGCATCGGCCAGCCAAAGATCATAGAGCAGCTGATCCGGGCCGATGCGCTCCAGTCCTTCCTCGGCCAAGGTATGGCGGGGGAAGTCCTTGTTGTTGACGGTGACGATCGCCTCTGCATGGCCTGCGATGGCAGCAGCCAGCACGTGAATGTCAGCCGCATCCGGCAGCCACAGACGTGCCTCGACGCCCGGCGCGGCGGCAACCTCAGCCGCTGGAAAGGCGGTGCGGGCCAGGACGATGTCCGCCTTGGCCTGCGCCGCGCCTTCGGGCCCCAGTTTCAGGGCCGCGCGCTCCCACTCGCCCAGGATGCGGGCCGACCATAGCGGCGCAAAATGCCCCAGCCGGGCCGCGCCAAGCAGCATCTCGCGCATCACCGTGGGGTACAGCACGCAGGTGTCGAGCAGCAGCTTGCGCATCCGTTCAGTCCAACCGGAAGAACACGGATTTGAGATAGCCGCTTTCGGCCAGCTGCGGCAGCTGCGGATGGTCGGGGCCGGCATAGCCGGTGTGGATCAGCGCGCCGCGGCGCCCGCCCCGGCCGATGCCGCGGGCCGACGCATTTCGGAACTTCGACAGATCCGCCGCGTGCGAGCAGCTGCACAGGCCCAGATAGCCCCCCGGTGCCACCAAGGGCGCGGCCAGTTTGGCGATGCGTTCATAGGCGCGCAGCCCAGCCTCCAGCGCCGGTTTCGAGGGTGCAAAAGCGGGCGGATCGCAGATCACCACATCAAATTGGGCGCCCTCCTCGCCCAGGGCCGTCAGCACCTCAAAGGCATCGCCCAGCCGGGCGGTAAAGCGGTCGCCATGACCGCTGGCGTCGGCGCCTTTTGCGGCCAGCTCCAGCGCCGCGGCAGAGCCATCGACGCAGGTCGCATGGGCGGCCCCCTTCGCCAGCATCGCCAGACCAAAGCCACCCACGTGGGAAAACACATCCAGCACCTTGGCGCCGGGCGCGGTCAGCCGGGCGGCAAAGCCGTGGTTTTCCCGCTGGTCATAGAACAAACCGGTTTTCTGCCCGCCGGTCAGATCGGCCATATAGGTCGCGCCATTCATCTGCACCGGCAGCGGAGCCGTGGGAGTGTCACCCAGCAGGGTCTGGTTTTCATCGTCCAGCCCCTCCAGCGCGCGGGTGCGGCCGGATGCGTTTTTCAGGATCACGGTCGCGCCGGTAACCTCAGCCAAAGCGGCGGTCAGCTGCTCCAGATGAACCTCGGCCCAGGCCGCATTGGGCTGCACCACGCAGGCCGCGCCGAACCGGTCGATCACCACGCCAGGCAGGCCGTCGGATTCCGCATGCACCAGCCGGTAGAACGGCGCGTCATACAGCCGTTCGCGCATCTCCAGCGCGCGGCGCAGACGGCGAGCAAACCAGTCTTGGGTGATCTGCGCCTCGGGGTAGCGGTCCAGCATCCGGGCGATGATCTTGCTGTCGGGGTTGACCGCCACCAGCCCCAAAGGGGTCTGCGCCTCATCCTCGAGCACCGCCAGCGTGCCGGGCGCCAGCTTGCGCGTGCGCCGGTCTGTGACCAGTTCGTTGGCATAAACCCAAGGGAACCCGTGCCGGATGGCGCGGGCGTTGGATTTGGGTTTCATTTTCACACGGGGGCGCTGCAGCGCATCAGGGGAGGCTATCATGGCCTTCTCTTAGCTGCATGTGCCCGCCAGGGAAAGAGCCGCGAACGGGCAAAAGGCTTCGGCGAAGCTCAGCTAAGCGCCTTGCCCGGCCGCGGGCGCGAGCGCCAACCGCCGCGGCGGCGCGGCGGCGCGGCGGATTGCAGGCCATCGCGCAACACCGCCGTCATCGGGTGATCCGGCTGCGCGTCGCCGTAGCGCTGCAACAGCACCTGGATGTCGCTGCGGCTGTCCCGCGCCGCATCCATGCCCAGAGCCCAGTCGAAAAAGATGCTGCGGCATTGGTCGTCGGTGATGCCGTCGATCCGATAGGCCTCGTAGATCAGCCCGCGCGGGTCCTGTTCAGTCCTACTCTGCATCCGTCCCCTCCATCTTCAAGGCGGCGTCGATCCGCTCCGCACTGCCGATATATCGTGTTTTCAGCGCCTGCTCCAGAGCCGCCAGCTGGTCATGCCCGCTGGTACGGCACAGGAAGCGCGCGCCGCCTTCGCCGAGGGTGTCGCTGTCAATCGGCTTGGTCGACACCAGCCGCGCTGCACTTTGGACCTGCCAGAACAGGGCGTAGCTGTCGCTCAGATACTCGGCGTCCGCAGCGCCCAGCCACCCGGCTGCAACCGCCCCGTCCAGCCCCGAACGCACGTCCCGCGCCGAAGATCCGGAGGTCAGCGCGCCGGCTTGCGACAGTAGTTCGATGTCCATCATCCGCCCTGCGCCGTTCTTGGCGTCCCAGATGCCCTTGGCCGGTTTGGCGCCGGCCAGTCGCGCGCGCATCCGGGCCACCTCTCCCAGGACCTTGGCCACCGGGCGTGGCTGCGACAGAAAAGATTTGCGGAACGTCTCGATCTCGGCGGCAAGGCTCGCTTCGCCCGCCACAACACGGGCGCGCGTCAGGGCGAGATGTTCCCAGATCCAGGCCTCGTTCTCCTGATAGCTGGTAAAGCCCGCAAGGCTGACCGCCACCGGCCCCTGGTTGCCAGAGGGACGCAGCCGCATATCGACCTCGTAAAGCCGCCCCTGCGCCATCGGCGCCGACAGCGCCGTAACAAAGGCCTGGGTCAGCCGGGCATAATAAGGCCGGGTCGCCAGCGGTCGCTTGCCCTCGGACATCTCGGCGTCACCGGGATCATAGATCACGATCACGTCGAGATCGGATTGGGCATGGATCAGCCCTGCCCCCAGCGAGCCCATCGCCAGCACCGCTGCACCGCGGCCCGGTGGCGGCCCGTGTTTGCGGGCAAACTGCGCCACCACCGCAGGCGTCAGGGCGGCGATCACCACGCGGGCCAGCTCTGCATAATGCGCCCCCGCCTGCTGGCCGCCGATCAGCCCGCGCAGGTGATGCACGCCGATGCGGAAATGCCATTCCTTGGCCCAGCGACGGGCGGTGTCGAGACGGGCCTCATAGTCCTCTTCCCGCGCCAACCGGGCCTCAAGCTCTGCCTGCAAGGCCGCGGCCCCGGGCCAGTCGTCAAAGAAAGATCCGCCAATCACCGCATCAAACACCGAGGAGTTGCGCGACAGGAAGCTGGCCAGCTCCTGCGAGCTGCCGGCAATATCCACCAGCAGGTCCAGCAGCTGCGGATTGGCATCAAACAGGGAAAACAGCTGTACGCCCGCCGGCAGCCCGGCCAGGAAACCGTCCAGTGCCACCAGCGTTTCAGCCGGTTGCGCGGTTTGGGCCACGCGGGCCAGAAGTTCGGGTTTCAACCGTTCAAAAATCCGCGCACCGCGGCTGGAGCGCAGCGCGGGATAGGTCGGCCAGCGGGCAATGACGGCGCCATCCAGATCGGCGCCAGCCGCAACCGCGTTGGCGGTGGCCGCCGTGTCCGATGCCGGGGCCGCGCCGGGGGAAAAGAACCCCTCCGTCAGCTCATGCACCTGTTGCAGCCGGGCGCGGGTCTCGGCAAGCAGTGTGTCAGGGTCGGTGTCCATCAGGCAGGCAATACGGGCGATCCCGTCGGCGGACTGCGGCATCTGATGTGTCTGGGCGTCATGCACCATCTGGATGCGGTGCTCCACCTCGCGGTGGGCGCGGTAATGGGCGGTCAGCGTTTCTGCCACGTCCTGCGGCACCCAGCCCTTGGCCGCCAGCGCCGCAAGCCCCTCGACGGTGCCGCGCCGACGCAGGGATTCGTCGCGTCCGCCTGCGATCAACTGCCGGGTCTGGGTGAAGAATTCGATCTCGCGGATGCCGCCGCGGCCCAGTTTCATATCATGCCCCGGCACCGACAGCGCCCCGCCAGTGCCCTTGCTCTCGCGGATACGCAGGCGGATGTCATGGGCGTCCTGAATGGCCGCAAAGTCCAGATGCCGCCGCCACACGAAGGGGCGCAGCGCGTTCAGAAAACGCTCCCCGGCCGCGATATCGCCAGCGCAGGCGCGCGCCTTGATATAGGCGGCGCGCTCCCAGGTGCGGCCAAGGCTCTCATAGTAGCGCTCCGCTGCCTCCATTGCCAGGCAGACGGGGGTGACGGACGGATCCGGGCGCAACCGCAGATCGGTGCGGAATACGTAGCCGTCACCGGTACGGTCGCTCAGCGTGGCGCACATGTTCCTGGTGGCGCGCACCATGGCCTGCCGCGCCTCGTAAAAGTCAGCGGGATCAAACCGGGTCTCGTCGAACAGGCAGATCAGATCAATGTCGGAGCTGTAGTTCAGCTCATGCGCGCCCATCTTGCCCATCGCCAGGATGGTCAGCCCGCCCGCGGTCTCCACGTCCTCCTCGCGCAGGCCTGGCAGTTTCTTGCGGCGGATCAGGGCCGCGATCTCTGCCTTGATCGCCACATCCGCCGCTAGCGCACCGAAATCTGTCAGCGCGGCGGTCACCTGTTCCAGGCTCCAGCCACCGGACAGATCACACAGCGCCGTCAACAGCGCCACGCGCCGCTTGGCCTGGCGAAGTCCCGGTTTCACCGCCGCCCCCGCCAAAGCGCTGCAGCCCTCCAGACCCCCCTCCAGCGCGCCCTGCGGATCCGCCAGCGCGCCGGGCAGCCAGTCCGCTTCGCGTGTGGTCAGTTCCTTAAGGTACGGGCTGGACCCGCAGGCCCCCGCCACCAGCTCTGCCTGTTCTCCGGCAAGAGCGGGCAACAACGCCCGTGTTTCCGCCCCCAGATCGGGGTCGAAGGCACGGGGAACGCGGGATATTTTCAGGGACGTGGTCATAGGCCGACAGTGTTCCGCCCGCGCCGACAGGTCAATGGCCGAATTGCCGCCCGCACCGCGCCCACAAAAAACACCCCAACGTGCGGTTTCCAGAAGCCCCCGCAACGCACTGATAAAAGGCGGTTATCCACCCCGTCCCCGCGTCCGCGTCAGAAGGATGTAAAAAACATTCACATGCGGACTTGAAAGCCACCCGACGGCTGCCGATATGTCATCATGTGAAAGGAATTTACATTCACATCATCCAGGAGGACACCGATGACAAGCTACACCGCAACCGCCGCCCCGGCCCCTGTGCAGGGCTGGTTTACCCGCAGCGAGGCCTGGCTGGACAGCAAGGGCAAAGGCGCCTGGATTGCCGCAATGGTTCTGGGTTTCGTGTTCTTCTGGCCGGTTGGTCTGGCCCTTCTCTTCTACATGATCTGGAGCAAACGCATGTTCAGCAAATCCTGCCGCCAGGCCAGCAAAAACTGGGGCGACAAATCCTGGGCCCGCCAGGGGTTCTCGGCCATGCGCCCCTCGGGCAACCGCGCTTTTGACGCTTACAAGGCCGATACCCTGCGCCGTCTGGAGCAGGAGCAGCATGATTTCGAGGCCTTCCTGCAACGGCTGCGCGAGGCCAAGGACAAGGCGGAGTTCGATGAATTCATGGACGAGCGCATCCGGACCGCGGACAGCGACGACCAGGCGGAGGACCTGCACGAAGAGGCTGATGACACCGATGGGCGCAGCCCCGAGCGCGGTCGCAACCGGCACTGAACCCATCAGGCCCGACCGCGCTGCCACAACCGCACCCCGCCCTTGCCGGGCGGGGGTTTGCCACTTACGATTTCCCGACAACCAGACCCAAAGGATCCCCCATGACCGCCCTGCCCGACCCCGACTATCAGGCTGAGTTCTACGCCTCTGTCCCGGCCAAACGTCTATTGGCCTGGATCGTGGACAGCCTTTTGATCCTGGCGCTCAGCGCCGCTGCGGTGGTCCTGACGGCCTTTGTGGGGTTGTTCGTCTGGCCGCTGCTCTATCTGGTGGTGGGCTTTGTCTACCGGGTGGTGACCCTGGCCAATGGATCGGCCACCTGGGGCATGCGTTTTGCCGGGATCGAACTGCGTAACGGCGCAGGCCAGCGGCTGGATGGCGGTCTGGCCCTGCTGCACACGGCGGGCTATTCGCTGTCGCTGGCTGTTCCGGTGCTGCAAGTGATCTCGGTGGTGCTGATGCTGACCTCCTCTCGTGGTCAGGGTCTGACCGACCACCTGCTGGGCACGGTGATGCTGAACCGCCGCGCCTGACTGGCGCCGTCGCCTTGCACATCCGCCCGGCACAAAGCCGCGACCGGTAAAGCTCCTGTTAAGCCAACAGTCACATGCAGGCTTGGCGCACCCCGGCAGCATTGCTATCATCCACAGGATGACCTGCCACCCGATGCGGCCGCCAGGTTTGACTGCCACGCGAATCCGCGAATGAGACCCGATGCGCCATACCTTACCGATTGCACCGCAGTTCTACGTGACCGCTCCCCAGCCCTGCCCTTATCTTGAGGGCCGGATGGAGCGCAAACTGTTCACCGCCCTGCAGGGCGACGGGGTGGAGCAGCTGAACAACAGCCTGAGCCAGCAGGGCTTCCGGCGCTCGCAGAACGTGCTATACCGGCCCTCCTGCTCGGAATGTTCCGCCTGTCTGTCGGCGCGGATCGACGTGGCCGCCTTCAAACCCAGCCGCAGCCAGAAACGCACGTTGAAGCGCAACGCGCATCTGGAACGTCGCGCCACCTCTCCCTGGGCGACAGAAGATCAATACGCACTGTTTCGCAGCTATCTCGACAGCCGCCACGCCGATGGCGGCATGGCCGACATGGATGTGTTCGAATACGCCGCCATGATTGAGGAAACCCCAGTGCGCAGCCGGGTGGTCGAATACGCCCTGCCCGGCTCCAGCGCGCTGACGGCCGTGTCGCTGACCGATGTGCTGGAGGATGGCCTCAGCATGGTCTATTCCTTCTACGCCCCCGACCAGCCGCAGAATTCGCTCGGCACTTTCATGATCCTTGACCATATTCAGATCGCGCGCGAGGCCGGGCTGCCTTATGTCTACCTGGGCTACTGGGTGCCCGGCAGCCAGAAAATGGGCTACAAGGCCAAGTTCTCGGGCCTGGAAATCTATCACTGCAACCAGTGGAAGAAAATGACCGACCCCACTCGATATACCGATGCGGGCCATCCGCTGTCGACTGACCCGATTGCGGAACAGGTGGCCAATATCCAGCTGCCCGAACAGCCGATCCACCGGCAGCGCTGATGCAGCATCTGCACGCGGTCTCCCTGGTGGTGCCGGACTATGACGCGGCCATTGATTTCTATTGCACCCGTCTGGGCTGGCACCTGGCCGAGGACGTCGAACAGGGTGACAAACGCTGGGTGCGCATCCTGCCGCCCGGTGCCAACGGCACCCCCGGCGCCGCCAGCCTGATCCTGGCCCGCGCCGACGGGCCGCAGCAGCAGGCGGCGGTGGGCAACCAGTTCGGCGGCCGCGTCGGCCTGTTCCTCATGACCGATGACTTCGCCCGCGACCACGCTGCAATGCTGGCCCAGGGCGTTCACTTTGAGGAAGCGCCGCGGCACGAGCCCTATGGCACCGTTGCGGTCTGGCACGACCCCTTTGGAAATCGCTGGGATCTGCTGCAGCGCGCCGCCTGATCCCGGCGCGAGCCCGCATTCATCTTTTTCTGAATACTCCGGGGTGAATGGGCCGCAAGGTCCAGAGGGGCAGCGCCCCCGCAAGCCGCCCGAAATGCAAAAGGGGCTCCCGCAGGAGCCCCTTTTTCCGTTTTGTTACCTTGGTCCCGGCTCAGTTCGGGATCAGCGCCGGCACGATGGTCACGATCGACGGGAACACCCAGAGGATCGCGATGCCCACCACCTGGATCAGCACAAACGGGATGATGCCGCGGTAGATGTGCCCGGTGGTCACCTCCTTCGGCGCCACCCCGCGCAGGTAGAACAGCGCAAAGCCAAATGGCGGTGTCAGGAAAGAGGTCTGAAGGTTCACCGCCACCATGATGGTCACCCATTTGGGGTCGAACGAGCCGCCATAGATCACCGGCCCGACAATCGGGATGACGATGTAGATGATCTCCAGGAAGTCCAGCACGAAGCCCAGGAAGAACAGCACCAGCATCACGATCAGGAAGACCGTCATCTCGTTGTCAAAGCTCTTCAGGAACTGCTGGATGTAGTGTTCCCCACCGAAGGAGATCACCACCAGGTTCAACAGCTGCGAGCCGATCAGGATGGTAAAGACCATCGAGGTCACCTTGGCGGTTTCCCGCACCACCGGGGTCAGCACGCCGGAGCGGAACAGAACCCAGCAGCCAAACAGCAGCCCAAACAGCGCATAGAGGTAAGCGGCATAAGCGGCAATGAAGGCAATCCAGTTCTCGACGGTGACGCCGCCCTGGTTGACGCGTAGGTCAAAGTTCATGCCGATCAGGATGCAGATCATCACGGCAAAAGTGGACCAGATGATGATCTTGCCCGATTTGCCTTCGTCCTGCAGCTTGCGGTAGGCCGCCAGCATGATGGCCCCACCTGCCCCCAGCGCCGCGGCGGGCGTCGGGTTGGTGATACCGCCCAGGATTGAGCCCAGCACCGCAACGATCAGCACCAGCGGCGGGAACACCACCCGGATCAGATCGTTCCGGGCGCAGCGCGCGGCGGCCTCGCGGCAGCCATAGAGCGCCAGCAACAGCGGCAGCGCTATCCACACCACAGTCATGCCCGGCGTGGTCGTCGGCGCAATCGCCACCATATCCACCAGCGCAATCAGCAGCACGCCGATCGCCCCCAGGATCAAGGGCTTGGCGTCCCGCGACGGCGCAACCCCGCGGCCAAAGGCCAGCACCAGACCCAGCACAACCAGGATGACGCCGATGCCGGTGCCAATCGGCGCCGCATTGGCGATCTTGGCGTCCACAGCTGCGGCGATTTCGTCCTCGCTCAGCTTCTCGGACAGGGTCACACCGCCCGCGGAATCGATGGCTTCCTGCTCTGCCACGGCGGCGTCCCAGGCGGCCTGCCCGTGCAGATCAATCATCGCCGCCTTACATTCCGCGCCCACATTGGTACGCAGGCTGGCGGTTTGACCGGCATCGGAGAAGGACGAAACGATGACACTCTGGCTGCCAATCACGTTGAAGCTGCCCAGCAACACCGCGCCGCCGATCAGCGCCGCAGGCACGCCCAGGAACCACAGCAGACCTTCGTTGCGGGTAATCACCTCACCGGTGCCGCCCTCGATATTCACCGCCGGTGCCTTGTGCGGGTTCAGCAGCGCATAGCCAAAGGCATAGCCGGCATACAGTAGCGCCAGCAGGATCCCCGGCAGCAGCGCCGCCTGGAACAGGGTGCCCACGGATACCACCGCGGGCTCCCCCAGATAGGTCAGCGCATCGGAGCAGCCCGCCTCCGTCGCGCGGGTCTCCTGCGCGGTGGAATAAAGGTCGCCCGCCAGCGTGCCCAGCAGAACGATCACGATGGACGGCGGAATGATCTGCCCCAGCGTGCCGGAGGCCGCGATCACACCCGTCGCCAGTTCCGGCGAGTAGTTGTTGCGCAGCATGGTCGGCAGCGCCAGCAGGCCCATGGTCACCACGGTGGCACCAACAATGCCGGTGGAGGCCGCGAGGAACGCACCAACCACAACAATCGACACCGCCAGACCGCCGGGCAGCGGCCCGAAGACGCGCGCCATGGTGGTCAGCAGGTCATTGGCGATCTTGGAGCGCTCCAGCGTGATGCCCATCAGCACGAACATCAGCACCGCCAACAGCGTCTCGATCGACGCGCCCGCCAGAACCCGTTCGTTCATGCGGTTGACGATAAAGGAAATGTTGCGGTCCAGCGCCACTTCCCACCCTTGGGTGAACACAGGTTCAGCCAGTCGTGGCAGATCCGGGTAGCGGAACACCGAGATCTTGTCCGGCCGCACGCCAGAGGCCACCAGATCGCGATAGGCCTGCGACGAAGAGTCGATGGCCTGGTGGATCAGGATGCCCGAGCTGTCCAGCGCGGCGATGATCCCGAAGGAGATGACCCCGGCCCCGCCGATGGCAAAAGCCACCGGAAAGCCGGAGAGGATGCCCCCGAAGAGGCAGAAAAATACAATGATTAGGCCGATTTCGACGCCATCAAGTCCAAATAGCATGTTTCCGACGTCCCTTTAGTGCGTGCCTTCGTAGGCTTCTTCACCCTCTCCAAGGCTGTCCTTGTCGAGGTATTTGTTTTCGCTGCCCTCGCCTTCCACGAACTCGAGGAATGAGCGGTAGAAAAAGGCGATGGCGTGCAGGAACACGAGGCCTGCAAAGGCGATCAGAAGGATCTTGAACAGGAAGTAGGCGTTGAATCCATTCGGGCTGAAGCCGATGGTCTCTACGTTCCAGCGCAACGCCCGCGACTTCATCACCAGCCGTTCCAGCCCGTCAGAAGCGGAGGGTTTGGGCACGATCAGGTGACGCCACAGGAAGAACCAGCCGTACATCCAGGTCAGCACCGCGGCAGGCATCATGAACAGCAGGGAGCCAAGCATGTCGACCACGCGCTTGGCGCGGAAGCTGATGCCGGAATAGATCAGGTCCACCCGCACATGACCGCCCTGCACAAAGGTGTAGGTGACGCACATGCAGACCACCAGCGCGTTGTAGAGCTTCAGCTCTTCCGCAAACCAGCTGATGTCCTGGCTGAACGGGATGCCAAAGCCAAAGCTGATGTCGGGCCGGGCAAAGACGCGCTGCATGAAGACGATGATGATCTGCTGTAGCACCATCAACAGGCCTGCCCAGGCAAAGAAGCGGCCGACCATGTTGGCCATGCCCTCCAGCCCGCGCACCATGCCCCACATGAAGCCACGGTAGTAAAGGCCGATGCCGGTCAGCACCAGAAAGGTAGTGAAGACGACAAAGAAGAATTCGACAGAGCCGCCATAATAGACAAAGCGCATGACCGACGCCTTGTCGGACCAGTCAAGCCAGAGCTGCGGATGGGTGATCGCGTAGCCGAAATTATAGAATGCGCCGGCGAGATTCTGGATCAACCAGACCAGCCCGCCCCAGATAGCGCCAAAGAAGGTGATGCCACTCTCTTCCTGCATGTTTCCCCCGGGAAGATTGCTGCGCAGCTACGGCAGTGGGACGGTGTGCGGCATGTGCCGACCGTCCCGTGCGTTCCGCAACTGCAGGTGGATCCCCCGCGGCGGGCGCGGGGGATCCGATGAATGCCTGTCAGGCGGGTTAGCCGAGAACGCGGTCGCGCTGAATGCGATAGGCGCCTTCGGACTTGGTGATCCAGCCGGAGGACGCTTTCATCGATTCTTCGACGCTGTTGCGGATCTTGGCGAACAGTTCGTCATCCATGAACTCGTCCAGGGTTTCCTTGGTCGCGGTGCCGAAGGCATCCCAAACGCTGTCGGGGAATTCCAGGGTCTTGACGCCGCCGGACTGCAGACGCTGCAGCGCCGCACCGTTGTTGTTCATGAACTGCGCCAGGTTCCACTGGTGACCAGCGGCCGACGCCATCTCGATGATCTTCTGATGGGCGGGCGACAGGCTCTCAAAGACGTCGCGGTTGGTGGCGACGGACAGGGCCGCACCCGGCTCGTGGAAGCCCGCGGTGTAGTAGGTCTTGGTGATTTCCTGGAAACCGGCCTTTTCGTCCGCCCAGGGACCGATCCACTCGGTGCCGTCGATAGCGCCGGAGGACAGCGCCTGATACACTTCGGAACCCGGAATGTTCTGCACGGATGCGCCCAGCTTGCCCAGCGCCTTGCCGCCCAGGCCCGGCATGCGGAACTTGAGACCGTTGAAATCCTCTGGACCGTTGATTTCCTTGTTGTACCAACCGCCGGACTGCGGGCCGGTGTTGCCGCCGAGGAAGGATTTCAGACCAAAGATCTGGCCCAGCTCGTCATGCAGCGCGTGGCCCTCACCGTGGTAGTACCAGTTGGTGATTTCCTGCGGCGTCATGCCAAAGGGCACGGCGGTGAAATAGGCATAGCCCGGATGCTGACCGGTGAAGTAGTAGTCCGCACCGTGATACATGTCGGCCTGACCTGCGGTCACGGCGTCGAACACTTCAAAGGCGCCAACCAGTTCGCCCGCGGCCTTCAGGTCGACGGTCAGGTTGCCATCGGACATGGCGGTGATGGCATCGGCGACATACTGCGCCGAGTCATGCACGCCCGCCAGGCCACGGCCCCAGGTGGTCACCATGGTCAGGGTGCGCTTGCCCTGGGCATAGGCCGGTGCGGCCAGCGTGCCGGCCGCTGCTGCGGTCCCGCCCAGTGCGGATGTTTTCAAGAAAGAACGGCGATCCATATATTATTCCTCCCATAATTTTTGGATGCCCGGCAGCTGACTGCCCAGCGGATCGGTTCGAGTGCAGGCAGACTAGCCACGCTGCGTGGGTTGTGAATACCTACTACTGCGTAGAACGACGTGATTTTCAGCATTTGGCCCAAAAGGCTGCAGCATTTTCGCGCACTTCTCGGCCCATGCGACACAGCCCTCGCGTGCATTTGGTCAGGGCGCAGTGATTCTTCTGGGCGTCGGTCAGATGATTCGGTACAAGAATCTGACCAATCCCCTGCCCCGGTCTGCCCGATTGCCCATGCGCCTGTTTCACACGCTGATCCGCCCCACATACGCTCAGAAACTGTCGCTGCTGATGACGCTGCCGCTGATTGTCGCGGGCAGTGCCATTGCGCTGGTCGTGGGGCATCAGTCCCGCGCCCTGGCGGAGCGCGAGATCCAGGCGCTGGAACTGCAGCTGCTGGAAACCAAGAAGGCCGAGCTGCGCAACTACGTCACCCAGGCCCGCAACGGATTTGCCCATATCTATGGCCTGGCTGCGCCCGACGACGTCAAGGCCAAGGAGCAGGTAAGCCAGATCCTCAGCGCGATGATATACGGCAAGGACGGGTTCTTCTTCGTCTATGACTACGACGGCACCAACCTGGTCAGCCCGCGCCAGACAGAGTTCATCAACCGCAATTGGGCCGGGCTGACCGACAGCGCAGGGGTGCCGGTGGTGGACCGTTTCATCGAGCTGGCCCGCGATGGGGCGGGCTGGCACACATTTACTTGGCAAAAGCCCTCGACCGGGGAAGAGGCGCAGATGATCGCCTATGTGGTCGGCCTGCAGGACTGGCAGTGGGCCGTCGGCACGGGCGTGTTCATCGACGATGTGCTGTCCTCGGTCGCAGCGACACGGGCCGAGGTCGAAGCCCGCGTGCAGCGCACCTTCGTCTATATTGGCGGTATCACCCTGGTGGCGCTGGCGTTGGTCTTTGCCTCTGGGATGCTGCTGAATATCCGTGAACGGCGCCTGGCGGATGCCAAGCTGAAGGAGCTGACCCAGCGCGTGTTCGACGCCCAGGAGGACGAGCGCGGCCGGGTCGCGCGCGAGCTGCATGATGGCATCAGCCAGTTGCTGGTCGGGGTGCGCTATGCGCTGGACAACGCCCGCCGCCGCCTGTCGCGCGGCGACAGCGACGGGGCGGCGGCACCGCTGGAAAAAGGCACCGAGCATCTGCTGACTGCCATCACCGAGGTGCGCCGGATCAGCCGCGACCTGCGCCCCGGCGTGCTGGACGATCTCGGGCTTGGCCCGGCGCTGAAGGCGCTGACGGATGACTTTGCCGCCCGCACCGGGATCGAGACTGAATTCTCCACCGTTGTGTTTCGCAACCGCCTGGATCAGGATGCCAAAATCGCGCTCTACCGGATTGCGCAGGAGGCGCTGACCAATGTCGAGCGCCACGCCGAGGCCACGAAGGTCACGATTGATCTGCGCGGTCATACCAAGGGTGCCACCATGCGGATCACCGACAACGGTGTGGGCCTGCCGCCGCGCCCGGCCCGGTCCGGCTCTGGCATCGGGCTGCGCAACATGCAGGAACGGATCGACCAGCTTGACGGCACCTTGCGCATTCTGTCATCACGGGGGACCGAAAGCGGCACGGTGATTGAGGTCGGCCTGCCTCTCAGCCACCTGCTGCCACCCGGCGAGGACAGCAACCCGGTCCAGCTGCCATGAGGCCTGGCGCAGACATGACCCGGCGGCGGATCAAGCAGCGAACCGGGCCGGGCAAGACACAGGCAGGCGGAAGCGCAAGCGTCCAATCGATGCGAATGGGGATGACATGGCGGCGCCAGTGAAAGTTCTGATCGTGGATGACCACCCGATGGTGGCCGAAGGCATCCAGTCGATCCTCGAGAGCTATGACGACATTCAGGTTGTCGGCTCGCTGACCGATGGCCGCGACGCGGTCGCGCAGATGCAGCAGCTGGCGCCTGACGTGATCTTGATGGATCTCAACATGCCCAAGCTGGGCGGGCTCAGCGCCACCGAAATGATCCTGGAGCAACATCCCGGCACCCGCATCCTGATCCTGACGATGCATGACAGCCCGGAATATATTTCCTCAGCGCTCAGCCATGGCGCGATGGGCTATATCCTGAAGGACGTGCCCACGGATGAGATCAAACAGGCCATTGATGCGGTGATGCAGGGACAGACCTACCTGTGCACCGGCGCCGCCGGGTCGCTGAAGCCCAAGGACGGCGACACCCGCGAGGCGCTGACGGGGCGCGAACAGACCATCCTGCTGGAACTGGCGCAGGGCAAATCCAACAAGGATGTCGCGCAGACGCTCGATATCTCGGTCAGAACCGTCGAGACCCACCGCAAGAACATCAAGCGCAAGCTGGGAATCTCCTCCACCGCCGGGCTGACGCGCTATGCGCTGGAACACGGCGTCCTGCAGGGGACCGGCGCGGGCTTCTGACCCCCGCGGGCCGGTCCTGGCAGCCCCCACTCCAGCAGCCTCTGCCGCGGCCCGCTCAGCCCAGACTGTTCAGCAAGGTTTGCGAGGGATCCCCCGTTGCCGCCACGCCACGGCTGGACTGGTAGGCGCGAATGGCGGCTCGGCTTTTGGGCCCCAGCACACCATCGGCACCGCCGGTATCGAAACCGCGCGCTGTCAGCCGTTTCTGCAACAGGATCCGGTCATCCTTGGTCAGCCCGTATTTATCCGGCGGGAAACTGGCGCGCAGCGGTCCGCCGCCCGCGATCCGGTCCGCCAGATGTCCAACACCGATGGCATAGGAATCGGAATTGTTGTAGCGCTTGATGACATCAAAGTTGCTGGTCACGGTGAACACCGGCCCGCCCGGCTGCGGTTGCAGGCGGCGACCGGCGGGCGTGCCCGGGGCTCCCGCCTCGCCGCCCCACTTCAGCCCCCGCGTCCAGCCGTTGCGTTGCAGATAGGCGGCGGTGGAGGCCAGCGCATCTGTCGGGTCATCCGACCAGATGTCGCGCCGACCGTCGCCGGTGTAGTCCACCGCAAAGGCCTGATAGGACGTGGGAATGAACTGGGTATGCCCCATGGCGCCCGCCCAGCTGCCGGTCATCCGCGCAGGGGTGATGTCGCCGTTCTGCAGGATCTTCAACGCCGCGATCAGCTGCTTCTCAAAGAATGCCCCGCGCCGCCCGTCAAAGGCCAGCGTTGACGTGGCCGAGATCACCGGTACATTGCCACGGCGTTCCCCGTAGAAGCTCTCCAGCCCCCAGATCGCGCAGATGATCTCCGCATCGACGCCATAGGTCTGTTCCAGCTTGCGCAGGGTGGCGCGATGGCGGGTATAGGCCGCGCGCCCCTTGGCCAGTCGCTCCTGCGAGACGGCAATCGCCAGGTAATCCTCCAGCGTGCGCTTGAATTCGGTCTGATTGCGGTCGCGTTTGACCACGCCGGGCAAGTAGCCCGCTCCGCGAAAGGCTGCACGCAGGGTGGCGCGGCTGATGCCCTTGGTCTCGGCCCGGTTTCGAAAGGCCGCGACCCAGGCGTCATAGCTCGCATTGGGGACCGGCCGCAGATCCGCAGGCAGGCTGGCGCTACCGCTGCTGCCACTGCTGCCGCCCCCCGCGGGCACCGGTCCGCCGCAGGCGCTCAGCCCCAGCGCCGCCAGACCAAATCCAAAACTCCGCCGTGTGATGCTCATGCTCATGCCCGTTTGCCAGTTACTGCCCGCCCCGATGACCTCTGCGGCCCTGACGGGGCTTTTGCCGCTCAGGCTGACAGAAAGCGGGTGCATCGCCAAGTCCCGGAATCGCGCAACGGCAAGGCCCCGCCACCGTCAGTCGGCAAAGCGGTCAGGCGGAAAACCCGCGGCGCTGAAAATCTCCCAGATCCGCTGTTCAAGGCTCTGCGCGCCGATCTCCAGGCAGTTACGGCGGAAGTACCAGGTCATGAATTGCGCATAGCCGCCGGTGCGGGCCAGCGCACGCTCCAGCGCAGCCGCGAACTGACCCGCCGCCCTGACGGTCTCCGCAAAGTGATGGAAATCCGACTGACCGTACAGGATGGCCGGCGTACGGTGCAAAAAGCCCTCGATGGCAACGGACGAGTTGATCGACACCGTGGCACAGCTGACCGCGAGAATATCGTGAATATTCGCATCCGTGACAGACACGCGGCTGTCACGCTCCATGATTTCGGACAGTTCCAACAGGGTTCCGACGTCCGTCACCCGAGGATGCGGCTTGACCACAACCGGGCGATCCCCCGCCCCCTGCAGGACATCTCGCAGCATCGCAGTATCGGTGAACGTCGTGGCGCCGACTTTGACCGGGTAGTCGCCTTGGAAAAACACCGCAATTGCCCCTGACGGCAGCTGCGCCGGGGCGCTCGGTTGATTGTAGCGCGACCGCCGCTTTTCCTTCCACTCCGCGCTCAGCTTCCCATAGAAATTCCGGGCATATCTGTAGGGCACCATATCAGGACGAAAGCTTTTGTCGCCAATGGAGCTGAAGCAGCGCACCCCTTGCGGGTCCAGATGCCAATAGCCCCTGAGATAGGCCATGCAGCCATTCAGGACATTTGGCATCCGCACATGCCGGTCGTCCAGAATATGCAGATTGCCATCTTCGAACCGGCTATCTCCCGTGTGGCGGGTCCCCTGCTTGATGTCGCGGTCCATCGCCCGCCGCTCAACCGAAATTTCCCGCGCGGTCAGCATCTCCGTCAGCACACCATAAAGCTGCAAGAAACTGTGGGACAGCTCCAGCTCCGCGTGCTGCGACCGCAGATGGATGATCACTTTGGGCAAGGGCGCATTCCTGAGTTGCAAACTGCCCCTGAGCTAGCCCGTGTAGCACGGCGCTGTCCAGCCTGCCGGGCGGGCACCCACAGGGGCATCCAAGTGGACAATTTGCGGAAGTTGACCAGAAATGGGCCTCCGCTTCGCGGATATTTCCCCAGACACCCCTCCAGGCGTAAGAAAATGTCGCCTGACAGGGCATTTTTGACAGGTTTGCAGGTTGACGCCCCCTGCCCCCCGCCATAATGTCGCCCGCAACGCAAAACGGAGCCTGTGGCCAAGATGACCACCCTAGTCGTAATCGTAGGAACCACGCGCATGGGCCGGTGACGGTAGACCATAATCGAACCCATGCGCCCCTGACCACAAATCGGGGGCTTTTTTTATGCGTAACGCACGATGCCGCCAATTGGAGCAAAAAGCAGATGACACGTGAAATGACCGGCGCAAAGATGGTTGTCCAAGCCCTGAAAGATCAGGGTGTGGAAGTAGTCTTCGGATACCCAGGCGGCGCCGTGCTGCCGATTTATGACGAGATCTTTCTGCAAACTGACATCCGCCACGTGCTGGTGCGCCACGAACAGGGCGCGGTGCATGCGGCAGAGGGCTATGCCCGCTCCACCGGCAAACCTGGCGTTGTTCTGGTCACCTCCGGCCCCGGCGCCACCAATGCGGTGACCGGGCTGACGGATGCACTGCTGGATTCGATCCCGCTGGTGGTTCTGACCGGCCAGGTGCCGACCTTCATGATCGGCTCCGACGCTTTTCAGGAGGCCGATACCGTCGGCATCACCCGCCCCTGCACCAAGCACAACTGGCTGGTCAAGGACACCAACAGCCTGGCCGCAACCCTGCATGAGGGCTTCCACGTCGCCACCTCGGGGCGCCCCGGCCCGGTGCTGATCGACATTCCCAAGGACGTGCAGTTTGCCACCGGCGACTACGCCACACCAAAACCCGCCGCGTCGCACTACCAGCCACAGCTCAAGGGCGACATGGAGGCGATCACCGAGCTGGTCGCGGCACTGGAGCGCGCCGAGCGCCCGGTGTTCTATACCGGTGGCGGCGTCATCAACTCCGGTCCCGCCGCCAGCCAGCTGCTGCGCGAACTGGTGGACGGCACCGGCATTCCCGTCACCTCGACCCTGATGGGGCTGGGCGCCTATCCGGCGTCAGGTGCGAACTGGCTGGGCATGCTGGGGATGCACGGTCTGTACGAGGCGAATATGGCGATGCATGACTGCGACCTGATGATCAACATCGGCGCGCGGTTTGACGACCGCATCACCGGCAAGATCGACGCCTTCAGCCCCAATTCCACCAAGGCGCATATCGACATCGACCCCTCGTCCATCAACAAGGTGATCCGCGTCGACATCCCGATCGTCGGCGATGTGGGCCACGTGCTGGAAGACATCCTGAAGGTCTGGAAATCGCGCGGCCGCAAGGTGAACCGCGCGGCGCTGGAGAAATGGCAGAAGCAGATCAGCGAATGGCGTGCAGTCAACTGCCTGACCTACAAGAACTCCGAGAGCACCATCAAGCCGCAATACGCGTTGCAGCGGCTGGAGGCGCTGACCAAGGGTCACGACCGCTATATCACCACCGAGGTCGGCCAGCACCAGATGTGGGCGGCGCAGTACCTGGGTTTTGAAGATCCCAACCGCTGGATGACCTCCGGCGGGCTGGGCACAATGGGCTATGGCTTCCCGGCCTCGATCGGGGCGCAGATGGCGCATCCGGATGCGCTGGTGATCAATGTCGCGGGCGAGGCGTCGTGGCTGATGAACATGCAGGAAATGGGCACTGCGGTGCAGTTCCGCCTGCCGGTGAAACAGTTCATCCTGAACAACGAACGCCTTGGCATGGTGCGTCAGTGGCAGGAACTGCTGCATGGCGAACGCTACAGCCACAGCTGGTCCGAAGCGCTGCCCGATTTCGTCAAGCTCGCCGAGGCCTTCGGCTGCAAGGGCATCTGCGTCTCTGACCCCAAGGATCTGGACGATGCGATCATGGAAATGATCGAATATGACGGGCCGGTGATCTTCGACTGCCTGGTGGAAAAGCACGAGAACTGTTTCCCGATGATCCCCTCGGGCAAGGCGCATAACGAGATGCTGCTGGGCGAGGCTGACACCCAGGGTGTCATCCAGGCCGGCGGTGCGGTGTTGGTGTAACTGCGGTCTGACCGCAAAAGTCTTGTGAAGAACTTTGCCAATAGTTTTCAGATAACTAGTGGCAGCGACAAACGAAAGGACGGCGACCGATGTCTGCCCTGCATATCAAAAAAGGCTCCACCCGCCATTCCGCCTACAACCTGCGCCCGACCTTTTCGGACGTGCAGGAACGCCACACCATCGCGGTTCTGGTGGAAAACGAACCCGGGGTTCTGGCCCGTGTCATCGGCCTGTTCTCCGGCCGCGGCTACAACATTGAAAGCCTGACCGTGGCCGAGGTGGACCATACCGGCCACCTATCGCGCATCACAATCGTCACCACCGGCACCCCTCAGGTGATCGAGCAGATCAAGGCGCAGCTGGGCCGCATCGTGTCGGTGCGCGACGTGCATGACCTGACCGTCGAAGGCGAGGCCGTGGAGCGCGAGCTGGCGATCCTCAAGGTCGCGGGCGAAGGCGACAAGCGGGTCGAGGCGCTGCGGCTGGCGGATATCTTCCGCGCCAACGTGGTCGACAGCACGCTGAACAGCTTTGTGTTCGAGATCACCGGCGCGCCGGACAAGATCGATGCCTTTGCCGATCTGATGCGCCCCCTTGGGCTGAGCGAGATCGCCCGCACCGGGGTCGCGGCCCTGCTGCGCGGCAATTAAGTGACGCCCCGGCCCGCTGTTGCAGGCTGGCCGGGGCCGGACCGCACGCTCGCGCGGGGCTGTCAGCTGCTCATCCGGACGCGCTAGGCGGGCCACTATCGCGCCAGACGGGCGCATTCAGCCTCGGTCCTGTTGGGGCTCTCCAGTGCCCGGCGAGGGCCGCGAACGGTGCCGCAAGGCGCGCCGCGAACCGAAGCGCGGAGACCTCAAGGCGCGAGAAATTCATGACAGGGGCAACCCCAGACAAAGGCAAACCACACCGCTCCGGGCCCCTAGCCCTTTGGTCGAGAACGCCTTGCCGTAACTTGGCTTGCCGGAACCGGGCCTGCCGGTTCAGCGACGCTTTAGCTTGATCACCGCAGCCTCAACCGCGTGCGACGGTGGCTGCGGAATGGACTGGGGGAACGGGACAACCTTGTCGCTCCGATTGTGCGCGGCTTGTCCGGCGGCACCACAGGTTGCGGACTGCAGCCCTGTCGCCCCGTCTGGGCAGGGATGCGCATCGTCGCCGCGGACCGCCGTCAGGCACGCAGCCAGGTCAGGGCCGCCCTGCCCCATCAGAACGCGCAGATTTTTTGCGATTCGGATATTACCACCCAGGGTTAAATCAAACTCAACCCAGTCACCGGGTTTGAGTTCCTGCAAACCTTCACTGGTTTCGTCGGAATAAAAGGCGAGATCTCCCTGGTCGTCACACCAGATTACGGCTTTGTTCAGGGCTTGCTCGCTCCACACTACAACTCCAATCATAGCAATCCTCACATTCCCGTATATTAATACTGGATCAATTGGGCTGACACCTACATAACAAAATAAATTCCGACCTATTGCATTTTGTGTCAGCTCAATTAGCATCCTGACGTGATTTAGCGCCAGTTTTGGCGCGGTTTCATGACAAACGCACGGAAAACCAGCCTGACATTGCCGGAGCGCATCGGCGGCAGGCGAAACAAACACCAGACCTCGACACCGGACAGGCAAGATGACCCCGCAGGATCGCTCACCCGCTGAGTTGAGAGACATGTTCGGCGCAAACCTGCGCCAGCTGGCGCAGCAGTACCCGTCGATTTCGGAATTGTCGCGCCAGCTGGGCATCAACCGCACGCAGTTCAACCGCTATCTGTCCGGCGAAAGCTTCCCCCGGCCCGATGTTCTGGACCGCATCTGCCGCTTTTTCCAGGTTGATGCCCGCATCCTGCTGGAACCGGTCGAGCGACTGGCGACGGGCGGCAAGGTGGTCAACGGGCCGTTTCTGGCGGATTTTCTGGGCCGTGGGGTCCAGCAGCTGACGGAGACATTCTTTCCCTCCGGTTTCTACCGGTTCAGTCGCCGCAGCTTCATTGACGAGCAGAAGTTCGTCATTGGCCTCACCTATGTGTTCCGCGCCGCAGACGTCACGTACATCAAGGGCTTTGAGGCCAAGGAGGCGATGCGTAATCAGGGGCTGTCCGCCTCCCCGTCAGTCCGCGAGTTTCGCGGCTATGTCAGCAGCCACGAGGACGGAGTCGCTTTCGTCATCGCCCGGCGCAAGGCGATGACCTACTCCTTCAACTACCTGGCCCGCGTCGCATCGCTCGAGAATAACTTTTGGTCCGGCTATGTCGCGCGCACTGTCCGCGAGGGCAGCGGAGAGCGGGTCACCCGCATGGTGTACGAGCATCTTGGTCGCAACACTGCCGAGGTGCTGAAAACCGCCCGCAGCGCCGGGCTGGTCGACAAGGCGGATCTCCTGCCATTTCATCTGCACCTGCTGACGCCGCAACGCCCCTTTCGCTGAGCCTATGTAGCCGCGATCTGGCGATAGATATGCCAACTGGCGTGTCCCAGCAGCGGCAGCACCACAAACAGCCCAAGAAACCACGGCACCAGCGCGGCAAATGTCAGGGCGGCAACCAGCCCTGCCCACAGCAACATCACCGCGGGGTTGGCCTGCACATAGCTGAAGCTGGCAATCATCGCGGTGACAAAATCCACCTCGCGGTCCAGCAGCATTGGCAGCGCGATCACCGTGATCATGAACAAAAGCAACGCGAACAGCGCCCCGATACCGCTGCCGACGGCCAACATCAGCAGGCCATTCACGGTCAAGAACACCTCGGGCGAGGAACTGATGTTGGTCATGGTCGAATGGCCAAGGAACAGCGCAAAGATCATGTGGCCAAGGAAAAACCAGAACAGGAACACCACCAGGATGATGGCGCAGATCGACGGCAGCTGGCGGCGGCTTTGCAGCAGCACCACCCCGAAAATCGCCGCCGGGCGCACCGGCTGCCCCTGGGACAGCCGATGCGACACCTCATACAGGCCGACCGCGGCAAAGGGGCCGATCAACGGAAAGCCGATGGCCGCCAGAACCAACCAGAAGCTGGTGCCGCTGACCCGTGTTACCCAGGTCATGCCCCAGCCTGCCAGCACATAGATCGCCGCAAAGGTCAGACCAAATATGGGGCGCGCTGTGAAATCCGCCCAACCGCAGCGCAGCGCCTGCGCCAGCATTGCAACCGTGGCCGGCCGCAGCGGCGGCACCCCAAATGGCTTTTCCGTGCCCATAGTCGCCCCCCTTCCGGCGCTTGTTGACTCGCAGCTGAAAACCTCCGCGGCCGCGTGTTTCCATTGCAGCCTATCGCAGCTGATCGGCGTAAAAAATGCCTTGGGAATACATCTTCAAATGGCGCCTGTTGCTGCTCTCACCCAACAACAAAAAGCCCCGGAGGGCGATCCGGGGCTTTGTGTTGGAACGGAATATCGTGGGCGGTTCAGTCGTCGCCCTGCGCGTCAGCCCGGCTCTTGCCAGACACGTTCATCGCCAGCGTCGCGGCCATGAACCCATCCAGATCACCGTCCAGCACCCCCTTGGTGTCGGAGGTCTCGTGGTTGGTGCGCAGATCCTTCACCATCTGATAGGGCTGCAACACGTAGGAGCGGATCTGGTTGCCCCAGCCGGCATCGCCCTTGGCCTCGTGGGCGGCGTTGATGTCGGCGTTACGGCGGTCCAGCTCCTGCTGGTACAGGCGCGATTTCAGCGCCTTCATGGCGATGTCGCGGTTCTGGTGCTGCGATTTCTCAGAGGAGGTGACCACGATGCCGGTGGGAATGTGGGTGATCCGCACCGCGGAGTCGGTGGTGTTCACGTGCTGCCCCCCTGCCCCGGACGAGCGGTAGGTGTCGATGCGGATGTCGGCCGGGTTGACGTCGATTTCGATATTGTCGTCAACCACCGGATAGACCCAGACGGACGAGAACGACGTGTGCCGCTTGGCCGCCGAGTCATAGGGCGAAATGCGCACCAGGCGATGCACGCCGCTTTCGGATTTCAGCCAGCCATAGGCGTTGTGGCCAGAGATCTTGTAGGCGGCCGATTTGATGCCCGCCTCTTCGCCGGCGCTTTCGGATTGCAGTTCGACCTTGTAGCCCTTCTTCTCGGCCCAGCGGACATACATCCGCGCCAGCATCGACGCCCAGTCGCAGCTCTCGGTGCCACCGGCGCCGGAGTTGATCTCCAGGAAAGTGTCATTGCTGTCGGCCTCGCCATCCAGCAGCGCCTCCAGCTCCTTCTCGGCGGCCGTAACCTTCAGCGCGGCCAGCGCGGCCTCCGCGTCCTTCACCACCTCGGCGTCCTCTTCCATCTCGCCCAGTTCGATCAGCTCGATATTGTCGGACAGATCCTGCTTGATGCCCTTGTAGGTGTTGATCGCATCCACCAGCGCCTGACGCTCGCGCATCAGTTTCTGCGCCGCCTCAGGATCATCCCAAAGGTTGGGATCCTCGACCCGCGCGTTGAACTCCTCCAGCCGGTACTCGGCGGTTTCCCAGTTCAGTCGCTGCGCCAAAAGCTCCAGCGATTTCTCGATGTCCGCCACGATGTTCTGGGTTTCCGCGCGCATGGGGTGTCCTTGCAATCTTGGGCATTTTCAGGTCAGGCCTGCGTGATAGACCACCCTTGCGCCGCGGGCAAGCCGACAGCGGCGCAAGCCGATGGTGGAGGTCAGTACAGGCCGCCGGAGCTGATGGTCCCGAAGGTCGCCTTGGGGCCCAGAACCGCGGTGCCGCCGCTGGAGGTGGTGACCTTGCGGCCGGATTCCTGCACCTCCTCGATCAGCGGCAGGTTGGAGCCCATGGCAAAGCCGCCGTCGTAGGTCAGGCCAAAGATCGGCTCTTCCCCATCGCGGAAGTATTCTGCCACCACATAGGCACCGGAGGCGTCATTGGGCAGCCGCGCGCCCGTGTAACGGTCGATCTTGATGAAATGGCCGCCCTCGGGCACCTCAAACGGGCCGCCGCCGTATTTTTCGGTCGCCTTCGTCATGAACTGCTGGAACACCGGCCCGCACATGGTGCCGCCATAGGCACCGCGACCCATCGGGCGGGGCTGGTCAAAGCCCATGTAGCAGCCCGCCACGATGTTCGAGGTGAAGCCGACGAACCAGACGTCGCGGGAATCGTTGGTGGTGCCGGTCTTGCCCGCGGTGGGCACCGGCAGGTTGATGACGCTGGAGGCGGTGCCGCGATCGACCACGCCTTTCATCATCGAGGTCAGCTGATAGGCGGTGATCGGATCCATCACCCGTTCCCGGTCGGCGATGATGCGCGGTTTCAGGCCCGGTGCCAGCTCGGGGTCGGCGCAGTCCACGCAGTCGCGGTCGTCATGGCGATAGATGGTGCGCCCGAACCGGTCCTGCACCCGGTCCACCAGCGTCGGCTTCACTCGTTCGCCGCCGTTGGCAAACATCGCATAGGCCGCCACCATCTTGTACAGCGTGGTTTCCTCCGCCCCCAGCGAGTTGGCCAGGAATGCGCCCATGTTGTCATAGACACCAAAGCGTTCGGCATAGCCCGCGACAACCGGCATGCCGACCTCCTGCGCCAGACGAATGGTCATCAGGTTCCGGCTCATCTCGATACCGGTGCGCAGCGGCGTGGGACCGTAGAACTTGTTCGAGGAGTTTTTGGGCCGCCACAGTCCCTGCGGCGTGTTGATCTCGATCGGGGCGTCGACCACGATGGTCGCCGGGCTGTAGCCGCTGTCCAGCGCCGCGGCATAGACAAAGGGTTTGAAGCTGGAGCCGGGCTGGCGCAGCGCCTGGGTGGCGCGGTTGAACACCGAATGCTGGTAGGAGAACCCACCCTGCATCGCCAGAACCCGGCCGGAGTTCACGTCCATCGCCACAAAACCGCCCTGCACCTCCGGCACCTGCCGCAGGGACCAATGGCTGAATTCGCCATCCGTCTTCACGGCCCGCACCAACACCACGTCGCCGCGGCTGATGTTGTCCTTGAAGCTGCCCTTCATCCACTTGATGTCGGCACGCGGTACCGAGCCGGTCCCATCCTGGCCCTCGACCCCGACGGTCAGCGACTGGTCACCGACCTCCAGCGCCACCGCCGGATACCATTTGCCGCCCAGTTCGATGTCGCGCGACACATCGGCATTGGCCAGTGCTTCGCGCCACGTGGGCTCATCCGCCAGCTGGGCTTCCTCCAGCCGGATGCCGGTGCCGCGCCAAATGCCCCGGCTGCGGTCATATTTCTCCAGCCCTGCGCGCATCGCCAGCGCTGCTTCGGCCTGCATCTCGTGGTCGATGGTGGCGCGCACGGTGAAGCCGCCGGTGAAGAACTCGCCCTCGCCGAAGTCCTGTGTCAGCTGGCGGCGGATTTCATCGGTGAAGTAGTCGCGGGGCGGCAGCGTGGTGCGGAAGCTTTCGAAATCGCCGTTCTGCACCGAGCGCAGCGGTTGCGCCACCTCAACCTCGTAGACATCGCGAGAGATATAGCCGTTCTCGCGCATTTCGCGCAGCACGTAGTTGCGCCGCGCCAGCAGGCGCTCCTTTTGGCGAACCGGGTGATAGTCCGAGGGCGCCTTGGGCATCGCCGCCAAGGTGGCCGCCTCATGCGGGGCCAGCTCGCCCAGGGTCTTGTTGAAATAGGTCTGCGCCGCGGCGGTCACGCCATAGGAATTCTGTCCGAGGAAAATCTCGTTCAAGTACAGTTCCAGAATGCGTTCCTTGTTGAGCGTCTCCTCCAGCCGGGTGGCGAGGATGATCTCCTTGATCTTGCGTTCAGCGCGGCGGTCACCGGACAGCAGGAAGTTCTTCATCACCTGCTGGGTGATGGTCGACGCGCCGCGCACGTTCTTGCCGCGCGACTGCACCGCCTCGATCGCCGCCGCCGCAATGCCGCGGGCGTCATAGCCCGCGTGGCTGTAGAAATTCTTGTCCTCAGCCGAGATGAAGGCCTGTTTCACCAGATCGGGGATCTCCGACGACGGCGTGTACAGGCGCCGTTCCTTGGCAAATTCGTCGATCAGGTGACCCTCGCCGGAATAGATCCGGCTGATCGTCGGCGGCTGGTACTGGGCCAGCGATTCATGGCTGGGCAGATCGCGCCCATAGGTCCAGAACACCGCTCCGATGGTCAGCGCCACCATGGCCACGCCAAGCGTGATGGTGCTGAAGATGGAACCAAAGAAGGAGAGTATGAACCTGAGCACGGAGTTGGGCCTTTCTCGCGGGATGACGCCTATATAGGCACGCTGCTGCGCCGGGTCAAAAGCTCAAAGCCCGGATCGCGGCGGAAAAGGGCGGGAAAAACCAGGCTGTTTTCACCGCTGAAGCGGCCGACACATGGGCGCGCGGCAAAACCGGCGCAATTATGCCGATTGTCGCGCGGCCTTACTGCCGCACGAGCGCGCGGCGCGCATCATCCTCGGCCCGCCAGGTGATCAGCCCGTTCAGAATGCCCCGCGCCGCCTTGGCGCGCCATTCGGGGTCAATCAGGTTTTGCAGGTCGCGCTTGCTGGACAGGAAACCGATTTCCACCAGCACCGACGGGATGTCCGCCGATTTCAGCACCGAAAACCCGGCAGAGCGCAGCGGCCGGTTGTTGATCGGCCGCCCCTGCGCGCGCAAGCCGTCGATCAGCGCCGCCGCCAGCGCATCGCTGCGCGGCTGGGTTTCCTGTCGCGCCAGATCCAGCATCACGCCGGTCACCTGATCGTCCGCCTCGCTGAGGTCGGTGCCCGACAGCAGATCACCGCGCAGATGCCGCTCGGCCAACTTGGCCGAGGCCGCGTCCGAGGCTTCCTGTGACAGGGTATAGACGGTAGAGCCATGCGCGCGCCCCTCGGAAATCGAATCCGCATGCAGCGAGATGAACACATCCGCGCCTGCCTGATGCGCCATGGCAATGCGTCGCTCCAGCGAGACAAAATAATCGTCATCCCGCGTCAGCGCGACGGTAAACTGCCCCGAACGCAACAGCGCCTCGCCCAGCTCGCGGGCAAATTGCATCATCAGCTGTTTTTCGTTGATGCCCTCCCCCGCCTCGGCACCGGGGTCGATGCCGCCGTGGCCGGGATCCAGCATCACCAACATCGGCGCATGTTCATCGCGCGGTGGCGGGCCCTGCATCAGCTGCGGCTGCGGCAGATCCCAGCGTGGATCCTCCGGCGCACCGACGCGGGCGGCAAACTGTTGCTGGCTGACAGGATCCAGCGTCAGTTCCAGCCGGGCGGCGGCGGTGACCGGGTCCACCTGCATCGCCGCGGCGGTGACCTGCATCGGCACCGCCAGCTCCAGCACCAGCCGCGACCAGCCCGGCACATAGGTGCCGAACTGCGCCGCCTTGACGCGCTCGCCCTGCAGCATCTGCTCTGCGGTCAGCCCGCGCCAGTCGACCTCCTGGAAATCCAGCACCAGCCGCGGCGGCCCGTCGAGCGTGAACAGCCGGAACGGCACCCCCTGGCTGAGGCCGAGCGTGACCTCGGCCCCCTGCCCGGCGTCACGCACCCGACTGCTGGCGGCATCAATGCGCGCCAGTCCGCTGAAGCCCTGCGCCCATGCCGGGCCTGTCAGCAAACAGATCAGCGTAATGATGGAAAACAGTCTGCCCATGCCCGACCCCTGATTTGGTGGATTTTCGCGCAAGGTATGCAATTCAGCGAGGTTTGGAAATCCGCCTTCCTGCCCCTAGCCCCTTTGCGCCATGAACGTCGTCAGACGCGCCAGCCCCTCTTCGATGTCAGCGGTGGAACGCGCATAGGAAAACCGCAGCGTCGTGGCGCCGCGCACCGGATCGAAATCCAGCCCCGGCGTTACCGCGACCCCCGCCTTTTCAAGGATTTCTGCGGCGAAGCTGCGGCTGTCCGCCGTCAGATCCGACACATCGGCATAGACGTAAAACGCCCCGTCCGGCGGCGCGATATTGGTGAAACCGGCCTTGGGCAACCCCTCCAGCATCAGCTGGCGGTTCCTGGCGTAAACGGCGAGATTTCCGCGCAGTTCATCCTCGCACTCCATCGCCGCCAGCGCCGCCACCTGACTGGCGTGGGGCGCGCAGATGAACATGTTCTGGGCGATACGTTCAATTACCCGCACATGGTCCTCGGGCACCACCATCCAGCCAACCCGCCAGCCGGTCATCGAAAAGAACTTCGAGAAGGAGTTGATGACGTAACAGTCATCCGTCAGCTCCAGCGCGGTGACGGCCTTCGCCTCATACTCCAGCCCGTGATAAATCTCATCCGAGATGAAGCTGGCCCCGGCGCCCTGGGTCGCGTCAATCAGCGCGCGCAGGGCGGCGTGGTCCAGCATGGTGCCGCTGGGATTGGCGGGCGAGGCCACCATGAGCCCGGCCAGATCCAGCCCCGCCAGATCGGCGGCGACCGGTTGCAGCCGGTTTTCCGGCGCGGTCTGAATGTCCACCGGCGTCAGCCCCAGCGCTTTGAGGATCTGACGGTAGGACGGGTAGCCCGGCGCGCCGATACCAACCCGGTCACCACTGTCGAAAAGGGCCGTGAACGCCAGCAGAAACGCGCCCGAAGAGCCCGGTGTCACGATCACCCGCTCCGGGTTCAGATCGACGTTGTACCAGTCGCCATATAGGCGCGCGATACGGCGGCGCAGCTCCGGCAGCCCCAACGCGACGGTGTAGCCCAGGGCGTTGGTCTCCAGCGCAGACCCCAGCGCCTTCAGCGCGCCAGAGGGCGCCCCGGTGGCAGGCTGGCCCACTTCCATGTGGATGATGTGGCGTCCGGCCGCCTCGGCCTTTCGGGCGGCCTCCATCACGTCCATCACAATGAACGGATCAACGTCGGAGCGGCTTGAGTTTCGCATTCTGATCTCCCATGGTGCGCGCATGAGTTTTGACCGTTTCTTCCGGCTGGCGTCAATCCCGGCAATGGTGCTGTGTGCGCTGGTGCAATTTGGCACGTCGGTGCACGCGGCATCAATCTCGCTGCTGCGCGATCCGGACATCGAACACGGGCTGACCCGACTGGCCGCGCCGGTACTAAACGCCGCCGGACTGAATGCCAAGCGGGTGCGCATTCTCCTGGTGAACGATTCGTCGTTCAACGCCTTCGTGGTGGATTCGCGAACAATTTTCATACATTACGGGTTGGTCCTAAAGGCCACGACGCCCGAAATGCTGCAAGCGGTGATCGCCCATGAGGCCGCCCATATCACCAATGGCCACATCGCCCGGCGGATGCAGAACCTGCGCTCGGCCAGCAATGCCGCCGGTCTGGGCATGGCGCTGGCCGTGCTGGCTGCCGCGGCCGGCGCGGGCGAGGCGGCGGGCGGCATTGCCGTCGGCAGCCAGACGTCGGCGCTGCGCGGATTTCTGTCTCACACGCGGGCCGAGGAAAGCTCTGCCGACCGCGCGGCGGCCGGGTATATGACGCGCGCAGGCATCAGCCCCCAAGGCTTGGTGGATCTGCATCAGGTCTTTGCCGGCCAGGAGGTGCTGAGCGCGGCCAACCAGGATCCCTACATGCGCTCCCACCCGCTGAGCCGTGACCGCCTGCGCGCGGCACGGGCCTATGTGGCGGCGCAGGGCGACTCCGGCCAGACCAGCGCCGAGGCGTCCTATTGGTTTGCGCGCGTGCAGGGTAAGCTGTCGGCCTTTACCCGCGCGCCGAAATGGACCCTGCGCCGGATCCGCGGGGAACACTACAAGGACGTGCGCCTGATGCGCGAGGCGGCGGCGCACCATCGGCGCAACAACATGGCCAAGGCGCTGACGGCGATCAATGCCGCCCTCGCCCTACGCCCCGACGATGCCTATTATCACGAGCTGAAGGGCCAGATCCTGATGGAGAACCGGCAATGGCAGGCGGCGCTGTCGGCCTATGGCCGCGCCGTCAGCCTGGCGCCGCGCGCGCCGCTGATCCTGGCAGGTCAGGGCCGCGCGCTGTTGGCTGCCGGTCAGCCCAAGACGGCCCTGCGGGCACTGGAAAAGGCCCGCACGCTGGATTTTCGCAACCAGATCATGCTGCGCGACATGTCGCTCGCCTATGCCAGAACCGGTCAGCGCGGCATGGCCGCCCTGGTCACCGCCGAACGCTATGCCCTGCAAGGGCGGCTGGAAGACGCCGGCATCCACGCCAAGCGCGCCGTGGCGCAGCTGCCCGTCGGCTCGCCCCCGGCGCGGCGGGCGCAGGATGTGCTGATGGCCTACGAACAAGACCAAAAAAGGAAGAGACGGAAATGAAATCCCTGACCCGTGCCGCCGCCATGGCGGCCACAGCCCTTAGCCTGCTGGGCGCGCCTGCACAGGCCTTTGACCTGACCGCGATGAGCGACGCCGAACGCGCGGCCTTTGGCGCCGAGGTGCGCGCCTATCTGCTGGAGAACCCGGAACTGATCCTGGAGGCCGTGGACCTGCTGGAGCAGCGCCAGCAACAGGCGGAGGCGGCGCGCGATGACCAGCTGGTGGCCGCGAACATGGATGCACTGGTCAATGACGGCTATTCCTGGGTCGGTGGCAACCCCGAGGGCGACATCACCCTTGTCGAGTTCATGGACTACCGCTGCGGCTACTGCCGACGCGCCGCGCCGGGGGTGGCCGAGCTGCTGGCAAACGATGGCAACATTCGCCTGATCATCAAGGAATTCCCGATCCTCGGCGAAGCCTCGGTTCTGACCTCGCGCTTTGCCGTTGCCACCAAGCTGGAAGCGGGCGATGACGCCTATAAGCAGGTGCATGACGCGCTGATCGAATTCGGCGGCGAGCCGAATGAGGTGGCGCTGCGCCGCTTGGCCGAGGGGCTGTCGCTGGATGCCGATGCCATCCTCGCGCGGATGGACAGCGACGAGGTCACGGCCGAGCTGCGCCAGACCCGCGAACTGGCGCAGAAACTGGCGATCTCCGGCACGCCGACGTTTGTGCTGGGCGACGAGCTGCTGCGTGGCTACCTGCCCGCGGACCAGATGGAAATCCTGGTAGCCGAGCTGCGCGACCAGCAGAGCTGAATGCCGTGACGGACCGACGGGACCGGGGCTTTGCCCCGGAGCCCAGCGTATTTCGGGAAAGATGGGGGCGGACGGCGCGCCCGTGAACGCCGCTACTCTGCCGCGTCCTGCGCCGCCTCGATCTCGGCGGCCTTTTTCTCGACCTCTTCGACGATGTGGTCGACCATCTGCTCGTTGGACATCTTGTGGCTGGCCTTGCCCGCCAGATAGACCATGCCAGAACCCGCGCCGCCGCCGGTGAATCCGACATCGGTCATCAGCGCCTCGCCCGGGCCATTGACCACGCAACCGATGATGCTGAGGCTCATCGGGGTCTTCACATGCTCCAGCCGGCGCTCCAGCTTTTCCACCGTCTTGATGACGTCGAACCCCTGCCGGGCGCAGGAGGGGCAGGAAATTATATTGACGCCGCGGTGGCGCAGGCCGAGGGATTTGAGGATCTCGAACCCCACCTTGACCTCCTCCACCGGGTCGGCCGACAGGCTGACGCGCAGGGTGTCGCCGATGCCCATCCACAACAGCTGGCCAAGGCCGATGGCGGATTTGATGGTGCCGGAGACAAAGCCGCCCGCCTCGGTGATTCCGAGGTGGATCGGCGCGTCGGTGGCCTCCGCCAGCTGCTGGTAGGCGGCGGCGGACATAAAGACGTCGGATGCCTTGACCGAGATCTTGAACTCGTGGAAATCATGGTCCTGCAGGATGCGGATGTGATCGAGGCCCGACTCCACCATCGCTTCCGGGCAGGGCTCGCCGTATTTTTCCAGCAGGTGTTTTTCCAGGCTGCCCGCGTTCACCCCGATGCGGATGGAGCAATTGTGGTCGCGCGCGGCGCGGATCACTTCGGCGACGCGCTTCTCATCGCCGATGTTGCCGGGGTTGATGCGCAGGCAGGCCGCCCCTGCCTCGGCGGCCTCAATGCCGCGTTTGTAGTGAAAGTGGATGTCGGCGACGATTGGCACCGGGCTTTCGCGCACGATTTCCTTCAGCGCCTTGGAGGACGCCTCGTCCGGCACCGAAATGCGCACCAGATCGGCCCCCGCCTCTGCCGCGGCCTGCACCTGCGCCACGGTGGCGGCCACATCGGTGGTCAGCGTGTTGGTCATGGTCTGCACCGCAATCGGTGCATCGCCGCCAATGGCGACGTTGCCGACGTGGATCTGGCGGCTCTTGCGGCGCTCGATATGGCGCCAGGGGCGGATATGGTTCATCGACATGAGTGGCCTGTCCCGACTGGATCCTGTTGGCGTCTAGATACGCGCAGGCGGGCTGGGCTGCAATGGCAGCCGCCCAAACACCACAGGTTTCATGAAATCGTTACTCGCCTGGCTGGGGGCTGGGCTGGGCCTGTAGTTGCGCCACCAGCGTCGCCAGCGCCTGGTTGCGGTCATCCGCAAGATCCGCCAGCTCGAACCGGTCGCTGATCGCATCCAACGACAGCTCGATATTCTTGGAGACCTGGCCGCGCTTGCCCACGGGGCCGAAGTGTTTGCCGTTGACAGCGAAATAGATTGCACTGCTTTCGCCGGTGCGCAGTTTCGGCGCGTCTTCGGTCAGCGGCACCTCGAAACGCTGGCCCGCATCCATGATGGTCTCAAAGATCACGCTGCCGTCGGCCGCGGTGACCTGCACCCAGGAGGGGCGCACCGCCACCATTTCGACGCCGGGCGTCACCTCTGCCACCACCTGCGGCACCGCCTGCTGCGGGCCCATTTCGGAGGCATCATGCGGCAGGCTGGCTTCGGCCAGGGCCAGGCTCGGCAGCTCCGGCGCGGCAAAATTGCCAAAACTGGACGGATCCAGCGTTGCAATCGGCGCATCCCGCGCAACCAGCACCGGCACATCCAGCGCCTTTGGCCGATAGAGACGGTCCAGCGCCTCTGCCGCCGGATCCTGCGCATCCGCCTGCGCCGTCAGCACCGCATTGTTCAGCGGGTCCAGATCGGCCAGAACCGCCGGAGTCTGATCGACCGGGGCAAACTGCACCTGCTGCACTTCCTTCAGCACCGACCAGCCGCCATAGCCGATGCCGCCGATCAGAGCGACCAGCACCATCAGCGAGCCAACGGCGCGCGGTTCGATCTGGCTCAGCGCGCTGGTCGGCGCCGGCACATAGGGCGTGCTCGAGGCTGTGAAGGCGTCGCCCCCCAGCCCGGTGGAACGCACCACCGGCGCGGCGCCGCTGCGGCGGCTGGAGGCCTCCGCCGACATGCCGTGGGCAACGCTGAAGCCGCTTTCCTGACAGAAGGCATCAAAGGCCTCCTCCGGGTTCATGTTCAGATAGCGCGCGTAGGAGCGCACGTAGCCGGCAATGAAACCGGGAGTATCAAAGGCTGAGGGGTCGGAATTTTCGATGGCCGCGATGTAGGAGGCCTTGATGCGCAATTCGCGCTGCACATCCAGCAGCGACTTGCCCATGGTGGCGCGTTCGCCGCGCATCATATCGCCTAAACGCAGCTCGAAATCGTCAAAACCTTTCGGTTCCGCCGGTTTGTCATGCTCATCATGCTTGCGCTGAGAAAAGCGCCCGATCATGCCTGCCGTCCCATAAATGCCTGCCGCATCTGAAGCTGAGTGGTGATAGAATCACATTTGCGACTCAAATCCACACATTGATTGACAACAGCGTAACACACTCAATGTAAAATTACACTGATCAGTATGTTACCCGGCAAGTTCGGCACGATTCAGCGCACAATGCGCCCACAATGCGTCCATCGCGTTGACAAGCGCGTCAATTTCACGCGGTCCATGCACCGGCGAAGGTGTGAACCGCAGCCGCTCTGTGCCGCGCGGCACGGTGGGGAAGTTGATCGGCTGCACGTAGATGCCGTAATCCTCCAGCAGGTGATCGGACAGCACCTTGGTATGCACCGGGTTGCCAACGATCACCGGCACGATATGGCTGCCGTGGTCGATGATCGGCAGGCCCAGCCCCTTCAGGCGCAGTTTCAGCACCTTGGCCTGGTCCAGATGCTTGTCGCGCAGATCCTGCGCCCGCTTCAGATGCGCAACCGACGCCGCCGCCCCTGCCGCCACCGCAGGCGCCAGCGACGTGGTAAAGATGAAGCCCGGGGCGTAGGAGCGGATCGCGTCGCACATCTTGGCGGAGGCCGCGATATAGCCCCCCATCACGCCGAAGGCCTTGGCCAGGGTGCCGTTGATAATGTCGATGCGGTGGGCCAGCCAGTCGCGTTCCGTCACACCGCCGCCGCGCGGGCCGTACATGCCAACGGCGTGCACCTCGTCAATGTAGGTGAGCGCGCCAAATTCATCCGCGATATCGCAAATCTCTTCGATCGGGCCAAAATCGCCGTCCATCGAGTAAACCGATTCAAAAGCAATCAGCTTCGGCGCCTTGGGGTCGTCCGCCGCCAGCAGCTCGCGCAGATGCGCCACGTCATTGTGGCGGAACACCCGCTTGGCCCCGCCGTTGCGGCGCACGCCTTCGATCATCGAGGCATGATTCAGCGCGTCGGAATAGATAATGAGGCCGGGAAACAGCTTTGGCAGCGTGCTCAGCGTCGCATCATTGGCGATATAGGCCGAGGTGAACAGCAGCGCCGCTTCCTTGCCGTGCAGGTCCGCCAGCTCCGCTTCCAGCTGTTTGTGATACACCGTGGTGCCAGAGATGTTGCGAGTGCCGCCCGATCCCGCACCAGTGGCATCAATCGCCTCATGCATGGCCTTCAGAACAACCGGGTGCTGCCCCATGCCCAGATAGTCATTGCCGCACCAGACGGTAATATCCTGCTGGCTGCCGTCGGGGCGGGTCCAGACCGCATGCGGAAACTGGCCCTTTTTGCGCTCGATGTCGATAAAGGTCCGGTACCGGCCCTCCTGATGAAGGCTGGAAATCGCTGCGTCCAGTTTCGCGGTATAGTCCACCGACATCTCCATAGCTAAAGGTGTTCCAGCGGAACACGCGGGGCTGTGTTCAGGGCACTGCCTTCTGGCGATGCGGCCACATTCACGTTGCCGAATGGTTACCGCAGCAGCCCCTTCCGATCAACTGCATACGTCCAGACGCGGCTGCGCGACATTGATGCAGGTCAAATAGAGCTTTCACCGCGCGCGGGCAAGCACCCCGGCACGCGGACGGCTGCGAATGACGGCACGTCCCTTGCGTCCATGCGGCATCCGCCGCGGCTGGCAGGGAGGCGAAAATTCAACATATGCGGCGGCTTGCCGCCTCTGGCCCCGGCCGGGGCGCGCTGTTAGGCTCCGCGGCAAAGTGACACCAGCGCCGGTGCGCCCGGCCAGGAAGGAGACCATACCAATGGCACTGAATGACGTTCTGGACCGCATCGACGCGGATCTCGAAGCCGCAACCACCCGCCTGCTGGACCTGCTGCGCATCCAGTCGATTTCCACCGATCCTGCCTACAAGGCCGAATGCGACAAGGCCGCCGACTGGCTGGTCGCCGACCTCAACGCCATCGGAATCAAGGCGGAAAAGCGCGAAACCCCCGGCCATCCGATGGTGGTGGGCCATGTCGGCGAGGAAAACACCGACGCGCCGCATCTGCTGTTTTACGGCCACTACGATGTGCAACCGGTGGACCCGCTGAACCTTTGGAACACCCCGCCGTTTGAGCCGCAGCTGGAAGAGACCCCGAATGGCACCGTGATCCGCGGCCGCGGCGCCTCTGATGACAAGGGCCAGCTGATGACCTTCGTGGAGGCCTGCCGCGCCTGGAAAGCGGTCAACGGCACCCTGCCCTGCCGCATCACCTTCTTCTTCGAGGGCGAAGAAGAATCCGGCTCGCCCTCGCTGATCCCCTTCCTCGAGGCCGCGAAAGACGAGCTCTCGGCCGACATCGCGCTGATCTGCGACACTTCGATGGTGTCCCGCGGGGTGCCGTCGGTTGCGTCGCAGCTGCGCGGTATGCTGAAGGATGAATTCACCCTGACCGGCCCGCGCATCGACCTGCATTCCGGCCACTATGGCGGCCCGGGTCTGAACCCGCTGCGCGAAATCTCCCATATCATCGCCTCCTTCCACGACGCTGAAACCGGCGCCGTTGCGGTGGACGGCTTCTACGAAGGGGTCCACGAGGTGCCCGCCGACATCCTGCGCCAGTGGCAGGGCTGCGGCTTTGACGAACAGGACTACCTGTCCAACGCGGGCTACACCCAGGCCCATGGCGAGAAGAAATACTCGGTTCTGGAACAGCAGTGGGCGCGGCCGACGCTGGAAATCAACGGGTTGTGGGGCGGCTACCAGGGCGCAGGCTCCAAGACCGTGATCCCGGCGCAGGCGCATTGCAAGATCACCTGCCGCCTGGTCGGCGACATGGACCCCGACGCGCTGCGCCAGAAGATCCGCAAACACGTCGAGGACCGGCTGCCCGCCGATTGCACCGTGACCTGGGACGTGGATCTCGAAGGCTCCCCTGCCTACGTGATTGACACCACCCGCCCCGAATTCGAAGCCGCCCGCGGCGCGCTGAGCGACGAGTGGAACCGCGAGGCGGTGTTCTCCGGCATGGGCGGTTCGATCCCGGTGGCGGGGTATTTCAAGTCGATCCTGGGCATGGACGCAATGCTGATTGGTTTCGCCAATGAGGATGACGCGATCCACTCCCCGAACGAGAAATACGACCTCGAGAGCTTCCACAAAGGCATCCGCTCCTGGGCGCGGGTTCTCGACGCGCTGTCGCGCAAGTAAGCCGCCGCAGGTGGAGGCACCCCAGGCGCCTTCTCGAAATCCACGAAGCCCCGGCTACGGCCGGGGCTTTTTTACACCCGCGCACCGCCGCTCAGGTCGCGTCGCGGATCACCGGCCTCGGGCGGGCGTTCTCGTCCAACGCCACGAAGGTGAAAATCGCCTCCGTCACCTGCTGGGTCTCCTCCTGATGGCGGGCCCGGCGCCAGGCCCGCACCCGGATCCGCATCGAGGTGCGCCCGATCTTCAGCATTTCCGCAAACAATGATACTTCGTCCCCCACCAGCACCGGGCGGTGAAACTGGATCTCCTCGACCGAGACCGTCGACGCCCGCCCCTTGGAGACCCGCGCAGCGATGGTTCCCGCCGCAAGGTCCATCTGGCTCATCAGCCAGCCACCAAAGATGTCGCCCGCCGGGTTGGTATCGGTGGGCATCGCGATCACGCGCAGCGTCGGCTGGGTTTCGGGCGGCTGCATCTGCTGGCTCATCTACTGTCTCCTGGCGCAAACGGGGCTACCCCCAGCATTGCAGCCGCGCACAGAAGACGAAAGAGCCAAGCGGCAAAACACCCGAGAGCGAGGAGCCTCGATGCCGAGAAAACAGGCGAATTCCTAGGGAAGTGGGGAAAGTGGCGCGGTTGACGGGGCTCGAACCCGCGACCCCCGGCGTGACAGGCCGGTACTCTAACCAGCTGAGCTACAACCGCGCATAGGCCTTTCGGCTGGCCACCTAGTGGCCGATGTCCCCTCCGGGGCGGGCCCTGAAACGTCAGGGCAACAGGCGAAAGTGGCGCGGTTGACGGGGCTCGAACCCGCGACCCCCGGCGTGACAGGCCGGTACTCTAACCAACTGAGCTACAACCGCATTTTCGCCTTGCGGCGGACCGTTGCCGGTCCAGTTCCCCTCCGGGGCGGCTCCCGTTTCAGCCCCGGGATGGGGCACAGCAGTGGCGCGGTTGACGGGGCTCGAACCCGCGACCCCCGGCGTGACAGGCCGGTACTCTAACCAACTGAGCTACAACCGCCCGCTGCGTCTTCAGCATCGCTGCTGAATGTTGGGCTGTAATATGCGCCACCCTGCGCACCGTCAAGCCGTGTTTTGCCTTTTTCGGAACTTTCCCGGAAAAAAATCAGACTCACCATTCAAGGCCTTGAAACAACACAGGAAACACTCCAGCGAACAGGCAGCCGAACCGCGGTTTGTTGATCTATCTGATGGGCCGGTGAAGGGGGAATGGTGGGTCGTGAGAGGCTCGAACTCCCGACATCTTCGGTGTAAACGAAGCGCTCTACCAACTGAGCTAACGACCCGTTGGGCGGGGATTTAGCCAATGACGTCGGGCGGCGCAAGAGGTAAAAACAGATTTTTTTCGTCCTGCAAAGCCCGGCCTCGCAAACTAGGCCAGGACCGTTTCCTGACCGTCCTCCAGCACATAGACACAGCCCTGCCCGTTCGGCAGCGCCGCCATCTGCGCGCGCGTCAACCCACAAGCGATGCCGCGCATCACCTGCCCCAGCAAGCCATGCGCCACAACCACCGCAGGACCGTCGAGCGCGCGCATGAACGCCAGAATGCGAGCGTGGAAACTCTCATACCCCTCGCCGCCGGGCGCGTTGCAGAACAGGTCCAGATTTTGCGGATTGCTTGCATGGATCTCGGGATACTTCTCCGCGACCTCCGCCAAGGTCATCCCCTGAAACGCGCCCGCATAAGCCTCTGCCAGCCGTGGATCGGTTTCAAACGGAGCGCCGCCCAGGGCAATGTCAGCAGTCTGCTGCGCCCGCCCCAGCGGCGAGACGAAACAGGGCAAGCCGGGCCGCAGAACCGGGCGCATCAGCTCTGCCTGGCAGCGGGCCTGGGCTATGCCCAATGGCGTTAGCGATGATTCCAACTGCCCCTGGATACGATGCTCGGCATTCCAGTGGGTCTGCCCGTGACGCAGCAACCAGATCTTGGGAAAGGGCATGGCGGTCTCCTTCTCTGCCTCCCCCAGTGGTAGCGCCCGGATGACGCCACAGAAACCCGGAAACAGCGCCGTAAAAGCAAAAGGCGCTCAACCTTTTTCAGGGAGCGCCTTTGCGAAATAATGGTGGGTGATAAGAGATTTGAACTCCTGACATCTTCGATGTGAACGAAGCGCTCTACCACTGAGCTAATCACCCGTGAGGCAGGGTATTACCCGCAGCCTACGGCCTCTGCAAGAGGGGCCGACAAAGAATTTTCACCTCGGCGAAGATTTTCTGGACCCGCGCCCCTGCGCCGCTTCAGCAGCTGGGCAAAGCATCGCGCTGGATCATCGTGCGCAGGGTGAAACTGGAGCGGGTGTTGCGAATCCCCGGAACCCGCATCAACCGGTCCTCCAGGAAGCGGTCGAAATCCGCCAGATCCTCCGCCACCACCCGCAGCAAAATATCCCGCGTGCCAGTCATCAGATAACATTCCATGACCTGATCAAACTGGCGCACCGCCCGTTCAAACGCCATCAGCGCATCGCGCGACTGCCGCTCCAGCTCCACCGCCACAAAGATCGTCACCGGCAGCCCAAGCTTGGACTGATCCACCCGCGCAGAATAGCCGCTGATGACGCCGCTGTCCTCCAGGTTCGCCACCCGGCGCGCGCAGGGCGTGGGCGACAGGCCAACCATGGACGACAACTCCGATATGCGCAGCCGCCCATTGCGCTGCAAAGCCGCCACAATCCTGCGATCAATCGAATCCACGCCGATTTCCTCCAATATCCCACCAGATAGTGGATCATACCACTAAACCAGCGAACGAAAGCAGCCCTTTTTGGTGAAAACCGGCGCTGCCGCACCACTATTATCCCGGCACGTTGAGGAGGAGCCTTCCACATGACCGTGACCGCCGTCGCATCCACCACCCACGAAGAAATTATCCGCGTCGAAGACGCCTCTGTTGGGCTGGTGGGCTTTATCGCCATTCATTCCACCCTGCTTGGCCCGGCTGCGGGCGGGCTGCGCATGCGCCCCTACGCCAGCGAGGCCGAGGCGCTGACCGACGTCAAACGTCTCAGCGAGGGCATGACCTACAAGAACGCCGCCGCGGGCCTGCCGCTGGGCGGCGGCAAGGCGGTCATCATCGGTGACCCGATGGCGCAGAAATCGCCGCAACTGCTGCGCGCCTTTGCCCGCGCCATCGACGGGTTGCAGGGGCGCTACATCACGGCCGAGGACATGGGCATGAGCCCCGCCGACATGGCCGTTCTGGCGGAGGAAACCAGCTGCGTCGCAGGCTTGCCGGATGGGGAGTTTGCCAGCGGCGATCCCTCCCCCATCACCGCGCGGGGCATCTTCAACGCCATCTGCACCACGCAGGCGCACAAGCATGGCAGCCGCGATCTGACAGGCCTCACCATTTCGGTGCAGGGGCTGGGGCATGTCGGCTGGTACCTGTGTCGGTTCCTGTCAGAGGCCGGTGCCAAACTGGTGGTGACCGACATCGACGCGACGCGCGTCGACAAGGCGGTGTCCGAATTTGGCGCCCGCCCCGTCGGGTTGGAGGAAATCTATGGCGTGCAGGCCGACATCTTTGCCCCCTGTGCCATCGGTGGTATCCTGAACGCAGACACCATTGCACAGCTGAAAGTGGGCATCGTTGCGGGCGGCGCCAACAACCAGCTGGCCACGCCCGCCGACGGGGCCGCGCTGCATGAGCGCGGCATCCTCTACGCCCCCGATTTCGTGGCAAATGGCGGCGGCATCATCAACGTCGCCACAGAGATCCTGAAGATCGCCGACCGCAGCGGGTTCGTGGCCGAAAAACTGGCCGCGCTGGACGCAACCCTGGCCACCATCCTGCAGCAGGCGCGGGTGGAAAACACCAGCCCCGATGCGGTGGCCGTGGCCACGGTTCAGGCCCGGATGGCACGCGAAGCCGCCTAGGCACACCCCCCAGACGACGCAACAGCCTGCGGCCCGGCGCCTTCCCTCCCCCGGCCTCGGGTCTGGCTGCCTGGCCCCTTCGGGGGCAGGCGGCGCGCCGGACCGGGCAACCGGTCCGGCGCCACCCCCAACGGGTCCGGTTGCGCCCAAGGCGCAGCCCGACCGGGCGGGAGCTGCGCCGAACGCCGACACCAAGACCCCCGTCACAGAACGGCCAGAACGGAGGAGCAGACCTGAAAAGGGCGGCCCCGGCGGGTGGAGCATTCCGGACTTTGGGACATGGACACGACGCTCTCCAAAAGCATATCGAGGTCCTTTATCAGAATGTCGGCCTGGTCAGCATCAGCCAAACTATGGCCAGCACCGCCCCAAAAGCAGGAAATCCCAAAGCGAGCCACCAGCGATAAAGTCTGTGGTATTTCGCAGGTAGGGGTTTTCCAGCATCCTGAGCAGCGATGGCAAGATTACGCATCTGAATTTGCATCCAGACAACAGGCAACCAAAACGCGCCAACTAAGACATAAAGCGCGAGTGACAGGGCGACCCAGCCTTCGAATAGCGGCCAGCCGACGTCGCGGGCCAAAAAATGGCCAGTAATCGGTTGGATGATCGCAGCCGAGGCTGTGAAAACAGTATCCGCGAACACGACAATACCAGCGACATGCGCGATAAGTCTGGGATCGTCGCTCAGATTGGAAATAACCATGAAAAAAGCTATGCCTGCCCCGGTTCCCAACAAAACAGTCGCGCCAATGACATGCAGAAAAAGCAGGACTTCGTAGGTCATCTTTCTTCCATCATTAGCCATACCAGAGCGGCAAGTGCCATCCCGGGCAGAACCTTGACCATCGGCCCAAGGGGATCTGCCCAAAGATCAGGTGCGGCAACAAGGCTGCCAATCAGATAAGCGCTCGACAGGCCGAGCATTCCGAGTGCGGCGTGCCTGGTCCACGGTCTCCACAATATTCCGATGCCCAAAAGAATGTCTGCCACAGCCCCGCCGAGCACGGTCGGGGCAATCACCCAAGAAGGCACCGCGCGTTCAGCCAAGACAGTCATGGCACGAGCCGGATCAATGAAGGTTATCAAGCTGGATAGGAGCCAGAATATGGCCAGCGTCCCGATTCCAAGCGGGAGCGCGATGTAGGCGCGGGAAAAGAGCCGTTCTTGACGCGTCGCGGGTAAGAGAGCGAGTGTATCATCCAGCGATCGGCAAGGTCTCCCTCCGGCATTCTTCCAGGCGTCCGGCTCGCCGCGAATGCCATCCGCAAGCGCCGTAAGGGCCGTGGTTCTTAGCGGTGAACGCCAACCCAGATACCCAAACAGATCCGCAATTTTTCCCACGGCGGGCAGAAGCCCCCTTGGAATCGTCGGGCAGGCAACCGGGTCCGCCCACCCCTGCCATCTTCGAACCTTACTCAGCAGGTCGGGAAAGTTGTGAGTATCCTGTTCGGTGAGATCCGCGATAGTGCCGGAGTCTATTCGCCCCTGGGCGGATGCCACGACCGCAGCAGCCACACCCCCAACATAAACTGTCTGGACCTGCGCATTTGGCAGGACACGTGGCTGAATCAACGGCAGCGCGGAGGCCGCGCGAAGAAGTGCCGTCCCCCATAAACCTCTTGAGACAACACAAGCGTAGGGCGCAGGACGATCCAGTTCGCAGCGCGTGAAGAGAGGATCATATCCCCTCGCGCTTTCGTCCGAAAGAAGGCGGTTGAGGCCGTCTCGGAAACACCGGCGGCGGAAATCTGAATGATCCGAACCGACAAGGCAGCTGCAGCCTCAACGAGGCGTTCCACAGCTGCCACATGGATCGCCTCCAGATCGTCCCTTGCGCCATCCTGAAGGGCGCCTGAAGAATTCACAATCACATCGACACCATCGAGTATCGCCCACCATTCTTCAGTTGTAATGGTTGGTATATCGCGGATAATCCACTCAACAGATAGGTCCACCGCATTCGCGGAACGCATAGATCGCCCGACGCCGATGACTTCAAAGCCTGCCTTGGCAAGTGCCCGCATGCAGGCAAGTCCAATCAAACCATACCCTCCAAGAACAATCGCTTTAGGCACTCTTATTCCTTTCCCGTGCATCAACTGCCCATGATATGCGATCCTGAAGAAAACCTGGAACTATCCTGTTTTATTTGGCCAGGAACGGGAAAACCAAAGAACAGACTTCAATATTTCTAACTGTGGGCTTCGGAACTTTCTCCCGGAGCTAGCGTAATTGTGCATCAAATATTATCGAGAAAAGTCAAACGCCTGCCGAGGAAAACCTCGGCAGAGGTAGTTTCTGTGTCCCAAAGGCGGGAATGCGCGACCCTGCGGGACCGCTCTTTCTTTTCACAACCCGTCGCGGCGCCGGTCAAACTGCCAATGCAGCAGACCGGGCCAGCCGGGATCAATGCGCCGTGGCGGCGGCGCCTTCAGCCTTTTCCTTCAATGCGGCCTTAGCGGCAGCGGCTTCCTCGGCTTCCTCATCCCATTCGATCGCCTCGGGCTTGGACACCAGCGCATGCTCCAGCACCTCGGACACATGAGAAACCGGGATGATCTCCAGCCCCTCTTTCACGTTGTCCGGGATGTCCGGCAGGTCTTTCTCGTTCTCCTGCGGGATCAACACCGTCTTGATGCCGCCACGCAGCGCCGCCAGCAGTTTTTCCTTCAGCCCACCAATGGCACTGGCATTGCCGCGCAGGGTGACTTCCCCCGTCATGGCGATGTCCTTGCGCACCGGAATGCCCGTCAGCACCGACACGATGGCCGTCACCATTGCAAGGCCCGCGCTCGGCCCGTCCTTTGGGGTGGCGCCATCCGGAACGTGCACGTGGATGTCCAACCTGTCGAACTGGGGCGGCTTGACGCCGATCTGCGGGCTGATCGAGCGCACATAGCTCGACGCCGCCTCGATCGACTCCTTCATCACGTCGCCCAGCTTGCCGGTGGTCTTCATCCGGCCCTTGCCCGGCAGGCGCAGCGCCTCGATCGACAACAGCTCGCCTCCGACGGACGTATAGGCCAGACCGGTGACAACCCCCACCTGATCTTCCATTTCCGCCAGACCATAGCGGAACTTCTTCACGCCCAGGAAATCATCCAGATTGTCGGCGGTGACAGTCACGCTGTCGGCCTCTTTCTTGATGATCTTGGTCAGCGATTTCCGCGCCACCTTGGCAATCTCGCGCTCCAGATTTCGCACCCCCGCCTCGCGGGTGTAGGTGCGGATCATCTCGGTCACGGCGTCCTCGGTCAGCTCGAACTCCTTGGCCTTCAGGCCGTGGTTCTTCACCTGCTTGGAAATTAGGTGCTGCTTGGCGATCTCGCGCTTCTCATCCTCGGTGTAACCCGACAGCGGAATGATCTCCATCCGGTCCAGCAGCGGCCCCGGCATGTTGTAGCTGTTCGAGGTGGTCAAGAACATCACGTTCGAGAGGTCATACTCCACCTCCAGATAGTGATCCATGAAGGTGCTGTTTTGTTCCGGATCCAGAACCTCCAGCATCGCCGACGCGGGATCGCCCCGGAAGTCCTGCCCCATCTTGTCGATTTCATCGAGCAGGATCAGCGGGTTGGTGGTCTTCGCCTTTTTCAGCGCCTGGATAATCTTGCCCGGCATCGACCCGATATAGGTGCGGCGGTGGCCGCGGATCTCGGACTCGTCGCGCACGCCGCCCAGGGAAATGCGGATGAACTCGCGCCCCGTGGCCTTGGCAACGGATTTGCCCAGCGAGGTCTTGCCGACGCCCGGCGGGCCGACGAGGCACAGGATCGGCCCCTTCAGCTTGACCGAACGCTGCTGCACCGCCAGGTACTCGACGATCCGCTCCTTGACCTTCTCAAGCCCGTAGTGATCCGCATCCAGGATCTCCTGCGCCTTGTTCAGGTCCTTCTTGACTCGCGACTTGGTGCCCCACGGGATCGACAGCATCCAGTCGAGATAGTTGCGCACCACGGTCGCCTCTGCCGACATCGGCGACATGTTCTTGAGCTTCTTCAGCTCGGCGTCAGCCTTCTCCCGCGCCTCTTTCGACAGCTTGGTCTCGGCGATCTTCTCTTCCAGCTCGGCGATTTCGCCGGCGCCCTCTTCGCCGTCGCCCAGCTCCTTCTGAATGGCCTTCATCTGCTCATTCAGGTAATATTCGCGCTGGGTCTTCTCCATCTGCGATTTGACGCGGGTCTTGATCTTCTTCTCGACCTGCAGGACCGACATTTCGCCCTGCATCAGGCCATAGACCTTCTCCAGCCGCTCGCTGATGCTGAGCGTCTCCAGCAGTTCCTGTTTGCGGTCGACCTCAATGCCCAGGTGGCCTGCCACCAGGTCAGCCAGCTTGGCCGGCTCGGTCGTCTCGCCCACCGCCGACAACGCCTCTTCGGGGATGTTCTTGCGCACCTTGGCGTAGCGTTCGAACTCATCCCCCACGGTGCGCACCAGCGCCTCGGTGGTGGTGACGTCACCGGGGATTTCGGTCAGCTCGACCGCCTTGGCCTCGAAAAAGTTGTCATTGTCGAGGAAATCGGTGATCTGCACCCGCGTCTGACCTTCCACCAGCACCTTGACGGTGCCATCGGGCAGCTTCAGCAGTTGCAGCACATTGGCCAGCACACCGGCGGTGTAGATGCCATCGGTTTCGGGATCGTCCTCGGCCGGGTCGATCTGGCTGGACAGCAGAATCTGCTTGTCATCGGCCATGACCTCTTCCAGCGCACGCACCGATTTTTCCCGGCCCACGAACAGCGGCACGATCATGTGGGGGAAAACCACGATGTCGCGCAGCGGCAGGACTGGGTAGGAGGAATTGAGTGGCTCTTGCATACTCGGTCCTTTGGTTTGGCAAGACGGTCCGGCCCCGGTCTCGGCAGCTTTGGCCCGTCTCCTCATTGGATGTCTATATCTGGTGGGGCGGTTGATGGTTTTCAACTGCCCTGCCGCCAGGTTGGGGCTCACCTTGCCCGCACAGCCGCCGGATCACAAGGGCGCAAATGGGGAAAGGGTGAGCAAAGCTATAACGCCGCCGCGGGTGGCGCCTTCCTGCTGATCCGCAGGGCGCATCCCAGCCCGTTTCTGCCCCGCACCGGCCCGAGACGACGGGCAGATCCACCCGCCCGCCGCCTGCTCAACGGCAGCCCGCAGGGGGGCCGCCGCAGCTGCGATCACTCGGCCGCAAGGGAGGTCAGCGCGGGATAGTCAGTGAACCCCTCGTCACCGCCGCCATAATAAGTCTCCGGATTGCCTGCGTTCAGCGGTGCGTTTTGCTCCAGCCGTGCGACCAGGTCGGGGTTGGCAATGAACGGCCGCCCAAAGGCCACCAGATCCGCAGCACCGCTGTCGGTGCGCGCCAACGCCGACTCGCGATCATAGCCGTTGTTGGCCATGTAAGTGCCGGTATACAGCCTGCGCAGGGCGTCGAAATCGCCGTCGCGGGCGCCACCTGTTTCCCCTTCGACCATGTGCAGATAGGCCAGCCCATAGCTGTTCAGCCGCTCGATGACTGGGGTGAAATGGGCCACCGGATCGCTGTCCGACACATCGTTGAAAGTGGCAAAGGGCGACAGGCGCACACCAATGCGATCAGCGCTCCAAACCGTGCGCAGCGCGTCCAGCACCTCAAACAGGATGCGGGCGCGGTTCTCAGGCGAGCCGCCATAGGCATCCGAGCGGGTATTGACGCCATCCTTCAGGAACTGCTCCAGCAGGTAGCCGTTGGCGGCATGCAACTCGACGCCGTCAAAGCCCGCTTCTTTGGCATATTTTGCCGCCTGCACGTAGTCATCTGTGAGCCGCCGGATGTCGTCCACGCTCAGCGCCTTGGGCGTGGCGGTGGGTTCAAACCCCGCATGGGTAAAGGTCTGCGCATCGGCGGCCTGATCGGTGGGACCAACCGCCGCCACGCCGTCGGGCAGCAGCGAGTCATGGGTGATCCGCCCCACATGCCACAGCTGGATGACGATCTTGCCACCCTTGGCATGCACCGCATCCGTGACCTTGCGCCAGGCGGCGGCCTGCGCCGCGGTATGGATACCCGGCGTCTGGATATAGCCCTTGCCCTCTGGGCTGATCTGGCTGCCTTCGGTGATGATCAACCCGGCCCCGGCCCGCTGGGCGTAATAGTCGACATGCCGATCCAGCACCTCGCCGGTCCGGTCGTCGGCCCGGTTGCGGGTCAGCGGTGCCATCACCACGCGGTTTTTCAGTTCGATCGCACCCGCAGTTGCGGCGGAAAACAGTTTCTGGCTCACGGAAAGCATCCTTTGGACAAAGTTTCCAGCAACAGGAATGTTGCCTGCCAAAAAACCTGTGCATCCGCAGCGGCACTTACAACCCTACCGTCACAGGAATGTTAGTCTGGCACCGCCGGCGGTGCGACGTCAGCCTCTCCGCCACAAGCTGGCGCGCCTGAAAAGCGCGCATTCACCCCGGAGTATTTCGCCAAAAAAGACGCAAGGACACGCCCCGCGCCTCTTTCTGGTTTCAAATACTCATGCCGGACGGGACGTCACAGCGGCTCAATATCGCCCTGTGCGCGGGTATCGTGGAAGTCTTTTTGCCAGGCCTCGAAGGTGCCCGCCGCGATCGCCTCGCGCATGCCTGCCATGATTTCCTGGAAATAATGCAGGTTGTGCCAGGTCAGAAGCATGCCCGAAATCATCTCGTTGCTGCGAAAGACGTGGTGCAGGTAGGCGCGGGAGTAATTGGCGCAGGCCGGGCAGGAACAGGCCTCATCCAGCGGGCGCGGGTCGTCCTGGTGGCGGGCGTTCTTGATGTTGACCACACCGTGCCGGGTAAACACCTGCCCCGTGCGACCCGAGCGCGACGGCAGCACGCAATCCATCATGTCGATGCCGCGGGCCACCGCGCCGACGATGTCGTCGGGCTTGCCGACGCCCATCAGATACCGCGGCTTGTCCTCGGGCAGGAAGCCGGGGGCATGGTCCAGACAGCCGAACATCGCCTCCTGGCCCTCGCCCACTGCCAGGCCGCCAACGGCGTAGCCGTCAAAGCCGATCTTCTTCAGCGCCTCGGCCGACTCCTCGCGGAAATCCTGCTCCAGCCCGCCCTGCTGGATACCGAACAATGCGTGGCCGGGGCGGTCGCCAAAGGCCTCGCGGCTGCGCTCCGCCCAGCGCATCGACAGGCGCATGCTCTCAGCGATGCGCGTGCGGTCGGCGGGCAGCGCCGGGCATTCGTCGAAACACATCACGATGTCGGACCCCAGGAGCTTCTGGATTTCCATTGACCGTTCCGGCGTCAGCTCATGGCGGGAGCCGTCGATGTGGCTCTTGAAGGTCACGCCCTTCTCGGTCAGCTTGCGCAGCCCCGCCAGCGACATCACCTGGAACCCGCCACTGTCGGTCAGGATCGGCCGGTCCCAGTTCATGAACTTGTGCAAACCGCCCAACCGGTCGATGCGCTCGGCAGTGGGACGCAGCATCAGGTGGTAGGTGTTGCCCAGCAGGATGTCGGCGCCTGTGGCGCGCACGCTTTCTGGCAGCATCGCCTTCACGGTGGCAGCGGTACCCACCGGCATGAAGGCCGGGGTGCGGATCTCGCCGCGCGGGGTATTGATGACACCAGTGCGCGCCTTGCCGTCGGTTGCCTTCAGTTCAAAGTTGAAAAGCTCTGCCATCTCGTGTTCCTGCCGTTACCATGACACCGGCACACCGGTGATTCCCCCTAATGCCAAGGAGCCCCGCGCATGTCCACCTCAGACCCGGCGCCGCAATTGAAACTGGGCTGGGAAGAATGGATCAGCCTACCCGATCTCGGGCTGCCCGCGCTGCGGGCCAAGGTTGATACAGGCGCCCGGACCTCCTCTCTGCACGCCACCGAAATCGAAACCTTTGGTCCGACGGACGCGCCAAAGGTCCGGTTCATCGTGCATCCGATCCCCGGCCAATACGATCTGGAAATCCCCTGCTCCGCCGACATCAAGGATCGCCGCGAGGTGACGTCCTCCAACGGCGAGAGCGAGATGCGTTTTGTCATCGCGACCAGCATGGAGGTCGCCGGGCGCAGCTGGCCGGTTGAGCTGACCCTGACCGACCGCCGCGGCATGGCGCTGCACATGCTGCTGGGGCGGCAGGCGTTGGACAATGTGACGGTGGATCCCTCCGACCGCTTTTGCCAGCCGCAGCTGGACTACTCCGTCTACGCCTCTGCCGATATTCGCAAGGCCGCCCCGAAACGCGCCCTGCGTATCGCCGTCCTCAGCCGCGAGAGCAACTATTCCAACCGACGCCTGATCGAAGAGGGCGAGAAACGCGGCCACACGGTGGAGATCATCGACACCAACCGCTGCTACATGGCGATCAACACGCTGGCGCCGGAGATCCACTACGACGGCCGGCGGCTGCCGCGCTTCGATGCGGTGATCCCGCGCATCGGGGCCTCGGTCACGCAATACGGCACGGCGCTGCTGCGCCAGTTTGAAACCCTCGGCACCTTCTGCATCAACGGCTCTGCCGGCATCACCGCCAGTCGCGACAAGCTGCACGCGCATCAGATCCTTGCGCGCCACAAGATCGGCATGCCCGCCACCGCCTTTGCCGCCTCGCCCAAGGACACGGCCAATCTGATCGGCATCGCCGGCGGCGCGCCGCTGATCGTCAAGCTGCTCGAAAGCACCCAAGGCAAGGGCGTGGTGCTGGCCGAAACCAAGAAAGCCGCCGAAAGCGTCATCACCGCCTTTCGCGGTCTCAAGGCCAACTTCCTTGTGCAACAGTTCGTCAAGGAGGCCGCAGGTGAAGACATCCGCTGTTTCGTCGTCGGCACCCGCGTGGTGGCGGCGATGAAACGCTCCGGCGCAGAGGGCGACTTTCGCTCCAACCTGCACCTGGGCGGCAGCGCGGTTGCGGTGCGCATCAGCAAGGAGGAACGCGCCACCGCGGTGCGCGCGGCGCGGGCCTTTGGCCTCAACGTGGCGGGCGTCGACCTCTTGCGCTCCGAAAATGGCCCCAAGGTGCTGGAGGTGAACTCCTCGCCTGGCCTGGAAGGCATTGAGAAAACCTCGACCAAGAACATCGCCGGGCTGATCCTGGACGAGATCGAGGGCCGGGTACGGCCCGCCCCCTTGCGGCGGCGCAAGCCCGTGTCGACCGGTTGAACCGGTCCGGCGGCAGGCCACGCCACACCGCGGCCGCCGCCACCTGCCGCAACGGCAGAACAGTTGAAATCCGCAGCGGCAACGCCCAAACTGCTGACATTACCCGGACTTGGGCCACCCCTTGACCACATCGCAGACACCGGGCGCGCCCCTGCTGCCAGACACCGGCGCGACGGCCGCCAGCCAGCCAGCGCCGCCCGCAGCCGCCCCTCGCCGCCATGGCGCCCGCCGCATGTGCGGACAGCCCCCGGCAACCAAAGGACGTATTGATGACCGAAGACTTCATTCTGGATTTGCTCGCCAGCAATATCCTCTACCTGCTGGGGGCACTGCTGCTCGTCATCGTGGTGCTCAAGGGCATCCGCATCGTGCCGCAGTCGCAGAAATTCGTGATCGAGCGCTTTGGCCGCCTGCATTCGGTGCTCGGCCCCGGCATCAACTTCATCGTGCCCTTCCTGGACGTGGTGCGTCACAAGGTGTCGATCCTGGAACGTCAGCTGCCCAACGCCACCCAGGACGCGATCACCAAGGACAACGTGCTGGTGCAAATCGACACCTCCGTGTTCTACCGCATCCTTGAGCCGGAAAAGACCGTCTACCGCATCCGCGACGTGGATGGGGCCATTGCCACCGCCGTGGCCGGTATCGTGCGCGCCGAGATCGGCAAGATGGACCTTGATGAGGTGCAGTCCAACCGCTCACAGCTGATCGCGCAGATCCAGCATTCCGTCGAAAGCGCCGTCGACGATTGGGGCATCGAGGTCACCCGCGCCGAGATCCTGGACGTGAACCTCGATCAGGCCACCCGCGACGCGATGCTGCAACAGCTCAACGCCGAACGCGCCCGGCGTGCCCAGGTGACAGAGGCCGAGGGCCAGAAACGGTCTGTTGAACTGGCCGCCGACGCCGAGCTTTACGCCGCGCAGCAGACCGCCAAGGCCCGCCGCATCGAGGCCGAAGCCGAGGCCTATGCCACCGAGGTGGTCGCCAGGGCTATCGCCGCGCATGGGCTTGAGGCCGCGCAATACCAGGTGGCGCTCAAGCAGGTGGAGGCGCTGAATGCGCTTGGCAACGGCGATGGCAAACAGACCATCGTGTTGCCGGCAGCCGCGCTGGAGGCCTTTGGCGATGCGTTCAAACTGCTGAAGGGCGGCAAGTGATGGCAGGGCAGTTTTGGGCATTGTGGTGGGTCTGGGGCGCCGCGGCATTGGTGCTGGGGATTCTGGAAAGCCTGGTGCCCGGCTTTGTGTTCCTGGGCTTCGCCATCGGCGCGGCCGCGGTGGCGGCGCTGCTGCTTCTGGGCGCCAGCGGCATCGGGCTTGCGCCGTTGCTGCTGATATTTGCGGCGCTGTCGCTGGCGGCCTGGCTGCTGATGCGGCGGCTGTTCGCCCTGCCCAAGGGCCAGGTCAAGACTTTCGACCACGACATCAACGACTGACCGGCGACAGCAAGAAGGCGTGGGGAAAGGTCAGAACCGGAACCCCACGCCCGCCAGCAACCCATGGACCACGACGTCGTGGCGGAAATACCCGGCGGTGCCGCGCTGGCCGTCTTCATGGTCCACCCCCAGACCGCGATACATCACATAGACCGACGCCCGTTGCCAGCGGTCGAAGATGACGCCGCCTGTCGCCGACCAGCTCTGGCCCGCCCCGCCAGATCCGCCGATGTCGCCCTCCAGCAGCAGGCTCAACCCCGGCGTCAGGCGGCGCTGCCAACGCACCCCCGCAATCGCATCGCTCCACGCCGCGCTGCGCCGCAGGCTGCCCGCCGCGCTGCTTTGCACATCGACGTCCCAATGACGGAGGCCCGCAAACAGTTCCACCCGGTCGCGCGCCGCCGGATCCGCGGGCCCGCGCCCCAGCCGGTAGGTCACCACCGCTTCGCCGATGTTCTGGTCGAAATCCGCCAGCGCGCCGCTGCCGCGTCCGTCGGCATCCTGCACGGTATAGCGCAGACGAAAGCCAAAGCGGCTCCTGTGGCGCCCTTCGAATTCCAGCGCGCCCCCCGCCCGCAGCGGATCCAGCACATCGCCGGGGTCGATCGACAGGCCGCCCCCGGCGAAACCCAGCTCGGTGATGCCCTCCACCGATCCCGCCTGCGCCAACGGCGTCAGCTGAAACCGCCACGCCGGTTCCGCTGCCGCGCTGCCCGCCCCCAGCGCCAGCAGCCCCGCCAGCGCCGTCACGCCCGCCTGCCGTACTGCGGCTGCACATCCTGGCTCGACAACTGATATGGTCATGGCACCTCCGGGTGCGGCGAGGCGATCCCCGGCGCGCGCCCGCATTCGCGGCGCCGCGTCCGGTCGGGCCCACACGCTTCCCCTGCCCAACCGCAGCCGTTGTCGGTGCGAGGCACAAGGGGATCACAATCTAGTGCAAAAAGCCCCTGAAATCAATTTTCCGCGACGTGCCGGACAGGAAGTTCACACGGCGCCGCCAGCACCACTGGACGCCGGGGCGTGTGTTTCCTATATAAACGGTCGGAAAACCAGACCGGAACTCGCATGACCAACCCGTCCGAACCTCTCGAAGGCACCCCGCTGATCGCGCCCTCCAGCGTCGACCACCCCCTCTACGAGGCGGTGGCAGATGCCTGCCGCTCTGTGTATGACCCGGAAATTCCGGTCAACATCTATGAGCTGGGCCTGATCTACACCATCGACATCAGCGCAGAGAACGAGGTCAAGATCATCATGACCCTGACGGCGCCGGGCTGCCCCGTGGCCGGCGAGATGCCGGGCTGGATCGTGGATGCGGTCTCTCCGTTGCCCGGCGTCAAGGACGTCGACGTGCAGCTGACCTGGGAGCCGCCCTGGGGCATGGAGATGATGTCCGACGAAGCACGGCTGGAACTGGGCTTCATGTAAGCCGCCCGCGCTGCGTCTCTGCGCGGCGCCCACCCTCCCGGCGCCGGCCCCTGCGGCCCGCCGCAATAGGCCTGCCCCCCTTGAGCCTGCCCCGCCACGCCCCTACGTTAAGGGCAAGCGCGAAATTTGGAGTACACGCATGTTCGGCATCCCCGGCAAACAGGCCGTCACCATGACCGCCAAGGCAGCGGCGCAGATTGCCAAGCTGATGGAAAAGGACGGTCATGCCGGCCTGCGCATCGGCGTCAAGAAGGGCGGCTGCGCGGGCATGGAATACACCATGGAATACGTCGATGAAGCCGCCCCGAACGACGAGGTTGTGGAACAGGACGGCGCCCGCATCCTGATCGCGCCGATGGCGCAGATGTTCCTGTTCGGCACCGAAATCGACTATGAGGTGACGCTGCTGGAAAGCGGCTTCAAGTTCAACAACCCCAATGTGGCCGAGGCCTGCGGCTGCGGTGAATCCATCAGCTTCAAGGAACAATCCGACAGCTGAACCGGCACCAAACGGGTGGAACCGGCGGGCGGGGTCTTCCCCGCCCTTTTGCGTTCCGCCCAGGCGCGCAAGCGAATTGCACCGCGCCGCCGCGGGTGCTACCTGTCACCTCCAAACAGATCAGCGGAGGCTTTCCCCATGCGGCGCAAACTGGCAGCAGGTAACTGGAAGATGAACGGCACCGGCGCAAGCCTGGCAGAGCTGACGGATCTGGCCGAACGCCACCCCAGCCCGGCGGTGGACATCCTGATCTGCCCGCCCACAACCTTGCTGTCGCGCGCAGCGGAGAAGGTTCAGGGCGGCGCCATCGCCCTCGGCGGTCAGGACTGCCATGCGCAGGGCTCCGGCGCCCATACCGGCGACGTCTCGGCGGCAATGCTGAAAGACGCCGGCGCCAGCGCCGTGATCCTTGGACACTCCGAGCGCCGCGCCGATCACGGCGAAAGCAACACCGACGTTTGCGCCAAGGCCGAAGCCGCCATCGCCGAAGGGCTGACGGCAGTGATCTGCCTCGGCGAAACCCTGCCGCAGCGCGAGGGCGGCGAGACGCTCGAGGTGGTGGGGGCCCAGCTCGCCGCCTCCGTCCCCGCCTCGGCCACCGCAACCAACACCGTCATCGCCTATGAGCCCGTCTGGGCCATCGGCACCGGCAAGGTGGCCACGCTGGAACAGATCGGCGAGGTCCACAACTTCCTGCGCACCGAACTGGTGCACCGTTTCGGCGCGGAAATCGCCGATGGCATCCGCCTGCTCTACGGCGGTTCGGTCAAACCCTCCAACGCGGGCGAGATCTTTGCCGTCGCCAATGTCGACGGGGCGCTGGTCGGCGGCGCGAGCCTGCGCGCGGGCGATTTCTCCCCGATCATCGAGACACTGGAAACCCTCTGAACCGCGCCGCGCGGCGCGGGCCTCCGGCGGGAGTATGTGTTGACCAGAAAGAAGCTGTGCAGTCGGCTGTTTCTTCTGGCCAGAAATATCCGGGGGGAATGCGCGCGCCGCGCGCAGACGGGCAAAGCCCCTGCCCTGGAATGAAAAAACGCCCCGGATCACCGGGGCGTTTTCTTGTCGCACATATCGCGGCACCTAGTTGGTTATGATCTCCGGCCCCATCACCGCGTTTGGCAGCACCGTCGACAGCCAGGGCACATAGGTGATCAGGATCAGGAAGACGAACAGCACCGCCAGGAACGGCAGCGCCGCGCGCACCACGCCCATCATCGGCATGCCTGCAACACCCGAGGTCACGAACAGGTTCAGACCGACCGGCGGCGTGATCATGCCGATCTCCATGTTGACCACCATGATGATACCCAGGTGGATCGGATCGATGCCCAGCTCGATCGCAATCGGGAACACCAGGGGGGCAACGATCACCAACAGACCCGACGGTTCCATGAACTGGCCTCCGATCAGCAGGATCACGTTCACCACCACCAGGAACATCACCGGACCAAAGCCCGCCGACAGCATCGCATTGGCGATATGCTGCGGCACCTGTTCATCGGTCAGCACATGCTTGAGGATCAGCGCATTGGCGATCACGAACAACAGCGTCACGGTCAGCTTGCCCGCCTCGAACAGCGTCTGTTTGGTGTCGCTGTGCAAAAAGGCCGTGATCAGCGCGTATGGCTTTTTCAACAGCGATGTCTTGGCCGCGCCCTCGCCGTTCGACAGCGGCCCCATGTCCTTGTAGACAAAGCTCGCGATGAAGAAGGCGTAGATCGCGGCCACCGCCGCCGCCTCTGTGGGGGTGAAGATGCCGCCATAGATGCCGCCCAGGATGATAACGATCAGGAACAAGCCCCAACCAGCCTCCCGCGCAGAGGCAAAGATCTCGCCCCAGCCCAACCATTCGCCCTTTGGCAGGTTCTTGACCTTGGCCATCACATAGATGGTCACCATCAACATCAGGCCGGCCATCAAGCCCGGAATGACGCCCGCCAGGAACATCCGCCCGACCGAGACCTCAACCGCGGCCGCATAGACCACCATGACAATCGACGGCGGGATCAGGATGCCCAGCGTGCCCGCGTTGCAGATCACACCGGCGGCAAAGTCCTTGGAATAGCCCACCTGGCGCATGCCCGCGATCACGATTGAACCGATCGCCACCACCGTCGCCGGGGACGACCCGGACAGGGCCGCAAACAACATGCAGGCAAAGACGCCGGCAATCGCCAGCCCGCCCGGCAAGTGGCCGACGCAAGCGATGGAGAACCGGATGATCCGCCGCGCCACGCCGCCCGTGGTCATGAAGCTGGACGCCAGGATGAAGAACGGGATCGCCAGCAGGGTGAAATGTCCCTCGAAGGCTTCAAACAGCGTGCCCGCCACCGACGCCAGAGAGCTGTCGGAATAGATCAGCAGAAAGATGGTCGAGCTGAGGCCCAAGGACACCGCAATCGGCACCCCGATCAGCAACAGGCCGATCACCATCGAAAAGAGGATTACCACTTCCATCAGTCATGCTCCCCGCGCTGCGCCTGCACGTCTGCAATTTCGTCTTCGACCTCGTGGCTGGCCACCAGCCGGTCGGCCTCGCCGCGGGCGATCTGCACCGCCGCCTGGATGAACCGCACCACCAGCAGCAGCGTTGACAGTGGCAGCACGATATAGGGCACCACCTTGGGCAGCTTCTCGTAAGAGTCGCCATAGTTGATCAGGTTTTCCAGGAACCGCAGGAAGCTCACCATCGGCACGTCCTGGACCTCGTAAAAGCTCTGGCTGCGGGCCTTCATGTCAAAGCCGGTCGGGAACCACCGCCCCGAGGTCGGCGGCAGGTCGGCAAACACCGCCCAGTAGTCATAGGCCCCCTTCAGCAGCAGCAGCGAGAACACGATGCAGCAGGCGGCGGCAAACAGCCCCACGGCCCGGCGCACGCCCGGCGACAGCAGGTTGATGATCGCGTCAACACCCAGATGCGCATGCGCCTTTACCGCATAGGACGCCCCCAAAAGCACCAGCCAGGCGAACAGGAACACGGTCAGCTCCAGCGCCCACAGGATGTTGGAATTGAAAACGAAACGCGCGACCACATTGGCAAAGGTGATGATGGTCATCAGCCCCAGCAACAGCGCGATCAGGGTTTCTTCGAGTGTATTGAGTAGCCCGGTTGGGCCGGTTCTTGCCCCCGACATGATAGTCCCCCAAAATTTTGGATTGCTCGGTTGGGCCGCCGGTCAGAACCGCGGCGCCGGGTGCAGGACGCCCGCTGCGGGGGCGCCCTGCCTGTTTCAAGTCTGCGGGCGGCTTACAGGCCTGCGTTGATCGCCTGTGCCGCGTCGATCTTGTCCTGGCCGACGTCGCCTGCGAATTTCTCCCAGACCGGCTTCATCGCCTCGACCCAGGCGGCACGCTGTTCTGCGGTCAGCTCGCGCACCACGCCACCGGCGTCGATGATCGCCTGCTTGGCCTCGTTGTTCACCTTGGTGGATTCGGCATTCCGCAGCGTCGTCACCTCGTTCAGGATGGTCAGGAACTGCTCGCGCACCTCCGGCTCCAGGCTGTCCAGCCAGTCGACGCTGGTCACCACCAGGTAATCCAGCGCGCCGTGGTTGGTCTCGGTCACGCCGTCCTGCACCTCAAAGAACTTCTTGCCGTAGATGTTGGACCAGGTGTTTTCCTGCCCGTCCACGACGCCCTGCTGCAATGCGCCATAAACTTCGGAGAACGCCATCTTCTGCGGGCTGCCACCGATGGCTTCCATCTGCGCCACCAGCACGTCCGAGGACTGCACGCGGAACTTCAGCCCTTCGGCATCAGACGGCTCCACCAGCGGCTTGTTTGCCGACATCTGCTTCATGCCATTGTGCCAGTAGGCCAGCCCCTGCAGGCCGCGGCGCTGCATCGAATCCAGCATCTCCTGACCGGTCTCGGAAGCCTGGAACGCATCCACCGCCTCGATGTTCTTGAACATGAACGGCAGGTCGAACAGGCGGAACTGCTTGGTGAACTTCTCGAACTTCGACAGGCTCGGCGCGGCCAGCTGGACGTCGCCCTGCAGCATCGCCTCCAGCACCTTGTTGTCATTGTAGAGCGTGGAGTTCGGGTAGACCTCCAGGCACATGGTGCCGTTCATCTCTTCGTTGATACGCTTTTCCAGCAGCGAGGCCGCGATCCCCTTGGGGTGCTTGTCGGTGTTGGTGACGTGGCTGAATTTCACCACGATCTCGCCATCGTCGCAGGCAGCGCTTGCCGCACCAGCGGTCACGGTCAGCGCCATCGCGGTGGCGGCAGCAGTCAGCATCTTCATGTCATTCCTCCCAGAATTGCAGTGCTGTGTTCAGCAACGTGGCTGAAACCCGCAGGCAGCATCCCAACTTGCGGAAATCCGCTCAACCATTGATTCGAACCGCGGGAGAGACTCGAATTTCTCTTTATATTCCAATGGGTTTGAGGATCGAATCGCACGCCTCTTGCCACCGGCGGCGCAGGCTGTGCGAAATCCCGCACAGAGCGTTTCGGGCTTTGTGCGAAATTCCGCACAAATGTTAGCGCCCGTCAACTGGCACAGAATCGCCACGCTTCATCTTTCCCCACATACGCGTCTCTGTACCGCCGCCCCGGACGGGTGCCGCGACCGCGTGTTGCGCCCCCACCGTACGCCCTCCTTGCCGCGCCTTAACCCCGCTTTGCGATACTGACAGGCGTCGCGACACCGGTGCGGACTGACACCCCGCACCACCAGGAGAAACGGACCCCTCAGACCACCTCCTCATCGGGTGCAGGGGTGTCCCGCAACGAAGGCTTCAGCGGACATGGGGGGATCCTCCTCCCATCCTGCCTCCGCCCACGGCCCCCATCCGGGGGTTCCGGCGGCGCCGCCTCCTTGACGATCCCGGTCGCAGGACCGGGCCAGACGACCCGCATATGACAACCCGGCGCCCGTCAGCGGCGATAGTCCTCGGGGCGGATGCCATAGCGGGCCAACTTATCGTAGAACGTCTTGCGGGGCAGCTTGAGGGTTTGCGCCGCCACAGCCGCGCGCCCGTTGGCCCGCCCCAGCGCCGCGATCAGCAGCGAGCGCTCCACCTGCGCCATCTGTTCCGCAAGGCCCAGCCCCGCGCTCGCCGCCGCCTCCTCGGGCATGCCCAGCACGAACCGCATCGCCGCCGACATCAGTGACCGGGTATTGCCCGGCCAGTCCTGCGCCATCAAGGCCGCCAGATGCTCCTGGCTGATCTCCGGCGGCTGGATGCCTGCCTGTTCCGCCGCCTGCGCCACGTAGTGGCGAAACAGCACCGGAATATCGCCGGGCCGTTCCGCCAGCGAAGGGATGCGCACCCGCATCACGTCAAGCCGGTAGAACAGATCGGCGTTGAAGGCGCCCTGCTCCACCTGCCCGGCCAGATCGGCGCTGGACCCCGCGATCACCCGCGTCCCCGCGCCCTGTTCCAACTGCCCCAACAGCGCATATTGCGCCGCCTCGGGCAGGCTTTGCACCTCGTCGAGAAACAGCGACCCCCCGGCGGCGTCCTTGCACAGGCTGACGACATCGGCCTGCCCCAGCCCGGCAGCGGCGCGTTTCACGAAGGGGCCCTGGCCGACCGGAGACATCAGGTGGATGACCTCCGCCACCTTGGAAATGCCGCTGCCCGGCGGCCCCGAGACCAGCACCTCAGCCCCCGTGGGCGCCACCGTGCGCACCCGGCGCCGCAGCGCACTGGCCTGCGGCGAACTGCCGAACAGCAGCCTTGAGGCCGGATCGCCGGTTTCCAGCTGCTGTTTCAAGCGGCGGTTCTCCAGCACCAGCGCACGGGTCCGCAGCGCGCGTTCCAGCACCGGCAGGAAATCGGCGGCCGCGCAGGGTTTCTCCAGAAAGTCAAAGGCGCCGCGCGACATGGCCCGCACTGCCATCGGAATGTCGCCCTCGCCGGTCAGCAGCACCACCGGCAGCTCCGGGTCGACCTCATGGGCATAGTCCAGCAGGTGAAACCCGTCCCGTCCCGGCATCCGGATGTCGGACACGATGATGCCGTCAAACGCCCGCGTGATCAGATCCTTGGCCGCCACGAACGATCCGGCGGTGACCGCCTCCAGCTCGTTCAGCTCCAGCGTCTGCGCCAATGCCGCCCGCACCGCGGCATCGTCATCCACCAGCAACACCCTGCGCGTCATGCCGCCTCTTCCTCTTTCCAGTATTCCAGCTCCACCGTGAACACCGCCCCCCACTCGGCATTGGTACCGCGAATGTTGCCGCCAAAGCTTTGCACCAGACCATAGGAAATGGACAGCCCCAGCCCCATGCCTTCGGAGGTGCCCACCGCCTTGGTGGAATAGAACGGATCAAACACCTTTTCCGGCTCCTTCAGACCGGGACCGACGTCCTGCACACAGACCGACAGCCGCGCGCCGTCTTGAACGGCCAGCCGGATCACCCGCTCCTCCTGATCCAGCATCGCATCCACCGCGTTGTTGATAAGGTTCACGAAGACCTGCGTCAGCCGCACCTCGCCGCCGCGCACAAAAACCTCTCCGCGCGGCTGCGGCGCCCAGTCCAGGCGCACGGAACAGTCGCGCAGCCGCGTCTGGGTCAGCTCCACCGCATCCTCCAGCACCTTGGCCAGATCGACCCGGCCCACCGGCTCGCTCTCGTTGCGGGCAAAGGCGCGCAGGTTCTTGATGATCCGCGCCATCCGCGCCGCCATGTCGGAGATCCGTACCAGGTTCTCGCCGGTGCGCTCAGCCTTGCCGCGGGCCAGAAAGGCGGCCCCGTTGTCCGCATATTGCTGGATCGCCATCAGGGGCTGGTTCAGCTCATGGCTAATCCCGGCCGACATCTGCCCCAGCGCCGACAGCTTGCCCGCCTGCACCAGATCCTGCTGGGCGCGCTTCAGCGCCGCCTCCGCCTCCTCGCGCTCGCGCACCTCGCGGCGCAGCTGGGCGTTGGCCGCCGACAGCGCCTCGGTGCGCTGCGCCACCCGGCTTTCCAGCACCGCATTGGCCTCGGCCAGGGTGCGGCGGCGCTCCATCACGAAAAACAACATGGCGCCAAAGGCCAAGCACACCGCCGCCAGCGCCGCCGCCTGCAAGGCCGCAATCCGCCGCGCCGGGGCCACATCCACCAGGATCTCGCCAGTCATCCCGATCACCGGCAGCGCCACCGACAGATGCAGCGCCCGCGTCGGCAGATAGGGGCTGCCCGCCAGCCGCCAGATCTCATGCCCACCGGTGCGCCAGCGCTCCAGCACCTGCGGGCCCGCAGCCCCTGCACCCTCCGCCTGCCGGTTCCAGAACAGCAGTTCCGAGCGGTTGGAGATGAACACTTCGCCGCTGGCAACGGTAAAGAACACCGCCGGCAGGCTGCCGCGCCAGGTCTGCTCCACGTCCTCGATATCAGCCACCACCACCAGCGCGCCGCGCACCCGCCCATCGGCGCCAAAGGCCGGTGCCGCGTAGAAATAGGCACGCTGCCCCTCCGGCTGCAAAACGCCGTGACCGGTGCCCAGCGCCCCTTGTCGCGCGCGGCGGAAATAATCCCGCCCCGCCACGCTGCCGCCCGCCACCCCTTCGGCAGCGGCCAGCACCCGGCCGCTGGCATCGGCAAAGAACACATCCAGCGCCGCGGTCTTGTCGGCAATCGCACGCAGCAGATCCGCCGCCGCCGCCCGCGCCACCGGCTCTGACAGGTTGCCCAGCACCGGGTGCTCCGCCGTCAGAACCGCCAGCTCCTGGTAGACCTCCAGCTGGGTGCTGACCCGGTCCGAGGCCAGCGCCAGATCGGCGGCGCTGCGTTCGGCCAGGCTGTCCAGCGCCTGCCGGTAACCATAGGACCAGACCGCCAGCGCCAGTGCCGCGACGGCCAGCAGGAAGCCCACGGGCAGGCTCCAGCGGATCAAGGTTTGTGCTTTCATGCGCGCAAGTTAACAGCCTGCCCCTTGCAAAGACCAGCCATGCCGGCAAAATCACCCCATGCAGATCCTGTCCCAATCCCCGACCGATCCCGGCTTCGTCCAGAACCCCTATCCGTTTTACGCCGCGGCCCGCGCGCAGGGCCAGCTGCACCGCTGGCAGGACTACGGCATGGTCGCCGCCTTCGGTCATGCGGCAGTGCACATGCTGCTGCGCGACCGCCGCTTTGGCCGCGAACTGCCGCAGGAGATGCAGCAGGACGGCCCGGCCCACCTCGCTCCCTTTCTCGCCACCGAGGCGCATTCGATGCTGGACGCCGAACCACCCCGCCACACCCGCTTGCGCAAGCTGGTGATGCGCGCCTTCACCTCGCGCGGGATCGCGGCGCTGCAACCGGGGCTGGAGACGCTGTGCCACCAGCTGATCGACGCCTTCCCCGACCAGCCCTTTGATCTGCTGGACGCCTATTGCACCCAGGTGCCGGTGATCACCATCTGCCGCCTGTTGGGCGTGCCGACCGAAATGGCGCCGCAGCTGCTGGACTGGTCGCACCGGATGGTGGCGATGTACCAGGCCGCCCGCACCGAGGCGACCGAACACGCCGCCGCCGCCGCGGCGCAGGCGTTCACCGATTTTCTGCGCGGCTATATCGACGCGCGCCGCGACGATCCCCGCGACGACCTCATCACCCGGCTGATCGCCGCCGAGGAAGAGGGCGAGACGCTGTCGACGGATGAGCTGATCGGCACCTGCATCCTGCTGCTGAACGCGGGCCACGAAGCCACCGTGCATTCGCTGGGCAACGGCGTGAAGACGATGCTGCAGCAGGGCTGGCAGGCCGAGTGGCTGGCGCCCGAGGGCATCGAGCGGCTGGTCGAGGAGATCCTGCGCTACGACCCGCCGCTGCACATGTTCACCCGCTACGCCTATGAAGAGGCGGAGGTTTTCGGCCATACCTTCCAGCGCGGCGAGCAGGTGGCGCTGCTGCTGGCCGCCGCCAACCGCGACCCCGCGGTGCTGGAGGAGCCGGAGCGGTTCGACCCGACCCGCCCCGCCAAGGTGAACAAGAGCTTTGGCGGCGGGCTGCATTTCTGCGTCGGTGCGCCCTTGGCCCGGCTGGAGATGCAGATCGCCCTGCCGATCCTGTTCGACCGCTGCCCGGATCTGAAACTGGCCGCGGCACCGGAATTCGCCAACAGCTATCATTTCCACGGGCTCACCCGGCTGATGGTGACCGTCTGACTTGGGGCTCTGCCCCAAACCCCGGAGTATTGGCAGACCAGAAAGAAACGCAGGCGCGCGGTTTCTTTCTGGTTCCAAATACTTAACCTCCCGAGGCCTCCAGCGGCAGCATCGTGGTGGATTTGATCTCCTCCATCGACAGCAGCGCCGTCACGTTATGCACCTTCACCTCTGAAATCAGCGCCTGGTAGAACACGTCATAGGCCCGCGCGTTCTGCACCCGCACCTTAAGAATGTAGTCAATGTCGCCTGCCAGCCGGTGCGCCTCCTGCACCTCGGGGCGGTCGCGTAGGGCTTGCAAAAACTTCGCCTGCCACTCCGCCTCATGCTCCGAGGTGCGGATGAGGACAAAGAAACAGGCCTCGAACCCCAGCGCCTCGGCATCCAGCAGCACCGTCTGCTGGCCGATCACCCCCGCCTCGCGCAGCTTGCGGATGCGATTCCATACCGGGGTCTTTGAAGACCCCACCCGGCGGGCGATTTCATCCAGCGACTGGCTGGCATCGCGTTGCAGTTCCGCCAGAATTTTCCGGTCCGTGCCGTCGATCCGCACCGTCATTCCTGTTTTCTCCTTGTCTGAGGATCAATCAGCCCGGCTTGGCGCCGCGCAGAAACCAATGTTCTTATTTGTCCGCCGATATGGCGCAATGGAGGGAATATTTCCTATATCTAGAGCCAAGTCAAACACACCGCAGAGGGGTCAGCAATGTCCGCACCAACCACATATGCCGCGATTGCCAGCGTCAACACCGGTGGTGGCGCGGGCTGTCTGGTCGCGGGCCAGGTGGCCTTTGCCGGATCGGGCCCCGGCGACCCGGAGCTGCTGACGCTCAAGGTGCTGCGCGCCCTGCAAGAGGCCGATGTGATCCTGCATGACCGGCTGGTCAGCGATGCGATCCTGGCGCTGGCCGCTCCGCAGGCGGTGCTGGAGAACGTCGGCAAGGAGGGTTTTGGCCCGCAAGTCTCGCAGGAGGAGATCTGCGCGCGGCTGGTGGCCCATGCCACGGCCGACAAGAAAGTGCTGCGGTTGAAAGCCGGCGATCCCACCCTGTTTGCGCGCCTCGACGAAGAGTTGAGCGCCCTTGAGACCGCAGGCATCGCCAGCCAGATCCTGCCCGGCATCACCGCCGCCTCGGCTGCGGTCGCCGCCATCGGCCAGAGCCTGACCCAGCGCGGGCGCAATTCTTCCGTGCGGTTCCTCACAGGCCACGACATGAAGGGGTTTGCCGATCACGACTGGGCCGCCCTTGCACGCCCCGGGGCGGTCGCCGCGGTCTACATGGGCAAGAAATCTGCCCGCTTCGTCCAAGGTCGGCTGATCATGCACGGCGCTGACCGCGCCATGCCGGTCACCCTTGTCGAAAACGCCTCGCGCCCCGAACAGCGGGTGCTGGAAACCACGCTGGACCGCCTGCCTGCCGATCTCGACGCCGCCGGGCTGGACGGTCCTGCCCTCACCTTCCTGGGGCTTGCACCGCGCAAGGCGGCCGCGGCCCTCACCGACCTCAAGACGGAGCTTGCATAATGCCTCGCCCCTTTACGCCCAAAGTCATCACCGCCAACGATCTGCTCGAAGGCGACGTGATCTATTTCACCGCCGAGAACACCTGGACCCGCGACATGGCGCAGGCCGAGCTGATCACCGACGAGGCCGAAGCCCAGCTGCGGCTGCTGGAGGCGGAGAAGCAGAACCTCAAGATCGTCGGCGCCTATCTGGCGGACGCCAAGGCCGGCCCGAACGGTCCCGAACCGACCCACTTCCGCGAGGAATTCCGCCGCACCGGCCCCTCGAACTACTTCCACGGCAAGCAGGAGGCGCAAGCTAATGTATAAGTACAACGAGTTCGACGAAGCCTTCCTGGCGGAGCGCAACGCCCAGTTCCGCGCCCAGGTCGCGCGCCGCATCGACGGCTCCCTCACCGAGGACGAGTTCAAGCCGCTGCGCCTGATGAACGGCGTTTATCTGCAACTGCATGCCTACATGCTGCGGGTGGCGATTCCCTATGGCACGCTGAACTCCGGCCAGATGCGCACCCTCGCGCTCCTGGCCGAGAAGTGGGACAAGGGCTACGGCCATTTCACCACCCGCCAGAACATCCAGTACAACTGGCCCAAACTGCGCGACCTGCCCGACATGCTGGACGCGTTGGGCGAGGTTGGCCTGCACGCGATCCAGACCTCCGGCAACACCATCCGCAACACCACCGCGGATCATTTCGCCGGGGCCGCCAAGGATGAGCTGATGGACCCGCGCCCCTACGCCGAGCTGATCCGCCAGTGGTCCACCGACCACCCGGAGTTCCAGTTCCTGGGCCGCAAGTTCAAGATCGCCATCACCGGCAGCCCCAACGACCGCGCCGTGACCAAGGCGCATGACGTTGGCCTGCGCATGGTGCAGCGCGACGGCGAGACCGGTTTCGAGGTCATCGTCGGCGGCGGTCTGGGCCGCACCCCGCTGGTCGGCAAGGTTCTGCGGGAGTTCCTGCCGCAGGCCGATCTGCTGCCCTACCTGGAGGCGATCCTCAGCGTCTACAACGTGCTGGGTCGGCGCGACAACAAGTACAAGGCGCGCATCAAGATCACCGTGATGGAAAACGGCATCGACACGTTCCGCGCCAAGGTGGAAGAAGCCTTCCTGACCCTGCGCAGCCAGTTCGACGGCACCGATCAGGCGCTGCTGGACGACATCAAGCAACACTTCGCGGCCCCCGATTTTCGTTCGGGCAGCACCGAGGCCTTTGATGCGGCCTATGAAAGCGACCCGGTCTTCCGTGCCTGGGCCGACACCAACCTGGCCGTGCACCGCAAGGACGATCACGCCATCGCCACCATCTCGATCAAGGCGCATGGCGCAACGCCGGGCGATGCCACCGCCGAACAGATGCGCGTGATGGCGGATCTGGCCGAGCAATACGCCTATGACGAGCTGCGCATCAGCCACCAGCAGAACGTGATCCTGCCGCATGTCCACAAGAATGACCTGCCCGCGATCCACGCCAAGCTGAAGCAACACGGGCTGGCCACCGCCAACGTCGGCCTGATCTCGGACATCATCGCCTGCCCGGGCATGGATTACTGCGCGCTGGCAACCGCGCGTTCGATCCCGGTGGCGCAGGAGATCGCAACCCGTTTTGACGAACTGAAGATGGAACACGACGTCGGCCATCTTCAGATCAAGATTTCGGGCTGCATCAACGCCTGCGGCCATCACCACGTGGGCCATATCGGCATCCTCGGACTGGACCGCGCAGGGGTGGAGAACTACCAGATCACCCTGGGCGGCGACGCCACCGAAACGGCCGCCATCGGCACCCGCACCGGCCCCGGTTTCGCCTATGACGAAATCGTGCCCGCGGTGGAACGCATCGTCGAGGTCTACATGGCGCAGCGTGAAAGCGCTGACGAGACCTTCCTCGAGACCTACCGCCGCATTGGCATGGAGCCCTTCAAGGCAGCCCTCTACCCAGAGGCCCAGAAAAAGGTCGCCTGACCATGTTCGACACAGCCGGAAAACAGCCCGCCGGGGGGGGTGACCCCGCCCGCGACCGGGCGCTGGCCGCCAAAGCGGAGGCGCTGAACGCGCGCTTCCGCCACCATTCGGCCACCTCGGTGATGGAGGGCGCGCTTCGGGACGCAGGGCACATCGCCCTGGTCTCCTCTTTCGGCGCGGAATCCGTGGTGCTTTTGCATATGGCCGCGGTCATCGACCCGATGACGCCGGTTGTCTTTGTGGACACCGAACTGCTGTTCACGGAAACGCTGATCTACCAGCAGGAGGTGAGCGAGCGGTTGGGCCTGCGCAACGTGCGTATCATCCGCGCCGATGACATCGCCGAGAAAGACCCCTATGGCGCCCTGCGCTTCAGCGACAAGGACGCCTGCTGCACCCTGCGCAAGACCGTGCCGCTGCAAAAGGCGCTGGATGGCTATGACGGCTGGATCACCGGCCGCAAGCGGTTCCAATCCGGCACCCGCGCCGCGCTCGATTTCTTCGAGGTCGAGGACGGCACCGGGCGTCTGAAAATCAACCCGCTGGCCCATTGGGCGCCCGAGGACGTGCGCGCCTACATGGACGAAAACCGCCTGCCCCGCCATCCGCTGGTGGCCAAGGGCTACCCGTCGATCGGCTGCGCCCCCTGCACCAGCCCGGTCAAGGAAGGCGAAGACCCCCGCGCCGGCCGCTGGCGCGGTGAAAACAAGGAAGAATGCGGCATCCACGTGGTGGATGGCAAATTCGTACGCACAGGAGCGTAAACGAGATGACTGTTATCGTGACCGACACGGGCTTTGCGCCCGACGACTGGACCACTGGCTTTGACGGCGCCGATGTGCTGGATCTGACCTCGGACGCCGATCTGGCAGAGGTATCTCTGGACGGTGTGGCGCTGGTGCGGATCCAGTTCCCCAGCTTTGCCGACGGCCGTGGCTTTACCCTCGCCCGTCAGCTGCGGTTGAAGGGCTACACGGGCCGTCTGCGCGCCTTTGGCCATGTGATTGCCGACCAGTATGCCATGGCGCGCCGCTCCGGCTTTGACGAGGTGGAGCTGACGGATGATCTGGCCGCCCGCCAGCCCGAAGAGCAATGGCTTGCCCGCGCCAACTGGAAGGCGCATAGCTACCAGGCCCGCCTGCGCGGCAGCACCGCTGCCCGCTAAGCCAGCCGCCCCCTGAACCGAAAACCTCTTTCCAGAACCCGGACCCGGCCCCTCGCACCGGACGGGTTTTGCGAAACAGGGGGTTTTCCTGACCTGTATCAACGACTAATCAGAGGTGCCGGCAGATCTTCCGGCAGTGCATGTGATGAATGAGATGACCGCCGTGACCGAGACCGCAACCAACGCCGCGCCCGAAAAGGCCAAGCCGGCCCTGCCCGATGCCCAGACCGTGACCGCGGTCAAGCATTGGACGGACAAGCTGTTTTCCTTCCGGGTGACCCGGCCTGCCTCGCTGCGGTTCCGCTCGGGCGAGTTCGTGATGATCGGCCTGATGAACGATCCCGACCCCAAGACCGGCAAGGTGAAACCGCTGCTGCGCGCCTATTCCATCGCCTCGCCCTCCTGGGACGAGGAGCTGGAGTTCTACTCGATCAAGGTCGAGGACGGCCCGCTGACCTCGCGGCTGCAACACATCCAGCCAGGTGACGAGATCATCCTGCGCCCCAAGCCGGTCGGCACCCTGGTGCATGACGCGCTGCTGCCGGGCAAGCGGCTGTGGCTCTTTGCCACCGGCACCGGCTTTGCGCCCTTTGCCTCGCTGCTGCGCGAGCCGCAGACCTATGAGGACTACGACGAGGTCGTCATCACCCACACCTGCCGCACCGTGGGTGAGCTGCAGTACGGCCGCGAGCTGATCGAGGGGCTGAAGGACGACGAGCTGCTGAATGAGCTGATCGGCGACGGCTTCTGGAAGAAGATCAGGTATTACCCCACAACCACCCGCGAGGAGAGCCCCAAGATGGGTCGCATCACCGACCTGATGCGCTCGGGCGAAGCCTTTGCCGATCTCGGCGTGCCGCCGCTGAACCCGGACACCGACCGCGCGATGATCTGCGGCAACCTGGCCTTCAACCTCGAACTGAAGGATCTGTTCGAGAACACCTACGGGCTGGAAGAGGGCGCCAATTCCAAGCCGCTGCATTTTGTGGTGGAAAAAGCCTTCCTGGACTGATCCGCGCCAGACGCGCGCGCCCGGAATACCGAAACAAAGGTCGCCCCGATGGGGCGGCCTTTTTCCGTGGCATCCAGATATGTGCCCGCTGCGGCTTGCCTTTATTTGGACACGCTTTTGTCCGCCCCGCGTCTTGTCCCGTTTATTATTTGTTGGGAATATTTGCCTACTTCTGTTGCTGAGATCCAGAATGGAGCAGCACCGATGCAGAACGATCCGACCGCCGGCCAGGCGCCCATCTTTTCCTCTGTCCGCAGCGAGGCCGGCAAGGCCCGTGTCAAGGCCGCCGTGAACGGCTTCCAGTCCCGCCCTGACAAGGTGCAGCCCTCCATCCCCGACAAAATCGCCGCCGTCAAAGCCAGCTTTGACCTCAGCGCAGTCTCACCGCAGGACATCGACCGGATGTTCGATGCGCTGGTCGAGGCCGGTCAGCCGGTCACCGCTCCGATGCTGCTGCTGAATTCCATGGGAGCAGCCTTTCGCGGCCGCCTCGCCGCCATCACCGGCAACGACTTTGACGCTGCCCGCCCGATGGACCTGATCGCGGTGGCAAAACTGCAAATTCAGCGCGCCCGCAAACAGGGCGGCAGCAGCGCCAGCTGGGAAGGCTTCCTCGCCTTCCTGTCGCCGCAAGCTGCGGTCCAGGCCCCGGCGGCGCAAGCACCGGCGCGAACATCGGCAGGCCCGTCTCAGGCTCAGGCGCCGATGGCCCATATCGGACAGCTGGCCCAGGCGGCCCAAACGGCGCAGCAGCCCCCGCAGATGCACCCGCACTGACCCGGCCCACCGCCACGGCGGGCCCACCCTATTCGCTTCAACCCGCACCGCGATGCAGCCCCCCTCTGGACGGAGGGGGGCTGACGTCTGTTCAGTTGCTGGCGTCGCTGCCCTCGGCACTGCCGTCGACCGCAGCACCGGTCCCGGCGTTTGCCCCGGCTTCGGCCCCGGCTTCGGCCCCGGCTGCGTCCCCGGATGGGATGCGCAGCAGTTGCTTGGCGCTGTCCGCCGCGTCATTCAGCCCCTCAACCGCACCTTCTGCAGCCCCCTCTGTGGCCACCCCGGTGGCCCCAGACGCTTCAGCCGCCTCTTTTGCAGCCTCTCCTGCAGCCTCGGCCCCGGCCCGGATCGCATCGGCGGCCGCTTCGGCGGCGGTCTCCGCACCGGTCTGCACCGCGCCAGCCGCCGCATCGCCGCTGCCCAGCGTATCGCTTGCGCTGTCGGTGGCGCTGTCGATGGCGCCTTCGACGGCCTCCTCAACGGCGGTTGCCGCCTGAGTCACCGTCTCCCCCACGACGGCCGCGGCTTCGCCCGCCGCCTCGACCGCCGCGCCAACGGCGCCCGCAGCCTCATCCACCGTCTCGTCCACGGTTTCCGGCAGCGCCGTTTCCGCCGCGCGCTCTGTGTCCGGCTGTTGCTGAACGACCACGGGCGCAGGTTCAGAGACCGCGTCGCCTGCGGCCACGGGGGCGCTGTCCGGCGCCTGCTGGCCGCTGATTATCACATAGCCCCCCACCGCTGCGGCCCCCAATGCCGCCAGGATCACCAGCTGTTTCATCACGCTTTCCTTTCTTGTTCCGGCCCCTTACCGCGCCGCAGCCCCGACAGTTGCGCGTCGGCCGCAGTGCGCCTGCGGACGCCTCTACCTTGCCAGATGGCGTCGCGGGCGAGCCTCCTCAAGGGGGAAGTTTGGCCGCGCTGCCTCATGCGCGCAGACCCGCCGCCGCCCGCCGCGGCTGCGAAGACGACTCAGCGCCCCTTTCCCCCGTGCAGCTGGTGAGGTGACGGCGCTGTTTTAACAGCATTTGCAACATGCGGCCTTGAAAAGCGGCTTTCCTGCCGCCATACCGCCCATAGGCCTTGAATCACAGGCGTGGGAGCAGTAGCGTTCCCGCACTTTTTGCAATGACAGAAGGATCACAGTCATAGCCCGCAGACCTCATAACGCGCCGCCGCAACGTGACACCGGCCCGCGCGTCAACGAAAAAATCCGTGCCCCCGAAATCCGCCTGATTGGTGCCGATGGTGAAAACGTCGGGGTTGTACATCCTGCGAAAGCCATGGACATGGCGGCAGAGGCCGGATTGGATCTGGTTGAAATCTCGCCCAACGCCAACCCGCCCGTGTGCAAGATCATGGATTTTGGCAAGTTCAAGTACGAACAGCAAAAACGCGAGAGCGAAGCCCGCAAGAAGCAGAAGATCATCGAGGTCAAAGAGGTCAAGTTCCGTCCCAACACGGACACCCACGACTATGATGTGAAAATGCGCAACGTCTACAAGTTCCTGGAAAACGGCGACAAGGTGAAAATCACCCTGCGTTTCCGTGGACGCGAGATGGCGCACCAGAATCTGGGCCGCGAGCTGCTGGAGCGGGTGGCCGAAGACATCAAGGATCTCGGCAAGGTCGAGAACATGCCCAAGATGGAAGGCCGCCAGATGATCATGATGATCGGCCCGCTGCCGCAGAAATAAGCCGCGCGCGCCCCGGCGCCCGAAAACAAAAGCCCCGCTGGCCATGCCGCGGGGCTTTTGCTTTGCCGCAGGCCGGGGATCAGCCGGCCGCTGCCACCACTGCCCGTTTGGTCATGACGCCAACCAGATGCGCGCGGTACTCCTTGGAGCCATGCAGATCCGCCATCATGTCATCGGCCGCAACCCGCAGCCCCTCCAGCGCATCGGCCGAGAATTCGGCGTCCAGCGCCGCTTCGGCCTCGCTCCAGCGGAACACGCCCGCTTCCGAGGCGCCGGTAACCGCCACCCGCACGCCCGCGGCGTATTTGGCAACAAACACCCCAACCAGCGCAAAGCGGGAGGCGGGCTGCACGAACTTCTGGTAGCTGGCCTTTTCCGGCACCGGAAAGCGCACCGCGGTGATGATCTCCCCCTCCTCCAGCGCCGTTTCAAACAACCCGCGGAAATAGTCATCTGCGGCAATTTCGCGGGTGTTGGTGACGATGGTGGCGCCACTGCCGAGGGCCGCCGCCGGATAGCAGGCGGCCGGGTCATTGTTGGCCAGAGACCCGCCGATGGTGCCGCGGTTGCGCACCGCCGGATCGCCGATATGGCTGGCCAGCTTTGCCAGCGCCGGATAGCTGCCGCACCCATCCGCCACCGCGGCATGGGTGGTCGCAGCCCCTATGGTCAAAACCCCGTCGACGTCGTTGATGCCCTGCATCTCGGCAATGCCCGTAAGGCTGACCAACGTCGACGGCATCGCCAACCGCTGCTTCAGCGTCGGGATCAGCGTCTGCCCGCCGCCCAGCGCCTGAGCGTCTTCTTCCGCCAGGGCGGCAATCGCCTCAGCCACGGTCGAGGGTTTCTCGAACTCGAATTCATACATTGTCGCTTCCTTTCCAAAGAGCCCTCATGCCCTTCTTCTGGTCAAAAATCTCCCGGGGGTGCGGGGGCAGAGCCCCCGCGAAGGCGTCAACCATGCATCGCCGCCCAGACCCGCGCGGGGCTCAGCGGCATGTCGATATGGGTCACAGCCTTGCCCGCCGATTGCAGTGCATCCACCACCGCGTTCACCACCGCGGGCGGCGATCCGATCGCCCCGGCCTCGCCGCAGCCCTTCACCCCCAAGGGATTATGGGTGCAGGGTGTCTGGCAGGAGTGATCGACCTGGTAGAACGGCACATCATCGGCCCGCGGCATCGCGTAATCCATAAAAGACGCTGACAACAGCTGCCCGTCGTCGTCATAGGCGGCGTTTTCGAGCAGCGCCTGCCCAATGCCCTGGCCCAGCCCGCCATGGACCTGGCCATCGACGATCATCGGATTGATGATGTTGCCGAAATCATCCGCCGCCGAGAACCGCGCGATGGTAACCTTGCCGGTGTCGGGATCCACCTCCACCTCGCAGGCATAGGCGCCCGACGGGTAGGTAAAGTTCGCCGGGTCGTAAAACGCGGTTTCCTCCAGCCCCGGCTCCAGCTCCTCCAGCGGGTAGTTGTGGGGGACATAGGCCATCAGGGTGACATCGCCCCAGGCCACCGATTTGTCGGTGCCCGCAACGGTGAACTGGCCGTCCTTCAGCTCGATATCCGCGTCCGAGGCCTCCATCAGATGGGCGGCGATCTTCTTGGCCTTGGCGATGATCTTCTCGGTCGCGCGCACCATCGCCGAGCCGCAGACCGCGATGGACCGCGAGCCATAGGTGCCCATGCCAAAGGGCACCCGCCCCGTGTCGCCATGCACGATGTCGACCATGCTCTCGTCGATGCCGATCATCCCGGCCACCACCTGCGGAAAGGAGGTCTCATGCCCCTGCCCGTGGCTGTGCGCGCCGACAAAGACGCTGATGGTGCCGGTGGCATTCACCCGCACGGTGGCGGCATCATACAGCCCCGCGCGCGCGCCCAGCATGCCGACGATGTTGGAAGGCGCGATGCCGCAGGCCTCGATATAGCAGTTGACGCCAAAGCCGCGCAGCTTGCCGTTCTTTTCGCTTTCTGCACGGCGCGCGGCAAAGCCTGCGACGTCGGCGACCTCTTCCAGCTTGTCCATGGTGGCGACGTAATCGCCGGTGTCATAGGTCAGCGCCACCGGGGTTTCATAGGGAAACTCGATGATGAAGTTCTGCCGCCTGAGCGCAATCGGGTCGGCCCCCAGCTCGCGCGCGGCCTTGTCGATGACACGCTCCAACTGATAGGTCGCCTCCGGTCGGCCCGCGCCGCGGTAGGCATCGACCGGCACTGTGTTGGTGAACACCGTCTTGACGTTCACCTGCACCACCGGCGTCCTGTAATTGCCCGCCATCAGCGTGCCATGCAGATAGCTCGGCACAGAGGTCGAGAAGGTCGACAGATACGCCCCCATGTTGGCCATCGTGTTGGTGCGCAGCGCGGTAAAGTTGTTGTCCGCGTCCAGCGCCAGCTCGATCTTGGTCACATGATCGCGGCCATGGGCGTCAGAGATGAACGCCTCGGACCGGGTGGAGGTCCATTTCACTGCCCGCCCGCAGGCCTTGGCCGCATGGGTGCAGAACGCCTCCTCGGCGTAGTGAAAGATCTTGGAGCCAAAGCCGCCGCCCACATCCGGGGCCACCACGCGGACCTTGTGCTCCGGCAGGCCCAGCACAAAGGCGCACATCAACAGGCGGATCACATGCGGGTTCTGGCTGGTGGTGTGCAGCGTGTATTCGTCCGTTCCGCGGCTGTATTCGCCGATGGCCACGCGCGGCTCCATCGGGTTGGCAACCAGCCGGTTGTTGACCAGCTCCAGCGTTGTAACATGGGCCGCCGCATCAAAGGCCGCCTGCACCGCCGCATCGTCGTCATTGCCGAACACCCAGTCATAGCAGAGGTTTGACGTCAGATCCTCATGCACCTTGGCGCTGTCCTCCGCCAATGCCGATGCCATGTCGACCACCACCGGCTTGTCGCTCAGCTCCAGCTCAATCGCCTCGGCGGCGTCGCGGGCCTGTTCCAGCGTGTCCGCAACCACCGCCGCCACGATCTCGCCCACGTGGCGGATGGTGCCATCGGCGATGATCGGGTGGCGCGGCTCCTGCTGGGGGTTGCCGTGGCGGTCGGTCACGCCCCAGCCGCAGGGGATGCCGCCGACCTCGGCGAAATCGGCACCGGTGAAGACCTTCACCACGCCGGGCATCGCCTCGGCGGCGCTGGTGTCGATGGAATTGATGGTTGCATGGGCCACGTCGGCGCGCAGGAAATGCACATAGGCCTGGCCGTGCACGTTGATGTCGTCGGTGTAGTTGCCAGCGCCGGTCAGGAACCGGATGTCCTCGCGCCGCTTGGGGCTCGCGCCGATTCCGCTGTCGTTGTCCTTGGGCATGTCTGAAGTCTCCTCCCTGGAGGCTGCGGCCTTTGGCGCAGCTCTTGGTATTCACTCCTTTTGCAGGTCAGGCCGCGCACCGGCCTGCGGTCGTCGCATATGGGGGCTGTGGCTATTCCGCCGCGATGGCGGACACATCCTGCCCCGAGGCCGCCAGGATCGCCTTGACGATGTTGTGGTAGCCGGTGCAGCGGCACAGGTTGCCCTCGAGGTATTCGCGGATCTCCGCCTCGGTGGGCTTGGGGTTGTCCTTCAGCAGCGCCGCCGCCGACATCACCATGCCCGGCGTGCAGAAGCCGCATTGCAGACCGTGGTGGTCCTGGAACGCCTGCTGGATGGTGTTCAGCGAGCCGTCGGCGTTGGCCTGCCCCTCGATGGTGGCGACCTCGGCGCCTTCGGCTTCCTGTGCCAGCATGGTGCAGGATTTCACCGCCTTACCGTCCACATGCACCACGCAGGCGCCGCACTGGCTGGTGTCGCAGCCCACATGGGTGCCGGTCAGCCCCAGCTCTTCGCGCAGGAACGACGACAGCAGCGTGCGCCCTTCCACCTCGCCACTGGCAGCCTTGCCGTTCACGGTCATTGTGACCTTGGCCATTATACCCTCCCTTAGCTTGATTTTTGTCTGGCTGAGCAGAGTTAAGCACGGGGCGCGCGCTGTGCGAAGTGTTTTTGCCCCTCTGGTCAGGGTAAAATTCACGTCAACATCGCTTACCTATGGTTGCAAGCTCCGCGCCCGGCAGACCTGTGCGCACGACGCTCAGCCCGTGGCCGTGCGGCGCGGCATCGGACGGGTGGGGATTTCCTTCAGCAGCCCGCCGATGCCCATGGCGGCGATATCCTGTGACGAGACCTCAAGCCCGCAGATCACCCGCTCCAGCACCCAATCGGCACCGTTCAGCGCAGGCGAGCGCGCACAGCCCGGCAGGCCGATCACCGGGCGGTCGTGAAAGCTGCCCAGAAACAAGAGGTTGCCCGGATCGACCGGCATGCCAAACCGGCTGACCCTGCCGCCCGCCTGCCGCAGCGCCTGCGGCGCCACATCGCGCGGGTCAGAGGTTGCAGAGCCGGTCAGCACCAGCAACAGCTCCCCCGGCGCCTGCGCAATGGCCGCGGCCAGCTCCGCCTCCCGGTGCGGCACAACCACCCGGTCCGACAGGGCAACACCCAGACGGTGCAGCCGACCCGCCATGGCGGCGCGGCCCTTGTCCGAAGGCAGGCCCTCGCTGACGCGGGTTTCGATCAGGCTGGCGGTCTTGATCACCGGCGGCAGCACCCGGATTGCCCCGGCCGCATCCACCCCGGCGTGCTGCACCGCAGACCGGGCAACAGCATAGGAAATCACCTTGATCGTGGCGATCATGCCGCCGGCATCGGCGCGGTGGTAATCCGGCACCGTGGCGATGGTCAGCATCGGATCAACAGTGTTGACCCCCTCCAGCCGCGCACGGTCCAGGCGCACCAGCCCGGCCTGCGCCGCATAGAGGTTCACCCGCCCGGTGCCCGCACCGGAGATGCGGATCCCCTGCCCCCCCGGATCCGCCACCAACGCCTGCGCGAGCGCCGCCGCCGCCGCGTCTTCGTGCAGATCACCGGCCTCCAGCCGGGCAACGGTCAGCGTGCCATGCCCGGCCTGCGACAGTTCGACAAGGTCCTGCGAGCAGAGCACCGTACCCTTGGCCACCTTGCGGCTAACGCCCTGTAGCGAATGCGCGAGAATGGCGCCCTCGGCGTCTTTCAGGGGGACCGGGCCGAACTTCACGGCTGCCCGCCCGTCGGCCTGCCGCGCAGCACCGCCGTCATCTCCGCGAGGATCGAAACGGCGATTTCGGCCGGGCTGGCGGCGCCTATGTCGAGCCCGACAGGGCCGTGGATGCGGTTGATCTGCGCCTCGGAAAACCCAGCCTGCTGCATCCGGGCCACGCGGGCCGCATGGGTCTTTTTCGAGCCGAGCGCGCCGATATAGAACACCTCCGTGTCCAGCGCCGCGATCAGGGCCGGGTCATCCAGTTTCGGATCATGGGTCAGCAGCACCAGCGCGCTGCGGGCATCCAGCCCCAGCTGCGCCACCGCCGCGTCCGGCCAGTCGTCGATCAGGGTCTCACCGGGGAACCGCTCTGGCGCGGCAAAAGCGCTGCGCGGGTCAATGATGACCGGATCATAACCGGCCAGCCGCGCCATCGGCACCAGCGCCTGGGCGATATGCACCGCCCCCACCACCACCAGTCGCACAGGCGGGTTGTGAACAACCACCAGCGTCTCGCCGTCCTCTTCCACGCCAGACCGGTCCTGCCGCAGCCGGTCAGCATAGCCACCCCGCACCAGCCGCCGCGCGCCGCTGGCGAGGTTGACCTCGTAAGCCAGCGCCTCGCGGTCCGCCCGCGCTTGCACCAGATCCGCCAGCAGCTCCGCGGGCAGCGCAGTGCCGACGGGCTCCACCAGCACCTTGATGGTGCCGCCGCAGGCCAGACCAACGGCAAAGGCGTCTTCGTCGCTGACGCCAAATTCCAGCAGCCGGTGCTGGCCGTCCTGCAAGGCCTCTTGCGCCTCGGCGACCACCGCGCCCTCGACGCAGCCGCCGGAGACCGAGCCTTCGATCCGCCCGTCGCCGCCGACCACCAGCTGCGATCCCGCCCGTCGCGGCGCCGAGCCCCAGGTCTGCACCACCGTGGCCAGAACAGCCCCCCTGCCCGCCTGGTGCCAGTCCAGCGCGGTTTCGGGGGCGGTCTCAAAGCGGGTCGACGGTGGCATCTGCGGATCCTTGGGCTGGGGCGGCTGTGAGGCTGGGCGTGCGTCTAGGGTCGGCTGTAAACCGCTGGATTTCAAGCGGCAACCGCACCCTCAGCGCAGCGCCATCAGGCGGGTCTTTTCACCCGCATCGGCGGGATCGGCGATCAGCCGCGCCAGATCCTGCAGCGACGCTATGGAGTGGCCCGCGCGAAAACTGTCCACATGCGGCAGCATCGCCCGGATGCCGGTGGCCTTGGGCGCAAAGCCGTCCCAGCGCAACAGCGGGTTCAGCCAGATCAGGCGGCGCGCCGACAGCTGCAAGCGCTGCATCTCGCGCGCCAGCGCCTCCCCGTCGCCGCGGTCCAGCCCGTCGGTGATCAGCAGCACCACCGCCCCCTGTCCCAGTACCCGTCGCGACCAGTCACGGTTGAAGGCATGCAGGCAGTCGCCGATGCGGGTTCCGCCCTCCCAGTCCTGCGCCTCGGCGCCCGCGGCCGCAAGGGCCGCATCGACATCGCGCTGCGCCAGATGCCGGGTGATATTGGTCAGCCGGGTGCCGAAGGTGAAGCCATGCACCCGCGCCCAACCCGCGCCGCGGGCATTGGCGGCGGCGTGGAGGAAATGCAGGATGATGCGGCTGTACTGACTCATCGAGCCGGAGATGTCGCAGAGCACCACCAGCGCCGGTTGGCGGATCCGGGGGCGGGCGCGGGCGATGTTTTGCAGCTCTCCGCCCTGGCGCGCGGCGGTGCGCAGGCTGCGCCGCCAGTCCGCCCGACGCCCGCGCGGCGCCGCCATCAGCCGCCGCGACAGCATCGGCGGCACCGGCAGGCGCAGCTGCGCCAGGATGCGCTTGGCGGCGGCGGTCTCGGCGGTGGTCATCTGTTCGAAGTCAAGGGTTCTAAGCCGCTCCTGTGCCGAGGTGGTGCGGGTGGCGTCGATGGCGATTTCGGAGCCTTCTGGGGTTTGCGCCGGGGTTTCGGGCGGCTCCAGCATGCCATCCAGCAGCGCCTCTGCCGCGCGCGTCTCGGCGGGTTTGGCCGGCCGCTCCTGCTGCACCCCGCGGATCGCGGGCAGCATGGCCGCCATCATCTGTTCGAGATAGCGCGGATCGCGCCAGAACAGGCGAAACACCTGCGCAAAGACCGTGCGCTGCTCTGGTTTGGAGACAAAACAGGCGTGCAGAGTCCAATAGAAATCCGCGCGGCTGGTGAAACCGACGGCGCCCACGGCCGCCACCGCGTTCAGCACCCGGCCCGGCCCGATCGCCAGCCCCGCCTTGCGCAAGGCACGGGCGAAATGGGTGATGTTCGCGGCCAGCCGGGGATTGTCCGGCAGGGAAAGCGGCGGATAGTCAGGCACTAGCGTCTATCATGGGGGCGCTGCCCCCATACCCCGGGGATATTTCCGACCAGAAGAAGCATCAGGCGCCTTCCAGACTGGCGCGGGCCTGATCGAGGATGCGCTTGGCCTCGGAGCCGTGCAGGCGGGCGATGTCGTCCTGGTATTTCAGGATCGCACCCAGGGTGTCGGCGATCACCTCGGGGCTGAGCGCGATGACGTCCAGCGCCAGCAGGCAATTGGCCCAGTCGATGGTTTCGGCGACGCCGGGTTTCTTGAACAGATCCTCGGTGCGCAGCGCCTGCACAAAGGCGACGATCTCGCGGCTGAGCTGACGGCTGGCGGCAGGGGCACGGGCGTGCAGGATGTCCAACTCGCGGTCGAAATTCGGGTAATCGACCCAGTGATAGAGGCAGCGGCGCTTCAGCGCGTCATGCACCTCGCGGGTGCGGTTGGAGGTGAGGATGACGATCGGGGGTTCCGGCGCGGTGATGGTGCCCAGCTCCGGGATCGAGACCTGGAAATCGCTGAGCGCCTCCATCAGGAAAGCCTCGAACGGCTCATCCGTGCGGTCCAGCTCGTCGATCAGCAGCACCGGCGCGCCCTGGCTGTCGGGGCGCAGCGCCTGCAGCAGGGGGCGTTCGATCAGGTAGTCCTGGCTGAACAGATCGGCCTGCAATGCGGCGCGGTCGGCCTGGCCCGTGGCCTCGGCGCTGCGGATGGCCACCATCTGGGCGGCAAAGTTCCATTCATAGACGGCGCTCGCGGCGTCCAGCCCCTCGTAGCACTGCAGCCGGATCAGGCGACGGCCCAGCGCCGCGGCCAGCGCCTTGGCGATCTCGGTCTTGCCGGTGCCGGCCTCGCCCTCCAGAAACAGCGGACGACCCAGCTTCAGCGACAGGAACACCACGGTGGCCAGCGCGCGCCCGCAGACGTAGCCCTGGGACGTGAGCATCTGCTGCACCGCGTCGATGCTTTGCGCCTGCGACATGGGCGGTTCTTCCCCTGGTTGCTGATGGGTGTCCTGCCCAACAGGCCACGAGTGCGCTGCCCGGTCAAGACGCGTGTGGCCACACCTGTTGATCACACGCGTCCGGGCACATGCGTCTGGGCGGTTGTAAAACCGCAGCGGCGCGGTAGACTCGACGTCCAGACATGCCCCCGGCCGCCGCCGGGGGCCGCAGGCAACAGGACACGCCCCCACATGACGCCTCAGGTTTCCCCCCTTGCCGCCGCCACCGGCTGTCAGAGGTGAGCGCGATGCGGGCCCTGGCCGTGCTGTGCGTGCGCAACGAAGCCGCCTTTTTGCTGGAATGGCTGGCCCATCATCGGGCCGCGGGGTTCAGCGATTTCCTGGTGCTGTCGAACGACTGTCAGGACGGCACCGACAGGATGCTGGACCGGTTGCAGGAGATGGGGCAGCTGACCCATCTGCGCAACGATGGCCCCTATGACAAGGGCGGCATTCAGTTCACCGCGCTGAAGATGGCTGACAGCCACCCGCTAATGCAATCCGCCGACTGGGTGATGGTGCTGGACATCGACGAATTCGTCTGCATCAAGACCGGCGCCGGGCAACTGACGGATCTGCTGGCGGCGTTGCCGCGGGCGGATGCCATCACCCTGACCTGGCGGTTGTTCGGCAATGACGGCATCGTGCGCTATGAGGATGCGCCGGTGACCGAGCAGTTCACCCGCTGCGCGCCGGAGGTGATCCACTGGCCCTGGCGGGCGGCGATGTTCAAGACGCTCTATCGCAACGATGGCACCTATCGCAAATGCGGCGTTCACCGGCCGCGCGCTTCGCGCGATGCGGACCGGCTGGCGCAGTTTCGCTGGTACGATTGCGAGGGGCGCGCGCTGGGGGATGCATTCCGCAAGCAGCGGCTGTTCAACGATTACGGACGCTCCAACACCCGGCTAGCACAGCTGAACCACTATCCGCTGGGGGCGATGGAAAGCTATGTGCTGAAGGCCGACCGCGGCCGCGTTAACCGGCAGGCGGAGCTGGGCATGGATTACTGGGTCGAGCGCAATTACTGCACCACTGAGGACCCCTCCGCGCAACGTCTGGCCCCCGCCCGCGCCGCGTTGCAAGCCGAGCTGATGGCCGATCCTGCGCTGGCGCGGCTGCATCATGCGGCGGTCGAGTGGCGACACGACCGCTTTGCCGCGCTGATGGAGCAGGAGCCTTACCGCGCGCTGTTTGCCCGGCTGCTGATGACACCGCCCTCGCGCCCGGTCAGCCCGGCGGCAGCGGGGATGCTGCGCGGTTTCGCCCTGCGCGGCCGACGGGATGACAGCTGACACACCGACCGCCCGCGGCCGCCTGCAACGGTTGACACGGATCGGCACATCGCCGCTGAATGGGCGCTGCACCGCCGCATTGGCGCATGAGTTTTTCTAAATTTGGCCTTATTTCCAACCTAGCCTTTAACGGCACGGCAGCCCCGAAACCGCAAGAAGGGGGCAGTAAGGATGGCACAGATGCAGGATGGACTTGATACCCTGGACGAGGACCTTTCCGGGCTGGACACCGCCCAATGGAAGGCCCGCATGGCAGAGCTGGCGGACGCGAACGGCATGTTCCAACCGCTGGGTGATCGGCATTTCGCCACCTTCATCGAACAGGGCGACACGCTGCTGGTCACCTTCGAGACCATGCAGGGCATCCACAACCTGTCCGATCTGGCCCAGCCGCTGGGCTTTGACCTGGTCAAGAACCTGGGCTGGTCACATATGTGCGTGGTTTCCGACGGCGACACCTGGTTTCGCGACGAAGATCTCTATGGCTTCTTCGACCAGTTGATCGACGACGGCTTCTTTGATGAATTCGACAACGTGATCTTTTACGGTGCCGGCCCCTGCGGCTATGCGGCGGCGGCCTATTCGGTGGCTGCGCCCGGTGCGGCGGTGGTGGCGGTGCAGCCGCAGGCCACGCTGGAGCCACGGATGACCGAGTGGGACGACCGTTTCACTGAGCAGCGGCGGCTGTGTTTCACCGACCGCTATGGCTATGCGCCCGACATGCTGGACGCGGCCGAGCGCGCCTATGTGATCTATGATCCGCTGGAACGGCTGGACGCCATGCACGCGTCGCTGTTTGCCCGCAAGAATGTCACCCGGCTGCGCGCGCTGCACATGGGTGAGGCGGTGCAGACCCGGCTGATCGAGATGGACATGCTCTATCACATCCTGTCGATGGCCGGCAGTCGCAAGCTGACGGCGGCGGCCTTCTACAAGTTGTTCCGCAACCGGCGCAACAACTCCTATTTCCTGCGCAACCTCTTGGCCCGTCTGGAGCGGGATGACCGCGCGTACCTGATGATGCTGCTGTGTCGCAACGTGACGGAGCGGATGCGCGCCCCCCGGTTCCGCCGCCGCCTGACCGATCTGGAAAGACGCGCCGCCGAGGGCGAATTTCCGGCGCCTGCAAAACGCTGACGCCTGCGGTTGGCGCCTGTCCGGTCCGGCCCTGCCCTGACCATTCAGGCCGTGACCACCCGGGGCGCAGTCCGGCCCGGCCCACACCTGCCCAGACCAACCCGGCCTGCACCCGCTCGGCACAGCTCTGCGGCGCATTGTGCAACTTCTTTTTCCGCCGCCCCTGTGCTAGGCGGGCGGCATGACCCAGGAACTGACCATCCCCCGCCCCGACGACTGGCATCTGCATCTGCGCGACGGCGCGATGCTAAAAGCCGTGCTGCCCGAAACCGCCCGCCATTTCGGCCGCGCCATCACCATGCCCAACCTGGTGCCGCCGGTGGTCACCGCGGCGCAGGCCGCCGCCTACCGTGACCGCATTCTGGCGGCGCTGCCCGACGGCATGACGTTCGAGCCGCTGATGACGCTCTACCTGACCGAGGACACCGACCCCGAGGACGTGGCCGCGGCCCATGCCAGCGGGCTGGTCAAAGCGGTGAAGCTCTACCCCGCCGGAGCCACCACCAACTCTGCCTCTGGGGTGACCGATTTCGACAAGGTCCGCCCGGTGCTGGAAAAGATGGCCGAGATCGGCCTGCCGCTGTGCACCCACGGTGAGGTCACCGATCACGACATCGACATCTTTGATCGCGAGGCGGTGTTCATCGACCGGGTACTGGACCCGATCCGCCGCGCAACGCCCGGCCTGCGGGTGGTGATGGAGCATATCACCACCAGGAATGCCGCCGACTACGTGCGTTCGCAGGGCACATCAGACGGCGGGGATCTGGGCGCGACGATCACCACCCATCACCTGATCATCAACCGCAACCACATCCTGGTGGGCGGCATCAAGCCGCATTACTACTGCCTGCCGGTCGCCAAGCGCGAAGAGCACCGGTTGGCCCTGCGCGCGGCGGCGACGTCGGGCGATGCACGGTTCTTTTTGGGCACCGACTCGGCGCCGCACACCGATCCCAACAAGCTGAGCGAATGCGGCTGTGCGGGCTGTTTCACCGCCACCAACACCATGCCGCTGCTCGCGCATGTCTTCGAGGAGGAAGGCGCATTGGACAAGCTGGCGGGCTTTGCCTCGCAACACGGGCCGACCTTCTATCGCCTGCCCGTCAGCGACCAGCAGCTGACATTGCGCAAATCGGACACGGCGGTGCAGTTCCCTGCCAAGATCGACAGCGCAGACGGCCCTGTAACCGTGTTTGATCCCGGCTATGACATCTTCTGGGCCGTCGCCGACCGGTAACGGCCCAGAGCAGGCCACAGCGTGCAAGGGCCGCCCGCCGCCCTTGCACCGCCCGCGGCCCCGATGCGTCCCTGACCGATTTGCCACAGGCACCCGCCAACCCGCAGGTTTGGTGCATTTCCCGTTTGGAGAGAATCAGCCCGGCAGTTCAATTTCCGGTCGATTGGTATCGGCCGACAGATTTGGCTAACAGCATTACTGTGAAGGGCAAAAAGTATGACCACGTTTACGTTCAGCGGTGCACGGGTTGATTTCGACGATAACGGCGATCCGGAAGCCGTAAAAACAATCGAGGCAGCAATTACGGTGCCTTCCGCGTCCGCGACATTCAGCTATTCGGTGACCGGCAACGACGAGGGTGTCGACATCATCGACGTGAATGACGAGGTCATGCAGTCGATCCTTGACGGCCTCAACATCGACAACCCGCATATAGAGGTACGCAGCGAGAGTACCCAGATCACGCAGGTCAACTGGCACAGCGGTGGCACCAGCGTAATTTACATCGTCTCGCTGGAAACCGGCGATTACACGGACACCGAGTTCTATTTCGTACTGGACGGCAAGGCCCTTCCCGCGGTCAGCTCGCCTGCGGACTGGGCTGCCGTTGACGGCGACATTGCCATCCTGGGAACTCCTACCGGTGCCTTCGCGCCCGGCCAGACCATCGCCTGGTCCACCATTCCCGGCGTGTCCTCCACCGAAGAGGACGAATTCTGGGGCACCCCCGGCCGCGATAACTACAAGGGCGGCCAAGGCGATGACTACTTCATCAGCTCCGACGGGCGCGACACCTATGACGGCGGCGCAGGCGGCTATGATCAGGTGACATTTGCCAATGATCCGAGCGGCATCACCGCCAACCTGAAGACCGGCAAGGCCACCGATGGCTGGGGCGACACCGACACGTTGAAAAGCATCGAGATGCTGCGCGGCTCGGCCTATGACGACAAGTTCACCGGCAACGGCAAGGCCAATTACTTCCGCGGTCTGGACGGCGCCGATACGCTGAACGGCGGTGGCGGGCGCGATCAGGTGCGCTATGACCGCGACGAACGCTATGGCGGCAGCGACGGCGTCACCGTCAAGCTCAACAAGGGCTTTGCCATCGACGGGTTCGGCGACCGCGACACGCTGAAAAAAATCGAGGACGTGCGCGGCTCGGAACTGCGCGACGCGATCACCGGCAATAACGGGCGCAACAAGCTGGAAGGCGAAGGCGGCTATGACAAGCTGTATGGCCTTGGCGGCAATGACACGCTGGAAGGCGGCCGCGGCCGTGATACGCTGGATGGCGGCAGCGGCAATGATCTGTTGTCGGGCGACCAGGATGCGGACTGCTTTGTGTTCAGCAACGGCTTTGGCGATGACACCATCACCGATTTCCAGACCGAGGGCCGCAAGGAAAAGATCGATCTGGACAATGTCAGCACGATCAAGAATTTCCGCGATCTGAAGAACAACCACCTGTCGGAGGATGCGGACGGCAACGCGGTCATCAGCGACAACCGCGGCAACACGATCACGCTCGAAGACGTCGCCATGGGCGATCTGTCGGGCAACGACTTCATCTTCTGAGTTCCGGCCGGGGCGCGGCGGCCCGCTGGGCCCCGGCCTCGCCGCCGCCGCGCATGCCGCGCGGCGGCGCGCACACCTCTCCCCCCCTGTTCAGCCTGAGACGCCGCGCGGTGCCGGGACCGGCGGCGGCGGCGCGCGTGCGATTGCGCAGGCACCGCCGGAAGGCGCTGCGGCGCGGCCTCCATCGCATTGGAAAATCGTTATAATGTTAACCAATAGCCACTTCACCGCAGCTGCTTAAGCGCTACATTGGCCGCACCAATTCAACCTTAAGAAAGCAAGAGGCCGATTAAATGAGATTCATTTCCTACCGCTCCGGAATTGACGCAGAAAGCGATTTCCGAGGCGGAGACTTCTCCATGGTCAAGAATACCCTCGTCAGCCAATTTGGCGGGGCGCATTACTGGACGATCGGAGGAACCCGGTACAATTCAAACTTCGTTGCGAACTACTATGACGAGGAATCTGCATACCCGTATGGAGACAATCCGGATGGCTGGGTGACGGACAGCGGCTGGAACCGGAAACTGGTGATTGCCGGGAACGGCCTGCAGTTTGACGGAAACCGCGTGCCGGTCGCCGGAAACATTGAAGCCATCGCAATCACCAATGTAAACGAAGACACCATGATCGCCATCGTCGACATCGAGGGGCTGTCTGCCGCAGATTTCAATGCGGCCTGGTACAGCAGCACAACCCAAGACGACAAGGAACTGATGAACAGCATCTTCGGAGCCGCCGACGGCGACTCGGGCGATGCAACCGGCGGCAGCGATACCCTGACTGGGAGTGGTGCCGACGACACCCTCGACGGCCTTGGCGGCAACGACAGGCTGAAGGGTGCGGGCGGCGACGACACGCTGGCAGGCGGCAGCGGTCGCGACAAGCTGCTGGGCGGCCGCGGCAATGATGTGCTGGAGGGTGACGGCGGCAACGACAGGCTGATCGGCGGCGGCGGGCGTGACACGCTGGATGGCGGCCGGGGCGATGATATGCTCAAGGGCGGCGGCGGCGCGGACTGCTTTGTGTTCAACAGCCGCTTTGGCGACGACACCATCACCGATTTCCAGACCAAGGGTCGCAGGGAAAAGATCGATCTTTCGGACGTCAGCACCATCAAACACTTCCGCGATCTGAAGAACAACCACCTGTCGGAGGACGCGGACGGCAACGCGGTCATCAGTGACAACCGGGGCAACACGATCACGCTGGAAGACGTCGCCATGGGCGATCTGTCGGGCAACGACTTTATCTTCTGACCGACGCGAACAGCGCGCGGGCCCGTTTTGCGGCCCGCGCTTTGTCGCACGCCGCCGCCGGGGCTTCAAACCGGTCCGCATCCGGTTTATGGACAGCAAAACCGCTGCCGCAAAGGATGCCCTGCCCATGATCCCCTCCGCCTATCCGTCCCCCGAAGAAATCGCCCGCCTGTCGGCCCGGATGCTGCTGGAAATCGGCGCAGTGAACTTCAACACGGATGAGCCGTATACCCTGGCCTCCGGCCTGCCCTCGCCCAGCTATATCGACTGCCGCAAGCTGATCTCCTTTCCGCGCATCCGCTCGACGCTGATGGATTTCATGGCCGTCACCGTGATGCGCAATGCGGGCTTTGAGGCCTTCGACAACATCGCAGGCGGCGAGACCGCGGGCATCCCTTTTGCCGCGCTGGTGGCCGAACGCCTGGCGCTGCCGATGACCTATGTGCGCAAGAAGCCCAAGGGCTACGGCAAGAACGCCCGCATCGAGGGCGCGATGAGCGAGGGTGAACGGGTTCTGCTGGTCGAGGATCTGACCACCGACGGCGGCTCGAAACTGTCGTTTGTGGATGCGATCCGCGAGACCGGGGCGAGCTGCGGCCATACGGCGGTGATTTTCTACTACGACATCTTCCCCGAAACCACCAAGACGCTGGGCGACCACGGGGTGCAGCTGCATTACCTGTGCACCTGGTGGGACGTTCTGGCCGAAGCGCGCGCGCAAAGCGCGTTCAGCACTGAGACGCTGGACGAGGTGGAACGCTTCCTGAAAGATCCGCGCGCCTGGCAGGATGCGCATAAATCCGCCTGAGCGCAGACCGTCGCGGCAGATCATTGTGTGGGCAGTTTGTGGATAAGCCACGCGTTCCGCACCGTGGCTCTGCTGCACCAACCACAAGATATGGGGGGGCTATCATCAGCCCCCCGCATCCATTAGCCTGTCCGCAACCGGACAGCAGCCGGGTGGCGGCCAGCCATCCACAGCCCCAAGCCGGATATGCACAGGGTGTCCACAGAGATTCCCAGATAGGAGAACGCCTCCGCGCGCCCTATAAGGCAGGCTTAACGACGAGAGCAGTGATGAACGAGATTACCCCTTTCGACGGCGATATGCCCCCTCCGGCCCCGATGCCAGAGCCCGCCCAGGCCGCCAATGCCATGCCCGGCAACGAGTTGCCGCATTCGGTCGAGGCCGAGCAGCAGCTGCTGGGCGCGATTCTGACCAACAACGAGGTCTACGACAAGATCGCGCTGATTATCGATTCGTCGCATTTTTACGACCCGGTGCACGCCCGCATCTACGAGGTCGCAGCGGCGCGGATCTCCAAGAACGCGCTGGCCTCGCCGGTGACGCTGAAGGCGTTTCTGGAGGACCACGAGGGCCTGAAGGAGCTGGGCGGCCCGGCCTATCTGGCCAAACTGGCGGGCGCGTCGATCTCGGCCTTTGCGGTGCGCGACTATGCGCAGATGATCTATGACCTGGCGATCCGCCGCGAGCTGATTGCGCTGGGTCAGTCGATCGCCGACAAGGCGCGCCGCGTCGATGTGGCCTCGGAACCGCGCGAACAGATCGTCGAAGCAGAACAGTCGCTGTATCAGCTGGCCGAACAGGGGCAGACCGAAAGCGGCTTCAAATCGTTTCTGAAGGCGGTCACCGAGGCGGTGAATGTCACCAACGAAGCCTATCAGCGCGGCGGCGGCATGGCCGGGATTTCCACCGGGCTGGACGATCTGGACAAGCAGCTGGGCGGTTTGCACCCGTCGGATTTGCTGATCCTAGCGGGTCGTCCGTCGATGGGGAAAACCTCGCTGGCGACCAACATCGCCTTTAACGTGGCCAAGGCCTATAAACGCGGGGTGAAACCCGATGGATCCGAAGGCGCGATTGACGGCGGCGTCGTCGGTTTTTTCAGCCTCGAGATGAGCGCCGAACAGCTGGCGGGCCGGATCCTGGCGGAAGCGTCAGAGATCTCGTCGCACAAGATCCGTCAGGGCGACATGACCGAGGAAGAATTCCGCCGCTTCGTGCAGGCCGCGAAGGATCTGGAAAGCTGCCCGCTGTTCATTGATGACACGCCTGCCATCCCGATCTCGCAGCTGGCTGCCCGGGCGCGCCGCCTGAAGCGGACCCATGGGCTGGATCTGCTGGTGATCGACTATTTGCAGCTGTGCCGCGGCATGGCCGACAACCGGGTGAACGAAATTGCCGAAATCTCCATGGGGATGAAAGCAATCGCCAAGGAGCTGAACATCCCGGTGATCGCGCTGTCGCAGCTGTCGCGTCAGGTGGAAAACCGCGACGACAAACGCCCGCAGCTGTCGGACCTGCGCGAATCGGGCTCGATCGAGCAGGACGCCGACGTGGTGATGTTCGTGTTCCGCGAGGAATACTACAAGGAACGGGAAAAACCCGGCGATCACGAGCTGGAGAAGATGGAAGAGTGGAAGCAGGCGATGGAGCGGCTGCACGCCAAGGCCGAGGTCATCGTCGGCAAGCAGCGTCACGGTCCCATCGGCACGGTGGAGCTGTCCTTTGAGGCGCAGTTCACCCGCTTCGGCAACCTCGCCAAGGCCTGGCAGCAGGCGCCGGAGGGCTACTGACCTCCCGACCATCCCCGCGCCGCCTTCGGGTGAGCCGTGCGGGCGGCGGGCGCTGGTGACACTTGAAATTCACCGCACGCAGGCACAACTATAACCCTATGCAGCAGAGCCGCGGGGCTTGCTGCATGGGGCGCAGCCCCCTATGCTGCAACGGCAGGTCGCCTCGCACGGCAGCCTGATTGACCATTTGGGAGACGATACATGAAACTGGGACCAGACCCGATCATCGTATAACCGCAGCCCCTGCCCGGCACCGTCCGGGCAGTGAAGTGCTGCGGCTGCGTATCCTGCTTGCCACCCTTTCCTGATGACATGCTCACGAGATGACATGGCTACGTGGTGTCGGGCCTGCGCGCTGACTCGCGCCTGCCGGTGGCACAAGTCAGTCGCATCGGGCCTGGGGTAAGGACGTCTGCCCGGACAGCCCGGCCTCAGCCGCGGTGAGCAGCCTTGTAGCGCGTCAGCCGCAGCCTTGGGAAACTCTGCCGCAAAGTCGCCATCAGCGCCTTGCCGCTGGTTTCGGCATCAGCACTGGTGGTGCGCAACAGGTCTACCGCCCGCACCCGCCCGGCCAGCGACAGGGTTTTGTAGCTGTCATAGTTCAGCCCCTCCACCTGCACCCGGATCTTCTCCAACAGGCCGTAGTAGTCGATCACCTGATGCAGCAGATGGCCGGGGATGAAATGCAGGCTGGCGATATGCTGCCGGTAGATTTCCGTATGGCGCGCGTCCGTTACATGCGGCACCAGCTCGGGATTTGCCCCCAACGCCGCCCGCAGCACCTCACGGCTGGGCGAGGCGCGGCGGAAGGTCTCCATGTCGCGGGTGTTGAAATCAATCTCGGCAAACAGCGCCCGGATCAGCCGCCGCCGCGCGATGCTTTCGACATAGGCACGACGCAGGAACCAGCCCAAGAGGCCCGCCGCCAACGAGAACGGCAGCACCTGCAGACGAATGCTGCCGAACAGCTCTGCGATCCACTCCATCTCCTGCCTGCCCCCCCCTGTTGCCGCGCCCAACCTGCGAATGCGGCGGAAAAATCACAACCGTTTTCTTGCCCATGCGGCGCGGGCAATGGCTTTCCCCCTTGACCTGCGCCGCCCCCATGTCAAGAACACCGCATGAGCACGGCAAAACTGACAATCAACCTGGATGCGCTGGTCACCAACTGGCGGAATCTGGATGCGCTGACCGGCTGCGAGACCGCAGCCGTGGTCAAGGCGAACGGATATGGCCTGGATGCGGGCCGCGTGGGCACCGCACTGGCCAGGGCGGGCGCGCGCAACTTCTTTGTGGCGGTGGCCGAAGAAGGCGGCGCATTGCGCCGCGCGCTGGGGCCCGGACCGGGCATCTCGGTGTTCTCCGGCCACATGGAGGGCGACGCGAAGCTGTTGAAGGATTTCCAGCTGACGCCGATGCTGAACTCGCTGGACCAGATGTTGCGCCATTTCGAAACCCTGCCGGGCCACCCCTTTGGCGTGCAGCTGGACAGCGGCATGAACCGGCTGGGCATGGAGCCCGGCGAATGGGCGGCGGTGGCGGAGATCGCCCTGGGCCAGAACCCGGTTCTGCTGATGTCGCACCTGGCCTGCGCCGATGAGCCCGCGCATCCGATGAATGCGCAGCAGCTGAAGACCTTCCGCGAGCTGACCGACGGGCTGGACCTGCCGCGCTCTTTGGCGGCGACCGGCGGCATGTTGCTTGGCCCGGATTATCATTTCGACCTGTGTCGCCCCGGCGTTGGCCTGTATGGCGGCCTGCCGTTCAAGGACGCGGTGCCGGTTGTCGGGCTGGAGCTGCCGGTGATCCAGCTGCGCGACCTGGAACCGGGCGAGACTGCGGGCTACGGCAACACCTGGACCGCCAAACGTCCCAGCCGCATTGCCACCGTCGCCGCCGGCTATGCCGACGGGCTGCATCGGGCGATGGGCACTGGCGGCATCCACCTTTATGCCGGGCAGACCCCCTGCCCCGTAGTGGGTCGGATCTCGATGGATCTGATCACCGTCGATGTCACGGATCTGCCGGAGGTGCCGGACATGCTGGCCATCCTCAACGAGCAGCAGACCGTCGACACGCTGGCCGCTGCGGCCGGCACCATCGGCTATGAGATCCTCACCTCGACCGGACACCGGCACGCGCGGACCTATCAGGGATGAACCCAATCGCTCTATTGGCCCGGCTGGGGCGCGCGGCGCTGTCTGCGCTGGCGGCAATCGGACGGGCGGCGCTGTTTGCGCTGTCGGCCTTCAGCCACATGGTTCGCCCGCCCTATTACCCGCGCGAGCTGCTCCAGGCGCTGCTGAACGTCGGCTGGCTGTCGCTGCCGGTTGTGGGGCTGACCGCGATCTTCACCGGTGGCGCGCTGGCGTTGCAGATCTATGCGGGTGGCGCGCGCTTCAACGCCGAAGCGGTGGTGCCCCAGATCGTCGCCATCGGCATGGTGCGCGAACTGGGCCCGGTGCTGGTTGGGTTGATGATCGCGGCGCGGGTGACCTCGTCGATCGCGGCGGAGATCGCCACCATGAAGGTGACGGAACAGATCGACGCGCTGGTCACGCTGTCCACCCATCCGATGAAATACCTGGTGGCGCCGCGGGTGCTGGCAGCCCTGCTCACGGTGCCGGTGCTGGTCGGTGTCGGTGACATCATCGGCATCCTGGGCGGCTATACCGTGGCGACCCAGAACCTCGGCTTCAACCCGGCGGCCTACCTCAAGAACACCGTCGATTTCCTGGAGCTGCACGATATCCTGTCGTCGCTGACCAAGGGCGCGGTGTTCGGCACCATCGCGGCCATGATGGGCTGCTACTACGGCATGACCTCGGGCCGGGGCGCGCAGGGCGTGGGCCGCGCCACCAAGGGCTCAGTCGAGGCGGCGGCGGTGCTGATGCTGGCTGCCAATTTTGTCCTGACGGGGGTGTTCTTCTCGCTATGATCCGCATGGAAAACGTCCATAAGTCCTTTGGCGACAATGCCGTGCTGAAGGGGCTGACCCTGGAGATTCCCAAGGGCACGTCGATGGTCATCATCGGCGGATCCGGCACCGGCAAATCGGTGGCGCTGAAAAGCGTGCTGGGACTGATCCAACCCGACAGCGGCCAGATCTATGTCGATGGAAAGCCCGCCGGATCCGGCGACCGCGACGCCTTTCTGGCGCGGTTTGGCATGCTGTTTCAAGGCGGCGCGCTGTTCGACAGCTTACCGGTCTGGCAAAACGTCGCCTTCCGCCTGCTGCGCGGCGCCCTGAAGCGCCCGGCGGACGAAGCCCGCGAGATCGCCATCGAAAAGCTCCGCCGGGTTGGCCTGCGCGCCGCGGTGGCGGATCTATTCCCCTCCGAGCTGTCGGGTGGCATGCAGAAACGCGTAGGCCTGGCCCGCGCCATCGCCGCCGAGCCGGAAATCATCTTCTTTGACGAGCCCACCACCGGGCTGGACCCGATCATGTCCGGCGTCATCAACGACCTGATCCGAGAGATCGTGGTGGAGATGGGCGCGACCGCGATGACCATCACCCACGACATGTCCTCAGTCCGCGCCATCGCCGACAACGTGGCAATGCTGCACGACGGGGTGATCCAGTGGACCGGCCCGGTGAGCGAAATGGACCAGTCCGGCGATCCCTACATGGAGCAGTTCATCCACGGCCGCGCCGAGGGGCCGATCGAGGCGGTGCGCTGAGACCGCGCTTGCGTCTTTCTGAAAACACGCCCGTCGGCGGCAAACCTTTGGTTTGACGAGGGCGCTCGCGAGGATGGCAGCGGCCGGAGAGGTTTTCCCCCTTTCAAACCGGCGGTGAAACGCCCAAGTCTTGGCAAAACCGCAGAAAGCAGGCCGCCATGATCCTCCGCCTCCTCACCCTTTCGCTGCTGATCCTGTACCCCGTGGCATGGTTTGCCCCGCTGATGCGGGCGGGGCTTCTGCCGCTGTTCGGCCTGTCGGAGATCTCGGTGCTGACCGGGCTGCAGTCCCTGTGGGGCAGCGACGCGGCGCTGGCGCTGGTGGTCACCTTCTTTGCGATCTTTGCCCCCTACCTCAAAACCATCGGCCTGGCGCTGGTGCAGTGGGATCTGCTGGATGCGAAGGTGCAGCCGGTGCTGCATGTGCTGGGCAAGCTGGCGATGGCCGATGTCTTTCTAATCGCGCTTTACATCACCCTCGCCAAGGGCATCGGGCTGGGCACCGTTGAGACCGCCTGGGGGTTGTATCTGTTCACCGCCTGCATCTTGTCCTCGCTGGCACTGGGGATGCTGACCGAGCGCGCGCGGCACCGCCGCAGCCGCTGAACAGGGGGCTCTGCCCCCGGCCTGCGGCCTCCCCCGGAGTATTTCGGACCAGAAAGAAACCGTCTTCTTCTGGCCGGAAATATCCCGGAGCGCGAGGCAGAGCCTCGCATCTGCCGTTGCAACGCGCGCAGAGGCTTGAACAAAACAGAAACATCTGCCAGTGATCGGGCATGGCAAAAACATCTTTCTCCTGCTCCGCCTGTGGAGCCAGCTTTTCGAAATGGTCAGGCCGCTGCGAGGGCTGCGGCGAATGGAACACCATCAGCGAAGACAAGGGGCTGTCGTCCGGCCCGTCGAAGAAGTCGTTGGGGGTCAAGCGCGGCCGCGCGATCCAGCTGACGGATCTGTCAACACGCGAGACGCCGCCGCCGCGCAGCCTGTGCGGCGTGGGCGAGCTGGACCGGGTGCTGGGCGGCGGGCTGGTCGCGGCGTCGGCCATTCTGGTGGGCGGCGATCCGGGCATCGGCAAATCCACCCTGCTGTTGCAGGCCGCGGCGCGATTTGCCCAGAATGGCGTCAAGACCGTCTATGTCAGCGGCGAGGAGGCCTCTGCCCAGGTGCGGATGCGGGCGCAGCGGCTGGGTCTGGCGGATGCGCCGGTGCAGCTGGCGGCGGAGACCAACCTGCGCGACATCCTGACCACGCTGGAGGCGGAACGGCCGCAGCTGGCGATCATCGATTCCATTCAGACCATGTGGGCCGACCACGTGGACAGCGCGCCGGGATCGGTCAGCCAGGTGCGCGCCGCGGCGCATGAGCTGACCACATTTGCCAAGCGCAACGGGATTTCCATCATCATGGTGGGCCATGTCACCAAGGAGGGCCAGATCGCAGGCCCCCGGGTGGTGGAGCATATGGTCGACACAGTGCTGTATTTCGAGGGCGAGCGCGGCCATCAGTTCCGCATCCTGCGGGCGGTCAAGAACCGCTTTGGCCCCGCGGATGAGATCGGCGTGTTCGAGATGACCGGCGGCGGGTTGAGCGAGGTTACCAACCCCTCGGCGCTGTTCCTGTCGGAACGCGGCGAGCCGTCGCCCGGCTCGGTGGTGTTTGCAGGCATCGAGGGCACCCGGCCGGTGCTGGTGGAGATGCAGGCGCTGATCGCGCCGTCGCCGCATTCGCAGCCGCGCCGCGCGGTGGTGGGATGGGATTCATCCCGGCTGGCAATGATCCTGGCCGTATTGGAAGCGCGCTGCGGCATTCCCTTTGCCGGCTTGGATGTCTATCTGAACGTGGCCGGCGGCATGAAAATTTCCGAACCCGCCGCAGACCTCGCCGTGGCGGCCGCGCTGCTGAGTGCACGCGAAGACGTGGCCTTGCCCGCCGATACCGCGGTTTTTGGAGAAATTTCGCTGTCCGGCGCCCTGCGCCCGGCGCCGCAGACCGAAAACCGGTTGAAAGAAGCGCAAAAACTTGGTTTCACGGCGGCGATAGCCCCCAGCGGCGGCAAATCCATCACGGTGAACGGCCTGAACCTGCGCCGCACCACCGATCTTGCGGGATTTGTTGGCGAATTCTTCGGGGCCGGCTAAGGTCGCAAAAAATTTGATATCGCAGGCAAACGGGCGAGGGACATGGAAGGTTTCACAATCATCGACGGGGTCGTGGCCCTTGTCATCGTGGTGTCGGCGCTGCTGGCATACTCTCGCGGGTTCGTGCGCGAGGCCATGGCCATTGCCGGCTGGGTCGCCGCCGGCGTGCTGGCGTTTATCTTTGCGCCGCAGGTCGAGCCGCTGATGGCCGAAATCCCGGTGGTCGGCGAATTCATCGCCGACAGCTGCGAGATCTCGATCATTGCCGCCTTTGCGGCGGTCTTCGCGCTGGCGCTGATCGTGGTGTCGTTCTTCACGCCGCTGTTTTCGACGCTGGTGCAGCGGTCGGCCTTGGGCGGGCTGGACCAGGGTGCGGGGTTCTTCTTTGGGGTACTGCGCGGCATTGTTTTGGTGGCGATCGCCTTCTTCGTCTACAACGTGGTAATGACCGGCCAGAATTTCACGATTGTTGACGAAAGCCGCTCGGCGCGGGTGTTCGAACGGCTGATCGGCAAGGTGGAAGAGCGCAACCCGGAGCAGGCTCTGGGCTGGATCGAAAGCCAATATGTGGCGCTGACCAGCGCCTGCGACCAGTAAGTTCGCAGCACAACTCTGATCCGATGCAAGGCGGGCCTCCGGTTGAGGCCCGCTTTTTCTTTGATTACAAAGCGCTCACACAGTTATCCACAGTCAGACCAGCGTCAAAGTTAATCCGTTGACCCTATATTAACCTTTTGTTAACCCAGCAGAATCGCGATTCTTGCTTTCCGCAGCGTCAGCCTGAACACTGCGGAAGATCTTAAGAAATCCTCAGCCTGACAGGCTGAAAGGGTTAACAACCCCGCGAAGATCTGCGTTTTTTCCACTGAAAACCCGGCTGATCCGGAAGGGGCCGCAAGCGCGCCCCAATTTGGTCCCAATTCGCAGGCGATATGGCTTCAACGGCAGGACGCCGGGCCACGACGCTTCAGAAGGGACGACACAATGCAGCTGGATCACGTTACAAACTTTGCCGATTTCCAGCCGGTTGATGCACTGCTGCTGCTGACCAACCCGCTGCCGCAAACCGTGACCCCGGCCCCCAAGCGCGCCCGCCCGCGCAGTGGTGGCTTCCTGCCCGCGACCCTGGTGGAAACCGAAGAAGGCTTCAAACAGGCCCGCGACATCAAGCCCGGTGACAAGGTGTTCACCTTTGATGGCGGTGCCCAGGAAGTGAAGGCGGTGAAGCACGCGGTGCCGCGTCTGACCACTTGCATGCACGTTCCGGCCGGCGCCCTGGGCAATGACACCGACCTGATGCTGCCCTCCGATCAGAAAGTCGTGCTGGAAATGGACACCGCCGAGCGCCTTTTTGGCCTGCCCGTCGTGGTCACCAAGTTGATCGCGCTGTCCGGCTACAAAGGCATCACCCCGGCTGCCCCGGAACGTCTGGGCCGCATTCATTTCGAATTTGAGGAAGAAGAGCTGGTCTGGGCCGAAAGCGGCATGCTGCTGCCCGCCGGTGACGTCGCCGAGGACAGCGCCTTTCACCTGCTGTCGCTGAGCGAAACCCGCCAGGTGCTGGCCAGCGACGAAGGTCGCGCCCTGGCCGACACCGGCATGGGTGAGGTCGACGCCCGCCTGCCCGGTCCGATGAATAACCTGCTGGACAACCTGCTGGATCGCATCCTGGCGGCGTGATGCCGCGTGGCGCCCCGCCCCGCCGCCATCTCTGACCTGTTTGTCCCTGCCTTTGGCCCGCAGCCCGCTGCGGGCCTCTTTCGTGCCTGCCCATGCCGGTCGGTTGCGCCCCGCCGCGCCCAGACGCCGCAGCGCAGAAGCGATCTGTGTTCCTTTGATGACAGCGCCCCGGAAAGGCACTATGTGAGGGCCGGAACAGGAAACGGATTCGGAGCCTCAGCCCTTGCCGCTGCTGCACGCCTGCCTTTGTGACGATGTGCCGACGCGCCACGCGCGCGCGGCCAGGGGCGCAGCTGGCCATCGGGGCACGGTCCGCGCGGCAGCGCGCAACCGTTTGACGCCCCTGCACCGGGATGCGTCACAGGCGTGGCCAAGCCGCTTCCCGCATCCGTCGAACAGCAAAGCCTAAGTGGGATTGGAGCCAGCCTATGTGCGGTATTTTGGGGATCGCGAGCCGGGATACGGACGTCTTTGCGGAGATACATGACGGGCTGCTGATGCTTCAGCACCGCGGCCAGGACGCCTCGGGCATCGTGACCTACACCGGAGAGTTCTTTCGCGAGCGCAAGGCCAACGGGCTGGTCAAGGATGTCTTTGGCCCCCAGGACGCCGAGACCCTGACCGGGCGCGTCGGCATGGGGCATGTGCGCTATCCCACCGCTGGCTCGCTGAGCGCGGCTGAAGCGCAGCCATTTTTCGTCAACGCGCCGTATGGGATCTATCTGGTCCACAACGGCAATATCACCAACACCGCCGAGCAGCGCGAGAAGGTCACCGGCAAGTACAGCCGCCACCTGCGCACCACCTCGGATTCGGAAATTCTGCTGAACGTGCTGGCCGACAAGGTGGCCGACGCCATCAAGGTGAACGGCAATGCCGAGCCGATCCGCAACATTTTTGCCGGCGTCAAGATGACGATGGAGCGGGTGCAGGGCGCCTATTCGGTGCTGTGCATGATTGCCGGTGTCGGCATGTTGGCGTTCCGCGATCCGCATGGCATCCGGCCGCTGTCGCTGGGCAAACGCCCGGCCCAGGGCGACGGCAATGACTACTGCGTTGCCTCTGAGGACGTGGCCTTTGGCATCAACGGTTTTGAAAAAGTCCGCGATGTGAAGCCCGGCGAGGCAATCCTGATCGACCTTGCGGGCAACCTGCATGAATTTCAGGCCGTCGAAGGCAAGTTGAGCCCCTGCATCTTTGAATATGTCTATCTGGCGCGCCCGGATTCGATGCTGGATGGCGTGTCTGTCTACAAGACCCAGCTGCGCATGGGCCAGGCGCTGGCCAAGCAGATCCAGGCCTCTGGTCTGGAGATCGACAGCATCATTCCGGTGCCTGATTCGGCCCGCCCCGTGGCGCTGGAAGTGGCCAATGCCACCGGCATCCGCTACCGCGAAGGGCTGGTGAAGAACCGCTATGTGGGCCGAACCTTCATCATGCCGGGTCAGGCCGAGCGTCAGAAGTCGGTGCGCCGCAAGCTCAATGCCATTCCGCTGGAGTTCAAGGGTCTGAACGTGCTGCTGATCGACGATTCGATTGTGCGCGGCAACACCATCAAAAAGATCGTGCAGATGTGCCGCGAGGCGGGGGCCAAGAAGGTCTATATTGCCTCGGCCTCGCCGCCGGTGAAATACCCGAATGTCTATGGCATCGACATGCCGACCAAGCATGAGCTGATCGCAAATGGCCTGTCCATCGAGGAAATTCGCGATGAGCTGGGCGCCGACGCACTGTTCTATCAGAACCTCGACGACCTGATCTGGGCCGCGCAGGAGGGTAACCCGGAGATCGAGAGTTTCGACTGCTCCTGCTTTGACGGAAACTATGTCACCGGGGTGACCGGCGACTATCTGGCGGCGCTGGAGGGTAGCAGCCGGGTCAGCGCCAAGATCAAGGACATGCCCGCACCGGGCGCCTCCTGGAATGCCTCGAAACTGGTGGAGAGCTGACGCCCGCGGGCCGGGCCGGGGCCGGGTCGCGCGACCGGGTTGTGCGCCGGAGTCCGCGCGCAGGGTTTGAACTTCTGCGCCCATCGGCGTATGAGGGCCGCGAACACCGCATTGGAAAGGCGCAGGCCGCGATGGTCCGCGCCTTTTCCTGTGCCACCTTATGAAAGGCCGCCTCTTGGACGCCCACCTCGCCCGCATGCTGACCTCACCGCGCCAGTGCCGCTGCTGCGGCGCCACCTTTGCGCAGCTGCTGAGCCTCAGCTGTGACCGGCCCGATGTCTGCCCCGAGGACATGGAGGTGGAGGACAATTCTGCCGTGCTGGCCACCCGCGGCGATATTCTGACAGAGGATTTCTGCCGCCTCGGCGAGCTGCGGTTCATCCGCGCGGTGCTGGCGGTGCCGTTGTCGCACAGCCGCGGCGAGGAGTTCATCCTGGGCACATGGGCCAGTCTCAGCCGCGATGACTTTGATGCCTATCTGGACCTCTTCGAGATGCGTGAGGCCGAGAATCTGGGCGATCGTCCGGCCTGGCTGGCCAATGCGATTCCGCCGGATCTGGCGGTGCCTGCGGGCTGTATGCTGGAGATGCGCCCCGAAGGGCAGTACCCGGAGCTGAAGGTAAGCGAGCAGAGCCATCCGCTGTTTCCGCTGCAACGCGACGGGGCCTCGCTGGAGGAGCTGCTGGAGCTTCTCTATGCCTATGGGCATGACCTGCCCTCGCTGGTGTATGACGCCTGACGTCACCTGACATCGACGGGTGACGGCCGGGCTGTCGCGGGGCCGACTGCTGCCCCCTGGCCGCAGCGCTGTCGGCGAGTTTCCACACAGCCCCTCCGCGCCGCCCGCGATTTCCCGCCGACATTGGCACGCAGCCAGGACGCGGGCTTGTCGCGATCCGGCAGAGCCACCACGTATGGCCGGACACGCGCAAACCACTGCTGGATTTTAGGGGAAGATCGACATGGCAAATCGCGACACATCGACCCGCACCTCTGCCAAGGTGGCGGGATTGGCAACCCAGGACAACGCGGTGAACCGCGGCAATCTGAGCCTGCTGGGGCTATACGGGCCCGAGGACAGCCTGACGGCGCTGGTGCGCCTGCCCTCGGGCCGCACCCGCAAGGTGCAGCGCGGCAGCCGCCTGTCGGCGGGCCGGGTCGTGGCGATCGACGCCAAGGGGCTGGTGCTGAGCAGCCGTGGCGGCACCAAGCTTCTGGAGATGCCCGGTTCCTGAGCCGCCCGCTGTCGGCGGCAGGTTAGACTATCGGAAAAATTGGCAAGAGTTTTGACAAAACTCTTGTGCGTCCGGGCTGCTGGTGCGGCGCCCCTTGACCTGCCCGGCTGCGCGGCCCAAGAAGGCGCCCATGACAGATCAGATCGCACTCATCACCGGTGCCTCGCGCGGGCTGGGCAACGCCCTGGCCGAAGCCTTGGCCCCCACCCATCACATTGTCGCCGTGGCCCGCACCACCGGCGCGCTGGAAGAACTGGACGACCGCATCAAGGCGGTTGGCGGCAGCGCCACCCTGGCGCCGATGGACATCACGGTGCCCGACGCCATGGCGACCCTGTGCCGCGGCATCCATGACCGCTGGGGGCGGCTGGACCTGTGGCTGCACACAGCCATCCATGCCACCGCCCTGTGCCCGGCGCCCTCGGTCGCGCCCAAGGACTGGACCAAGGCCTTGGCCGTCAACGCCACCGCCACATCGGTGCTGATCCCCTATGTGGCGCCGCTGCTGGGCCAGTCAGGCCGCGCGGTGTTCTTTGACGACCCCAAGGCGGGCGAGAAGTTCTATGGCACCTATGGCGCCACCAAGGCCGCGCAAATTGCGCTGGCACGCAGTTGGCAGTCCGAGACGGAACGCACCGGCCCGCGGGTCCGTATTCTGGAGCCGCGGCCCATGGCCACCGCCCTGCGCGCGCGCTTCCACCCCGGCGAGGACCGCAGTGCACTCGCCAATATCCAGGACGAGGCCAGCCGCCTGCTGCCCGAGATCCTGGCGGACTGACATCCGCAGACCTGGTCGGACCGCGCCGCGCTCTGCGCGGCGCCCGGCCCAACGCCCTGGCGGCGCATCTGTGATGCGGGGTCGGGCGGCGGGAGCCTCCCCCTTGCGCGCCGCGGTGGGTCTGTCTGCCGGTGCAAGGGGCTGACCTGGCCCCGCCTGTTGCCTCTCTGCCTGCCTTGCAGAACGATATGCCCCGGTGCCGCGAAAGACTTGCCCCGTCCCGGCGCAGGTCCTATTCAATCGCAAACCCGGCAAGACACGGCAGGCAGACCCATGCGCATTCTGATCACCAACGACGACGGCATCAGCGCCCCTGGCCTGGCCGTTCTGGACACCATCGCCCACGCGCTTGCAGGCCCGGAGGGCGAGGTCTGGTGCGTGGCCCCCGCGTTTGAGCAATCCGGCGTCGGCCATTGCATCAGCTACACCCGCCCCACCATGCTCAGCCAGCTCGACGCACGCCGCTTTGCCGCCGAGGGCTCGCCCGCCGACTGCGTGCTGGCGGGGCTGCATGTGGTGATGAAGGACGCCCGGCCAGACCTGGTGCTGTCGGGGGTGAACCGCGGCAACAACTCGGCCGAGAACGCGCTTTACTCCGGCACGCTGGGCGGCGCGATGGAGGCCGCGTTGCAGGGTATCCCCGCGATGGCGTTGTCGCAGTATTACGGCCCCGCCAATCGCGACACCGCCGACCCGTTTGAGGCCGCCGCCGTGCATGGCGCCGCGCTGGTCCGGAAAATCCTGCGCCAGATGCCCGCCGACCGACAGGATTACCGGCTGTTTTACAACATCAATTTCCCGCCTGTGCCCGCCGCCGCGGTCAAGGGCGTGCGCGCGGCCACCCAGGGCTTTCGCCCCGGAACCGGTTTCAGTGCCGAAGAGCAGCTGTCGCCCACCGGGCGGCGCTGCCTGTGGGTGCGCGGCGGCAACCAGCAGGTGGCCACTGCCCCCGGCACCGATGCGTCGCTGAACATGAAGGGCTACATCTCTGTCACCCCGATGCGCGCCGATCTGACAGCGCATGACGCCATGGACGCGCTGCGGGCGGTCGAGACCGACGGCGAGAGTGCCGACGCATGAGCGGACCTGACGCCGAAACCAAGATGCAGTTCCTGTATTCGGTCCGCTCACGCGGGGTGACCGATGCGCCGGTGCTGGAGGCGATGGAGGAGATCGACCGCGGGCTGTTCCTGCGCGGGCTGTTTGCCGAACGCGCCTATGAGGACGTACCGCTGCCGATCCCTTGTGGGCAGACCATCTCGCAGCCCTCGGTGGTGGGGATGATGACACAGGCGTTGCAGATCAGCCCCCGCGACAAGGTGCTGGAGGTGGGCACCGGCTCTGGCTATCAGGCGGCGATTCTGTCGAAGCTGGCGCGGCGGGTTTATACGATCGACCGCCACGCCCGACTGGTGCGCGAGGCGCGCGCGGTGTTCGAGCAGTTGCAACTGGCCAATGTGACCTCGCTGGTGGGGGATGGCAGCCACGGGCTGCCGGACCAAGCGCCGTTTGACCGCATCATCGTCACCGCCGCTGCAGAAGACCCGCCCGGCCCGCTGCTGGCGCAGTTGAAGGTGGGCGGCATCATGGTGCTGCCGGTGGGCCAGTCCGACCATGTGCAGACCCTGATCCGGGTGCGCAAGACCGACGACGGGCTGGAGTACGACGAGCTGCGCCCCGTGCGGTTTGTGCCGCTGCTGGAGGGGCTGGGCAAGGAGATCTGACTGCTGCCCGCAGCCCGTCAAGCCGACGGCGGGTTTGCCGGTGGATCGGTCACAATTGCATCAACCCGGTTTGATATTCCGCCGCCGGAGCCGTATCATGCCGGCGGATTTCAGCCGCCTGTGCGGCGGCATGGTCTATAGTGATTGACGCGAGAGAATCCCCACGAAAAAGGGGAGGCGTGTTTTGAGGAGAGCAAGATGACCCGGACCCCCCACCCCCGGACCGCGTGGCATGTGCCCAACAGCAATGCGCCGACCCCGCGCGGGTCGATCGCCACCGGTCTGCCGCGCCCTGCCCGGCTTCTGGCCGCGCTGCCGCTGATCGGGGTGCTGGCCGCCTGCGAGAACCCGCTGGATTATGATCTGCGCGGACAGATCGGCGCTTTCAACACCACCAGCGCCGCGCAGTCGGTAACCACGGACCGCCCCCGCGCCGACAGCCGCGGGCTGATCACCTATCCGTCGTATCAGGTGGCGGTCGCGCGCCGCGGCGATACCGTGGCGGATGTCGCCACCCGTGTCGGCCTGCCGCCCGAGGACGTGGCCCGCTACAACGGTATGAAACCCGGCGACACCGTGCGCCAGGGCGAGGTGCTGGCACTGCCGCGCCGTGCGCCAGACAGCCTGCCGAGCAATGGCAGCGCCGCACCCGGATCGGTGGATATCGCCACCCTGGCAGGCCAGGCCATCGACACCGCGCCGCTGACCACGCCCAACCCCGGCTCCGTCACCCCGACCGAGATCAAATCGGTGCCCAAACCGCAGCCCGCCAAAGTGCAGCCTGGCCCCGAACCGGTGCGGCACAAGGTGAAACGGGGTGAGACCGCCTATACCATCTCGCGTCTGTACCGGGTGCCGGTCAAATCGCTGGCCGAATGGAACGGCCTGGGCAGCGACTTTGGCGTTCGCGAAGGCCAGTTCCTGCTGATCCCGCTGAAGGAGGCGCCGGAGGCCAAACCCGCCGCCGAAACCACCGCGGCGGCCGCAGTTCCGGTTGCGGTTGCGGTGACCGAACCCGGCGCAGGCAGTGCAACGCCCGTGCCGCCCAGCGCCAGCCGCCCGCTGCCCCGTGAAGAGGTCGCCCCCGCCGCAGAAGCGGCAGAAGCCCCCGCCGAGGCCAAACCGGCGCTGCCGGAACCCAGCCGCAACAGCGATGCGGCAATGACCTATCCGGTGCAAGGCAAGATCATCAAGACCTACGCCAAGGGCCGCAACGACGGTATCGACATCGCCGCCGCCGCGGGCAGCCCGGTCAAGGCGGCCGAGGCCGGCACGGTGGCAGCCATCACCAAGGATTCCAACAACGTGCCAATCGTGGTGATCCGCCACAGCCAGAAGCTGCTGACGGTCTATCAGAACGTCGACAACATCACCGTCAACAAGGGCGACACCGTGACCCGTGGCCAGCGCATCGCCTCGCTGCGCGGCGGCGATGATGCCTATGTGCATTTTGAGGTGCGAGACGGGTTTGAGAGCATCGACCCGCTGAACTACCTGAACTGAGGCCGCGTGCCTCTGGTGACGAACAAGAAAGCCCGGCAGCGATGCCGGGCTTTGTCGTGACTGAGGGAGGGTTCATTCAGCGCAAGGCAACCCCGTTACGCCCGGCGAGGTCGGTGAAGAACTGCCAGGCCACGCGCCCGGAACGCCCACCGCGGGTGGCCTGCCATTCCAGCGCCTCGGCGCGCAGGGTCTCGGCGTCAACGTGGACGCCATAAGCGGCGCAGTAGCCCTCGATCATCGTCAGATATTCGTCCTGATCGCAGGGGTGGAAGCCCAGCCACAGCCCGAACCGATCCGAAAGCGAGACCTTTTCCTCAACCGCCTCGGACGGGTTGATGGCGCTGGAGCGTTCGTTCTCGATCATGTCGCGGGGCATCAGGTGGCGGCGGTTGGAGGTGGCGTAGAACACCACGTTGCCAGGCCGGCCTTCGATGCCGCCGTCCAGCACCGCCTTCAGGCTTTTGTAGTGCTGGTCGTCATGGCTGAACGACAGGTCGTCGCAGAACAGAATGAAGCGATGCGGCGCGCCGCGCAGGTGGCTCAGCAGTCGCGCGACCGAGGGCAGATCCTCGCGTTGCAATTCCACCAGCTTCAATTCGGGGTGGGTTTTCAGCAACGCGCCATGCACGGCCTTCACAAGGCTGGACTTTCCCATCCCGCGGGCGCCCCACAACAGCGCGTTGTTGGCCGGAAAGCCCTGCGCGAAGCGGCGGGTGTTCTCCAGCAGCGTATCGCGTGAGCGGTTGATCCCCACCAGCAGGTCCAGATCCACCCGGCTGACCTCTGCCACAGGCTCCAGCCGCTCTGGCGCCACATGCCAGACAAAGGCGGAGGCCACGTTGAAATCCGGCGCCGCCAGAGGGGCCGGCGACATCCGCTCCAGCGCCTCTGCGATGCGGGTCAATGCGGTCTGGTCCATGAGCTTGTCTCCGTCTGCCTGTCCGTTGGCGGATTTCAAAGCATGTTCAGAGGCAAGCGGCAAGGGGGCCGGGGCGGTGAGCTGTGTCAAGGGCATCGGAAACGGGCGGCGCCGGGGTTCGGCGCCGCCCGTTTCCGGCCCACGTCAGTGTACCCGAGCTGTCTACCGGCCGCATCTACGTCTCAGCTCTTGCGGCTCTGCTCTTCTGCGTTGGGGCTACCAGCGGGTGCCTCGTCCATCGTGTCGGTTGGATTCGTCCACTTCTCCTTGACCTTCTGGCGCGGTTTGCCGTGGTCATCCTGTGCCACCTCTGGGCGGGCGTCTGGTTTGCGCTGATGATCGTTGGTCTCTTTATTGTCGGACATCGTTTCCTCCATCGCGGGATGTGGGGAAAACGCGCCTGCTGTCGGAAAGTTCCAACAGCGCGGAGCGGGAGGGGCGCGCCCGATCCGTCGGTCGCGTGGCGCGCGGGCTTTCGGCGCCAGAGCGGCAGACGCCGCGCACCACGCGGCATGGGGTGGCGCCGCCGCGAGCGATCATAATGGCGCGCCGGACCTTGCGATGACAAACAAAAGAAGGCGCGCCATTGCTGGCGCGCCTTTCTGGTTTAAACTGCCAACGGCTTACTTCGTCTTGCCGTCGCCGTCATCGTCGTCGAACTCAGCCATCAGCGGATCATCAGGATGCACGTCCATCTCCGCGTCGCCAACGTCGTCCTCGTCCTCGTCTTCATCGTCATAGTAACCCTCGGCGCGCAGCTTGGCTTCGCGCTTGGTCTCTACTTTGCGCACAAGGAAGATCGAGATCTCGTAGAGGCCGTAGACGACCACGAACAGGATGACCTGGGTAATCACGTCCGGCGGCGTCACCAGCGCGGCCAGCACCAGAATCGCCACCACCGCATATTTGCGCACGGCCCCCAGCCCCTCGGCGCTGACCAGACCGGCCTTGCCCATCAGGGTCAACAGAACCGGCAGCTGGAAGCACAGGCCAAAGGCGACGATGAACTTGATCGTCAGGTTCAGATATTCCTGGGCTGAGCCCTGAAACACCACGCTTAGGCCCTGGGCGACTTCCTCGCCGGTGACCGCCTCGCCGCCGGCGCCAAATTGCTGGAAGCCGAGGAAGAAGTCGTAGGCCAGCGGGGTGACCACGTAGAAGGCAAAGCTAGCGCCCAGCAAGAACATGAAGGGCGACGCGACCATGAAGGGCAGAAAGGCGCCCTTTTCATTTTTGTAGAGCCCCGGTGCCACGAAACGCCACATCTGAAAGCCGATGTAGGGGAACGCCAGGATGAAGCCGCCAAGGAAGGAGATCTTGATGGCGACAAAGAAGCCTTCCTGCGGGCTGATGAAGATCAGGGCACAGTCCTGGCCGCTTTCTGCCAGCACCTGGCACAGCGGCGCGGTCAGGAAGTTGAACACCGGCGTCGCCACGGTGAAGCAGATCACCATGCCCACGACAAAGGCCGCGACCGAATGGATCAGGCGGCTGCGCAGCTCGGCCAGATGTTCGATCAGCGGCGCGGTCGAGTCGTCGATCTCGTCCGTGTTGCTCATGATTTGACCTCATCGTCGGGCTTCAGATCCGCCTCGGCTGCGGCAGCGCTGGCCTGTGCTTCCTCGGCCTCGCGCGCCTTGCGGTCGGCGGCGGCGCGGGCGGTGGCGGCCTGGATGCGCTTGGCGTCCTCGGCCCGTTCGGCGGCCAGTTTCCCGGTCTCGCTGTCGGGGTCATATTTGGTCGGGTCGATCGACGACGCCATTTCCTGCGCCGCCTGTTTGACCCCGTCCATGGCGCTGCCCACCGGGTTGCTGGCGGTTTTCAGCCCGTTGGCAATGTCATTGACCCCGGCCTCGTCAGCGGCGTCGTACATGGCCCGGCTGAACTCCCGCGCCATGCCCTTGGCCTTGCCCACGAACCGTCCGACATTGCGAAACAGCACCGGCAGGTCCTTGGGGCCGACCACGATCAGCGCAACCACGCCGATGACCAGCAATTCGGTCCACCCAAGATCGAACATACGGACCTCAGACCTTGTCTTTTTCAGTCTCGGGGGTGACGTCCTTCGCCTCTGCGGCGGTGTCGTCTTCCAGCTCTTTGCTGCCTTCGCTGATGCCCTTCTTGAACGAGGTGATGCCCTTGCCAACTTCGCCCATCAGCGAAGAAATCTTGCCGCGGCCGAACAGGACCAGAACCACGACGGCGATCAGAAGAATGCCGGGAAGGCCGATATTGTTGAGCATGAGTGTTTCTCCTTGCGTAGTCCGGCGCCTGCTGCGGACACCGGTAGAAAATGTTCCCACCGGGTTTAGCGCGCCGCCCGCCCGGAACAAAAGCCACAAGCCGACCGCAACGACACCGCAACAGCCGGTTTTGCCAAGTTTTCCGGACGGGGCGCAGCCAACTGACAGGTTTATGTCAGTTGGACCCGGGTAAATCCAGCCCATCACAGCACCAAGGAGAGACGTGATGGAAAAACATGTGGCCGAAATCGTGACCTTCAGACTGGCTGAAGGCGTCAGCACCGCCGCCTTCACCGCGCTGATGCAGCGCACCGAGGGCTTTGTGCGGGCGCAGCCGGGATTTGTTGCCCGGTGGCTGAGTGAGGGCACTGATGGCAGCTGGACCGATTATGTGGTCTGGCAGGACATGGCCACGGCCCAGGCCGTGGCGCGGGCATTTACGCAGCAGGACTTCGCGCCAGCTGTAATGGCGGCGATTGCGCCGAACAGTGTAAGCATGCGTCATGAAACTGTCCTGTGGCAGATGGCGCCCTGACGGCTGCGGGCTGCGCCCAAGGCGGCGCAGCCCTTGACCTCCCCGCGTGCGCGCTCCAAGGCTGGGCCATGCGCCGCACCGACCGCCTGTTCGAAATCATCCAAATCCTGCGCGATGGCAAATTGCATCGCGCCCAGGACATCGCCGCACGGCTCGAGGTCTCGACCCGCACCATCTACCGCGACATGGACACGCTGGTGGCCTCTGGCGTGCCGGTGGAGGGAGAGCGCGGCGTCGGCTACATGGTGCGCGAACAGATCAGCCTGCCGCCGCTCGCCCTGACGCCAGCGGAGCTGGAAGCGTTGAACCTTGGCATGGCCATCGTTGCCGAGGCCGCTGACCCCGACCTGAAGGCCGCAGCGCAGTCGCTGGCGGCCAAAGTGGATGCGGTGCTGCCCGAGCAGACCATCGCCGAGGCTGATGCCTGGAAGTTCGCCGTCTACCCCTTTGCCGACGCGGCGCGCGGCTTTGCCCATATGCCGACCCTGCGGGCGGCGATCAAAGCCCGCCAGAAACTGCACCTGTCTTATCGCCGCATCGATGGCACGCTGACTGAGCGCCGCATACGCCCCTTGCACATGGAGTACTGGGGCCGGGTCTGGACCTTGACCGCCTGGTGCGAGCACCGCGAGGCCTTTCGGGTGTTCCGCGTCGACCTGATCGAGGAGGCTGCCGCACTGCCCGAGCTGTTTGTCGATGAGCCCGGCAAGCGGTTGCAGGATTACCAGCCCGACAAAGACCAAACCTGAGGCCGGAGGTTTGCGGAACCGACCTGGCGGGCGCTGCTGACGCCAGCGCCGGAGCCCCTTTTGCGCGGCCAGCCGCCCCAGCCAGATCGCACTTGCAATCCTCGGCACGGATATCAGGCACGGATATGCGGAACACGTGGCCACTGTTGCGCGTTGGTTCCCTGCCCCAGATAAGGCCGCCCGAGGAGACCGCCCCATGTCAGCCCCCCCGTTACCGCCCGCCCTGCACTGTGCCCCGACGCTTGTGCGTATTCTTGCCGCCTATGCCTGTCTTGGCTGCCTATTGTCGGCAGCCTCCGTAATCGCGGCTGACATCGTGGTGCCGGATCACAATTGGATTTCGGACACGATCAGCGACCTCGGCGCGGGGCGGTACGAGTTCATCGTCGATGCCGGGCTCTACGCCTTTTCTGCCGCGCTGGTCTGTATCGCCATCCTGGCGGGCCATATCCACTTGGGCGGCCGGGGCTGGAGCTTTGGGGTTGTCGCGTTCGCCCTCATGGGGCTGATCGTCTTTCTGGTTGGTGCCCGCAACGAATATGGTGACAGCGACAACGAAGGCGTGGTGATCCACGTCTACCTGGTCTACGCGCTGGGGGTACTGATGGCTGCGGCCCCTTGGGCGATGGCCAGCGCCGCCGGGCAGATGGGGCGCGGCTACACGCGGCTGCTCCGGGCGATTGCGGTGCTGTGGACCCTGACGGCGCCGGTGTTCTTCTTTTTGCCGACCGGGATCGACGGCATTTACGAACGCGGTCTGGGCCTGCTGGCAATCGCGGCCGTCTGCACGTTGGCGCATCTGTTCCTGCGGTATGGGCGCGCGCTGAGCTAGCCCGCCCGCGCCGTCCGCTCGCCCTGCCGCCGCTGCGCAGTGGTGGTGGCGGAGGTCAGGCGGGAAACACGAAGCAGCGATTGCGCCGCACTGTCAGCCACATCGCCCGGCCCTTCTCCGGCAGGAACACATTCGGCACCGTCGCCTTGAGGATGGAGCCGTCGAATTCCATGCGGAACTCCACGAGGCTTTCGCGGCCCAGAAACCGCGCACGTTCCACCACCGCACGGGCGGGCACGCCATCGCTGGAGGTCGGCAGCGGCCCCCTGCCAGCGCGATCAAAGTCGATGCGCAAATGCTGCGGGCGGAACACGATCTCCACCTCGGTGCCGTCCGCCACCCCCGGTGCCAGGAATTCGCCAAAGGCCGTGCGGGCCAGCGCGCCGTTTACCTGGGCCTTCAGCACGTTCACATCACTGAAGAAGGCCAGCGCGGCCTTGTCGGCCGGATGGGTATAGACGTTGTAGGGCGCGCCCTGCTGCACGATCCGCCCGCCGCGCATCAGCGCGATCTCATCCGCCATGCGCATCGCCTCTTCCGGCTCATGGGTGACCAGAAGAACGGCGGTGTCTTCTTCCTTCAGCAGGCTCAGGGTTTCATCGCGGATGCCGTCGCGCAGCCGGTTGTCGAGGCCCGAGAACGGCTCATCCATCAGCATGATGCGCGGCCGTGGCGCCAGGGCGCGGGCCAGCGCCACACGCTGCTGCTCGCCGCCCGACAGCTCATGGGGGTAGACATCTATGAACCGGCTCAACGAGACCTTCGCCAGAAGTTCCTCGGCGCGGGCGCGTCTGGCCTCCTTGCTGCCGGTCACGCCAAAGGCGACGTTGGCGCCGACAGTCAGATGCGGAAACAGTGCAAAGTCCTGAAACATCAGCCCGATTTCGCGCCGTTCGGGAGGCACACGAAAGACGGTGTCGCAGATCAGCTTGCCATCCACATAGATCTCGCCGCTGTCCTGCATTTCAACGCCGGCAATCATCCGCAGCGTGGTGGACTTGCCGCAGCCGGACGGGCCCAAAAGGCAGGTGACCTGTCCCGCCTGGATCTGCAAGGAGACGTCATCCACCACCGTGCGGCCTTCGATGCGACGCTTGATATTGCGGATTTCAAGACGGGGGGCTGGAGTTTGGGTCTGCAATTGCACCTGTCGCCTCTTGCGGTCCCCGACGGTTTTCGTCGGATTTTGCGGCAGCTGTATCAGCCTGCCTGCGCTGCTTCAACCCTGCGGCTGCCGCAGGCCACGGCGGCAAAGCCCGCCAGCAGCACCACCAGGCAGATCTGTAGCAGCTGTTCGTATTTATGCCCGTCATAGAGCAGCGCCGCCACGCCGGGAAGATCGCGCAGCATATAGGCCGCAGCGCCCACCATCGCCGCCGCAAAGCTGGCCAGATAAGCCCAAAGCGCCACCCGCCGCCGCAGCAGCGTGGCCACCAGCACCGGTGTGAGAAACATCGACGCGGTGCCAGAGACCGCCACCGCGTCAAACAGCGTCTGGTTCCCCCACAGCGTCAGCGCGCCGCCCGCGACCGCAAAGACCAACATCGCAAGACGCCCGCCCGCCAACGTGCGCGGTGCCAGCCGCAGCTCTTCCACAACCAGCCGTGCCGCACTGCTCAGCGCCGAATCCAGCGTCGACAGTGCCGAGACCAGCAGCGACAGGATCAGCAGCACAAACACCCAGCCCGGCAGCATTCCGGCCCAAGTGCCCAGCAGCTGGCCCTCATAACCGGCCCCTTCCAACGATGCCTGAATGCCGAAGAAGCCAAAGCCGAGAATACACAGGGCCGAGATCCAGAAGGCATGCAGGAAGCTTTTGCGGGTGGTGACCGGGTCGGCCAGGAAACCGCGGTCCATCATCACCGGATCATGCAGCGGGTAGGAGAACACCTGTAGCGCCGCCACCATCAGCAGCACCCAGCCGTTGTGCGCCCCCGCCGCCCCCGGAGCGGTCAACACCGCGGCGATGTCAAAGCCCGGCCGCAGGATCAGCGCCAGCAGCGCCGCGCCGAACACCGCCAGGAAGAACAGCATCTGGATCACGTCGGTGCGCAGCGCCGCTGACAGCCCGCCCCAGGCAGAATAGCCCAGCGCCAGCAGGCCGACCGCAATGATGGCCTGGGTCTCGATCCCCGCCACCCCCGGCAGGGCGGCACCAAAGATCAGCCCGACCACCAGCAGATTGGCAAAGACCTCGGACAAAAGCCGCAGCGCGATCACCAGATTGTAGGCCATGGTCCCGGTGGTGCCGAACCGCTGCGCCAGCCAGCCCTGCACCGAAGCAGCGCCCTGTGCGCGCATCCGGCCGACGATTAAACCACCGGTCAGGAAGGAGCCGTAATAGGCCGCATAGGCCAGCGTGCCTGCGATGCCGTAATAGAACCCCAAGATCGCGGCATTCATCAAGGAGCGGGCGAAAATCCAGGTGGTGACCTGTGACAGCACCAACGTCCACAGCCCCGGCGCCTGGCCGCTGGCAGCGCGGCCGCCAAAGAAGCCGCCCACCGTCACCTTGCGCGGTGCGTAAAACAGGCTGAGGACAACAACGGCGGCAAACAGGGCGGTGATGGCGAAGGCTTGCATGGCAGGTTCCCGTGACGTGACCGGCCCGGCCTAGCAGCAGCGCCGGACCGCTGCCAGATCTCCCACAGGATCGTGAAGCCGCGTCAGGCGCGCGCCGCTACGACGGCGGCAGCAGCTCAAACACGGCTTCGGCGCGGACCCGGCCATTGACCATCAGCTCCACCCGGTGCGGCCCCGGCACCAGTTTGAAGGTGGTGGCATCGCCCTTCAGCTTGTGGCGCTTGCGGATCTTCAACCTGTCGCCGTCAACCCGCGCCTGTTTCAGCTTGAACACCTTGGCGGAGGTCTTTCCCGATGGGCGTTGAAAATGCAGCACGTAATCCACCAGAATCGGGGATCCCGGGGGCGCTGACAGGGTGCAGTCCAACTCCAGCACCTCTCCGATCCGAACGGTCTGCGTCTGCAGGTCGATCTGGGCCCGCAGCTCCAGATCCGGGTCATAACCCAGCATCTTCATGGCGCGCGGGTGCCCGGCCTTGACCAGTCCGCGCAGGGCGTGGGCCGTGATCCAGGCCAGCTCCTTACTGTCCTGCTCCCCGGTAACCTGCCAGCGGGCCAACTTGTCCATCACCAGATCCGGATCCTTCTTGGCGATGTCGTTGAGGTGGTTGGCAACGGAGCGCGTGACATAGCGGGTGCGATCCCCGTGCAGCCGGTCCAGCAGCGGCAGCGGCGCGGTCAGCTCCAGCCCTACCGCCTGCCCCCAGGGCAGCCGTGGCCGGGTGCCCTCGCTGACCAGGCGGCGCACGTGATAGCTGGGATGCCCGGCCCAGCGCTCCATCCGCGCCAGCACCTGATCGGGCCAGCGGTTCAGAAAGGGGCGGATGGCCCATTCCATCGAGAACCGATGGGTGATCTCCTCCAGCAGGTCCAGCGACAGATCGCGGTGCTCCGCCAGCCCGCGGCGGGCGACATATTCGCCCAAGGGGGCAAATATGAAATCGCCAAAGTCGTCATCGCTCAGCGCCGGGTCCAGCGGCGGCGGCAGCGCGCGCAGCAAAACCGGGGCGGCCTCGGGGAGGCTCGCGGGCAGATGGTCTGCCAGCACGTCGGCGATCAGCGTGATGCGCTGCTTCAGCTCCAGCGCGGGCAGATCCGCCATCACCTGCGCCTCGAAGGCGGCAGCGTCAAATCCAGTGTCAGCCGCAGAAAAAAGGTCCGCCAGATAGCGGACCTTGTCGCGGTTGAACAGCTGGTCTTTCAGGGAAAACCCGCTGGCCATGCGCGGCTCCTTACATGGTGGTGTTGGTGGCGCCGCCATCCAGCAGGATGTTCTGACCGACCATGAAGCCCGCGTTCTGCGAGCAGAGGAAGGCGCAGGTCGCACCGAATTCCTGGCGGGTGCCGTAGCGACCTGCCGGAATGGTGGCGCAACGCTGCTCCTTGGCTTCTTCGACAGAGATGCCTTGCGCCTTGGCCGCGCCCTCATCCAGCGACACGGCGCGGTCGGTGGCGTGGATGCCCGGCTGCAGGTTGTTCATGATGACGCCCTTGCCGGCCACCTGCCGCGCGGTACCCGCGACATAGCCGGTAAGACCGGCCCGCGCCGCGTTCGACAGGCCCAGCACCGGGATCGGAGACTTGACCGATACAGACGTGATGTTGACCACCCGGCCCCAGCCGCGGTCCATCATGCCCGGCACCAGCGCCTTGATCAGGGCAATCGGCGACAGCATGTTGGCGTCCAGTGCCTTGATGAAATCCTCGCGCTCCCAGTCAGTCCACATGCCCGGCGGCGGGCCGCCCGCGTTGGTCACCAGAATGTCGACGCCGTCGGCGGCCTCCAGCACCTTTTTCTGGCCGTCTTCGGTGGTTACATCGGCGGCCACGGTAACCACCTCGACGCCGTACTGATCGCGGATCGCCTGCGCCGAGGCCTCGAGCGCGTCGGCGCCGCGGGCGTTCATCACCAGGTTCACACCCGCCTCTGCCAGCGCCTCGGCACAGCCCAGGCCCAGCCCCTTGCTGCTGGCGCACACCAGCGCGCGTTTGCCCGCAATACCCAGATCCATCGTCATTCTCCCTTGGGATTCTCAATTCCGTTCACGGCGCAGATTGCACCGATGGGCGGGCAATGACCAGCCCTGCCCCGCCATGGCCGCACATGCGTCCTGCGCCGGGAAATCTGCGCCGCGGCACCGTTTTTTGGCCATTTTTCGGTGCCATACCTCTTGGAGCGCCGCCGCGCAGAAGACATCATAGTGACAGACCCGGAATTGACGATGGACCCCAGTTTGACTGCCAGCCACGCCTCCCTTCCGGCCTACCCGGCCACCGAATTCCGCGCCGAATATGGCGCGTCAATGGGCGACCCTCTTGGGCTGCTGGACGAGGTGGTGCTGGATGACGTGTACATGCTGGCGCAATCTGCCCGACCGCAGCGGCTGGGTATCACCGCGCATCACGACGGCACCCTGACGGTGGACGAGGATACCGAACTGGGCTCTCCCGGCGCCGCGCTGCATCTGGACGGGGTGCTGACGATGATGCCCGACAGCGGTGCCAATACCGAGGTTCTGGTCATGGTCGAGGCCGACTCCGAGGGCTATGTGGCGGAGATCTTTCTGCTGCCGCTGGCCCCTTTGCGGCCGCAGGTGACCTACACGCTGGTCAGCGCCGAGCGCGCGCCCGCGCGGCGCAAGCTGGCGCAGTCGGCCTGCGTGTCTTTTGTCCGGGGCACCCGCATCACCCTGGCGACAGGGGCGCAATGCCGGATCGAGGATCTGCGCCCCGGCGACCGGGTGCTGACGCGCGATGCCGGTGTGCAGCAGGTGCGCTGGGTCGGGCAGTCGACCCTGCGTGCGGTGGGCAATCTGGCCCCGATCCTGATCCGCCATGACGCGCTGAACAATGCCCGCGATCTGGTTGTCAGCCCCAACCACCGGCTCATGGTCTATCAGCGGCGCGACGAGATCGGCGCCGGTGCGCCCGAAATCCTGGTGCGCGCTCGCGACCTAGTGAACGGCGACAGCGTGGTGGTGCTGGACGGCGGCTTTGTCGATTACGTGCAGATCCTGTTCGACAGCCACCACATTATCTATGCCGAGGGCATCGCGGCCGAAAGCACGTTCCTGGACCCGGTGACCCGCCCCGCCCTGCCGGACACGTTCTGGAGCAGCCCTACGGAAGACGCGCACGCCGCCCTGCCCCTTGCCCACACGCGCAGCGCCCATGGGCTGGAAGTGGGCCGCTCGCTGTTGAACCGCCCCGATGCGGTGGGGCTGCTGAAGCGGGCGTCCCTGCGGTAGGCGGCCTGCCGACCGCAGGCGCAGGCCACGGACCGGCCGACGACCTACCCTTTGCCCTTTGTCTTGGTCGCACCGGGTTTGGCGTGTTTTTCGATGTATTCGATGATCTTGCCGGCGATATCGAGACCGGTTGCCTTCTCCACGCCTTCGAGGCCGGGAGAGGAGTTGACTTCCATCACCACCGGGCCGTGATTGGCCCGCAGCATGTCGACGCCACAGACATTCAACCCCATGGATTTGGCAGCGCGGGCGGCGGTGGAGCGTTCTTCGGGCGAGAGCTTTACCAGCGCAGCAGAGCCGCCGCGGTGCAGGTTGGACCGGAATTCCCCCCCTGCCCCGGTGCGTTTCATCGCCGCGATCACCCGGCCGCCGACCACGATGGCGCGGATGTCGGTGCCGCCGGCCTCCTTGATGAATTCCTGAAGCAAGATATTGACACCGGCGCCGCGGAAAGCCTCGACCACCGATTTGGCCGACCGGTTGGTATCGGCCAGCACCACGCCGATGCCCTGAGTGCCCTCCAGCAACTTGATCACGATGGGCGCGCCGCCGGCCAGATCCAGCACTTCCTCGGTCTGCTTGGGATCATGGGCGAAGGTGGTGACCGGCAGGCCGATACCGTCGCGCGCCAGCAGTTGCATCGAGCGCAGCTTGTCGCGGGAGCGGCCGATGGCGACGCTCTCGTTCAGCGGAAACACTCCCATCATCTCGAACTGGCGCAGCACTGCCATGCCGTAAAAGGTGATCGAGGCGCCGATCCGCGGGATCACCGCATCAAAACCTGTCAGTTTTTCGCCGTTGTAATAGATCTCCGGCCGCCGCGAGGCGATGTTCATGTAGCAGCGCAGGGTGTTGATGATGTGCAACTCATGGCCGCGCTCTTCGGCGGCTTCCTTCATCCGCTTATGCGAGTAAAGCTCGGGATTGCGGGACAGCATGGCAATTTTCATTAGTATCTCCCTTTGGATATGGCCGGTTGGTGTCTTGCCCCTTGTGTGGTTGGCGCCGCTTTCCAGCGGAGCAGCAGCGGCTGCCGCCTCTGCGAGCGGGTCCTTGCGCTGCGGGCGCGGACTTTCATGGTAGCGCGTTTCGCAGCCGACATGAGAAATATCGGCAGCAGCCGGTCACTGCGCAGCAGGCGCCCGCCCGCGCCGTTTTTCTTGCCTCTTGCCGCATTCCTGCTATACGCGCGCTCATGCAGGATTCCGTCACAAACCGCCCCGAATTGCCGCCCGAAATTGCCCGTCGCCGGACCTTTGCGATCATCTCGCACCCCGATGCCGGCAAGACCACGCTGACTGAAAAGTTCCTCCTCTATGGTGGCGCGATTCAAATGGCCGGGCAGGTGCGCGCCAAGGGTGAGGCGCGGCGCACGCGGTCGGACTTCATGCAGATGGAAAAGGACCGCGGGATCTCGGTCTCGGCCTCGGCAATGTCGTTTGACTTCAGCGGCTTCCGCTTCAACCTGGTGGATACGCCCGGCCACTCGGACTTTTCCGAGGACACCTATCGCACCCTGACGGCGGTGGATGCGGCGGTGATGGTGATTGACGGCGCCAAGGGTGTGGAAAGCCAGACCCGGAAACTGTTCGAGGTCTGCCGCCTGCGCGACCTGCCGATCCTGACCTTCTGTAACAAGATGGACCGCGAGAGCCGCGACACCTTTGAGATCATCGACGAAATCCAGGAGAACCTGGCGATCGACGTGACCCCGGCCAGCTGGCCCATCGGCGTGGGGCGCGATTTCATCGGCTGTTATGACATGCTGCGCGACCGGCTGGAGCTGATGGACCGCGCCGACCGCAACAAGGTTGCGGAAAGCATTGAGATCAACGGGTTGAATGACCCGAAGCTGGCGGAACACGTGCCTGCGCATCTGCTGGACAAGCTGCTGGAAGAGGTCGAGATGGCACGCGAGCTGCTGCCCACGCTGGACCCGCAGTCGGTGCTGGAAGGCCACATGACGCCGATCTGGTTCGGCTCGGCGATCAATTCCTTTGGCGTGAAGGAGCTGATGGATGGCATCGGTGCCTATGGCCCAGAGCCGCAGCCGCAATCGGCCGAGCCGCGGCAGATGTCCCCGGAGGAGAAGAAAGTCGCCGGTTTTGTCTTCAAGGTGCAGGCCAACATGGACCCCAAGCACCGCGACCGGGTGGCCTTTGTGCGGATGGCAAGTGGCCATTTCAAGCGCGGCATGAAGCTGACCCATGTGCGCAGCAAGAAACCGATGGCGATCTCCAACCCGGTGCTGTTTCTGGCCTCGGACCGCGAACTGGCAGAGGAAGCCTGGGCGGGTGACATCATCGGCATCCCCAACCACGGCCAGCTCCGCATCGGTGATACGCTGACAGAGGGTGAGGCGCTGAAGGTCACCGGCATCCCCTCCTTTGCCCCCGAACTGTTGCAGGGCGTGCGCGCGGGCGATCCGATGAAGGCCAAGCACCTTGAAAAGGCGCTGATGCAGTTCGCCGAAGAAGGCGCGGCCAAGGTGTTCAAACCCTCGATCGGTTCGGGCTTTATCGTTGGGGTTGTCGGCCAGCTGCAATTCGAAGTGCTCGCCAGCCGGATCGAGATGGAATACGGCCTGCCGGTCCGGTTTGAGGCGAGCCAGTTCACTTCGGCCCGCTGGGTCAACGGCGAGCGCACGGCGGTGGACCGTTTCGTCAACACCAACAAGCAGCACATCGCCCATGATCACGATGGAGACATCGTCTATCTGACACGGCTGCAATGGGACATCGACCGGGTCGAGCGGGATTACCCCGACCTGACGCTGACCGCGACCAAGGAAATGATGATCTGAAGAGGCGCCCGGTTTTCCGGGCGTTTTCTTTTTCGCCCCTTGCGCTTGCAGCAGGCCCGACGGATGCTGGCCGGACCTGCGGTGCAGCCCGCAGGCAGGGAGCAAACCATGACGCAGCAGCAGGTAAAATGGGGCATCGTCAGCACCATCAAGGCCGACGCCGACGACATCCTGCGCTTTGCCGCCCATCATCTGGAGGCCGGGGCACACCGGTTGTACCTGTATCTGGACGCGCCCTGCCCGCGGGCCTTTGCGCAGCTGAAGGCGCATCCCAAGATCCGGGTCATCACCTGCGATGACGCCTATTGGCGCAAACAGGGCCGCCGCCCGGCCAAGCATCAGGTCCGCCAGAGCGCCAACGCCACCCGCGCCTATCACCGTCAGGCGGCGGGGGACGTCGACTGGCTGTTGCATTGTGATGTGGATGAATTCCTGTGGTCAGCTGAGCCCGTGGCGACAACACTGGCAGAATTGCCTAGCGACGCGCTCTGCGCGCGGGTGCGCCCGATCGAGGCGCTGGCGGGCGGCGATGGCAGCGCCTTCAAGGCGCTCGCCGACACCGCCGCCGCCGCTAAGGTCTACGGCCTTCTAGGGGGGGACCTGCGCGGCGGGTTTCTCAGCCATACCCAGGGCAAGCTGTTCGTGCGCAGCGGTCAGACCGGGCTGGAGCTGCGCATTCACAACGCGTTCGCGGACGGCGCCACCAATCCCGGCCAGGTCGAGCTGGCGCAGATGGACCTGTGCCATCGCCACGCCCGCACCTGGGACAGCTGGCTGTCGCACTATCGTTACCGGCTTCAGCGCGGCTCCTACCGGGCCGAGTTGAAACCCGCCCGGCCGCGGCACGCGGGGGGAATCACCGTCCATGAGCTGCTAAACGGGCTGGAGGAAGCGCAGGGAGAGGCTGGGTTGCGGGACTTCTTTGACGCGGTCTGCGCCGACAGCCCGACCCTGCGCGCGCGCCTGGAGTCCGCGGGATTACTGCGGATTCGCCAACTGGGCTTGGACGAGACGCGGAAAAAGCACTTTGCCGACGGTGCCTGACATGTCTCCTTTTCGGCGCGCTTCACGGCAAAAGGGCGACAAAACCCGGCATTAATTGACGATCACCCGGTATTTTGCTATTCCCCCCGTCGAGCCGGAAGCTGCTATCCCGCATGACCTTTGCGGAGCCGGCTGCAACACACACGCGCGGGCCAGGTCAGTGTCCGCAATGACGGATACAGATGACAAAATTTACCGATCTGAACCTGAACACCAAGGTCCTCAAGGCTATTGAGGAAGCTGGTTACGAAAGCCCAACACCCATTCAGGCCGGGGCGATTCCCCCGGCCCTCGAAGGTCGCGATGTTCTGGGCATAGCCCAGACCGGCACCGGCAAGACCGCGTCCTTCACCCTGCCGATGATTACGCTGTTGGCCCGTGGCCGCGCCCGGGCGCGGATGCCGCGCAGCCTGGTGCTGTGCCCGACGCGGGAACTGGCGGCGCAGGTCGCGGAGAATTTCGACACCTATGCCAAGCATGTGAAGCTGACAAAGGCCCTGCTGATCGGCGGTGTTTCCTTCAAGGAACAGGACGCCTTGATCGACAAGGGCGTCGACGTGCTGATCGCCACCCCCGGCCGCCTGCTGGACCATTTCGAACGTGGCAAGCTGTTGCTGACCGGCGTGCAGATCATGGTAGTGGATGAGGCCGACCGGATGCTCGACATGGGGTTCATCCCCGACATCGAACGCATTTTCTCGCTGACGCCCTTCACCCGCCAGACGCTGTTTTTCTCCGCCACCATGGCGCCGGAGATCGAACGCATCACCAACACCTTCCTGTCGGGCCCGGCCCGCATCGAAGTTGCGCGACAGGCCTCTGCCTCCGAGACCATCGAACAGGGTGTGGTGCTGTTCAAACCCTCACGCCGCGACCGTGAGGGCAGCGAGAAACGCAAGGTGCTGCGGGCGTTGATTGATGCCGAGGGCGAGAAGCTTACCAATGGCATCATCTTCTGCAACCGCAAGACCGATGTTGACACCTGCGCGAAATCGCTCAAGAAATACGGCTATGATGCGGCGGCGATCCATGGCGATCTGGACCAGAGCCAGCGCACCAAGACGCTGGACGGCTTCCGCGAAGGCGCTCTGCGCATTCTGGTAGCCTCCGATGTTGCGGCGCGTGGCCTGGATGTGCCCAGCGTAAGCCACGTGTTCAACTTTGATGTTCCCGGCCATGCCGAGGACTACGTCCACCGCATCGGCCGAACCGGCCGTGCCGGGCGCGAGGGGAAGGCGATCACCATCTGTTCCACCCGCGACGAAAAGGCGCTGGATGCGATCGAAAGCCTGATCCAGAAGGAAATCACCCGGCTCGAAAACCCGGTGCAATCCGAGCCGCGCAAACCGCGCAGCGAGAAGCCCGCGCGCGCAGCCAAGCCCGAAGCCCAGGCCGAGGTCGAACCCAAGGCTGAGCCGAAAAGCGAAGCAAAGGTTGAGGCCAAAGCCGAAACCAAGCGCGCTGACAGGCCCGCCGCCAAGGCAGAGACCAAGCCGGCCGCGCAACCCGGCAAGGACACGCGCGACACCAAGGGCGGCCAGAAGTCCGGTCGGTCCTCTGGACGCGGCAAGAATGACCGCCGCGATGACAAGACCGTTGTCGGCATGGGCGATCACATGCCCAGCTTCATTGCGCTCAGCTTTGAGGAGCGCCGCGCCAGCTGACTCTGGCGACAGCTGACCTGACAGATTATTGCGGGCCGCTTCTTCCGGGAGCGGCCCTTTCTGTTTCCCCCCAGAGCAGACCGCTCCGCGCCCATGCACCTGCGGCATAGACAGCTTTGCACTTGCAGCATAACGGGTCTTCGATCTTGGCTGGCGTAAATGCGCCGACAGCGGCGTATAGCTTCGTCAATAACATACGCGCCACTGATGACAGGCCACACCATGACCCCGACCGAAAACACCAAACCGACACTGACCCTTGCCCAATACCAGGCCATCGAAGCCCGCGCCCATGAGTTGCGCGCCGAAGCCTTCGCAACCATGCTGCGCGCCGTGTTCCGCGGCCTGTTCAGCGCCCCCCGCAAGGTGGTCTCCTGCCCCAGCTGTGCCCGTCCGCTGCACGGCTGACCGGCCTGCACCGCGGCCCTGTACAGGCCCAGATTTTTAACGCCGCGTGCCCGACTGGGCCGCGGCGTTTTTCGTGGGCGCGCAGGCCTGCCCCCTTGGTCCCTGACGGTGGCGCTGAACGCAACCGCGCCGCGGTCCCGGCAGGGGCCGCGGCGCCGGGCCCAACCGGGCCTGATGCATCTGTGATGCAGCTTGGGCCGGGCGGGAGAACCGCCCTGCCCCGCTTGGCAGACGGTGTCAGCGCATGCGGCTGACGACCACGGTCACTTCCGGCTTTTTGCCAATTTCTGCCTGGGCGCTCTGGCGGGCGATGCGGCGCAGTTCCTGCTCCAGCTTTTCCTCGTTGCGCAGGGTCTTGGCGCCGGCCCGCATCAGGAACTGGTTCAGATCCTCTTCCATCACCTCGACCAGTGCCGCGTTGGAGGTGCCGGTTTCCGCCAGCCCCTTGACGTCGCACCAAGGTTCGCCGAGCGGTTCGTCTTCCTCGTCCAGGATCACCGTCACCACCACATGGCCATTCAGCGCCATGCGAATACGGTCGCGGACGATGCCGTCCAGCGCGCCGTATTTGACCGAGCCATCCAGATAGGTGCGCCCCGTGTCGACATAGCCTGTAACCTTGGGCGCGTCGCCTGTCAGATCCATCATCATGCCGTTGACCACTACCGCGCTGGGAATGCCCTTGGCCTCACCCAGGCGCGCGTGCTGGCGCAGATGGCGGTGTTCACCGTGCATGGGCACCAGCATTTTCGGCTTCAACAGATCGTGCAGCGTCTCCAGGTCCGGGCCGTTGGCATGGCCGGATACGTGGTAAAGACCCGAGCTGTCGTCGACCACATCCACGCCTTTTTCGGAGAACTGGTTGATGATGCCGATCACACCCTTTTCGTTGCCCGGAATGGTCTTGGAGGAGAACAGGAACAGATCGCCCTCCTTCAGTTCCAGCCCGCGGTACTTGCCGCGCGCCAGCTGCGCTGTGGCGGCACGGCGTTCGCCCTGGCTGCCGGTGGTGATCAGCATCAGGTTTTCGCGCGGCACATTGCCTGCGTCCTCCGGGCTGATGGTCTTGGGGAAATCCGTCAGCACTCCGGTTTCCACTGCCGCCTCGATCATGCGGCGCATAGCGCGGCCCAGCAGGACAATGGACCGCCCCGCCTTCTCCGCCGCGATGGCCAGGGTTTTCACCCGTGCCACGTTGGACGCAAAGGTGGTCGCCGCCACCAGGCCCTTGGCGTTGGCGAATAGGTCGGTAATACCCTCGGGCAGTTCCGATTCGGAACGCCCCGGATGCTGCGAGAACACGTTGGTCGAATCACAGACCAGGGCCTGAATGCCGTCTTTCGCAATCTCTGCCCACATCTCCGGGTCGAAGGCTTCGCCGACCAGCGGGTTCGGGTCCAGTTTGAAGTCACCGGTATGCACCACCCGGCCCGCCGGGCTGTCGATCACCAACCCACCGCTTTCGGGGATCGAGTGGCTCATCGGCGCCACGCCCACGGTGAAGGGGCCGAGCTTGGTCACTTCGGGCCAGGCTTCGACCGTAATCACATTGGCCGGATCGTGGCCCGCCTCTTCCATCTTGCGCCGTGCGAGGTTGGCGGTGAAGGCGCGGGCGTAGATCGGCACGCTCAGGCTGGCGTACATATGCGCGATGGCGCCGATGTGGTCCTCGTGGCCGTGGGTGATGAAGATCCCCTCCAACCGGTCCACGCGGTCCTTGAGCCATGTCATGTCGGGCATGATGAGATCCACGCCCGGCGTTGAGTCCATGTCGGGGAAGGTCACGCCCAGATCCACCAGGATCAGCCGTTCTTTATCCTGTGGCCCGTAGCCGTAGACATAGGCATTCATGCCAATTTCGCCGGCCCCACCGAGGGGCAGGTATATCAATCGTTCACTGCTCATGCGTCAGTTCCGTTTTCCTTGTTATACTTGTGTATGATCTGAAGCCCATGCATCGTGAGGTCCTCCTCAAACGCATCAAACAGATCCGCTGTCTGCTGGAACAAAGGCGCCAGCCCGCCTGTAGAGATAACTTTCATCGCCACGCCGCGTTCCGCCTTGATGCGGGTGCAGATCTCGCGCACGAGGCCGACATAGCCCCAGAACACGCCGGATTGCATACAGGCGACGGTGTTAGTGCCAACTACACGCTGCGGCTTGGTAATGTCCACATGCGGCAGTGCAGCGGCGGCCTGGTGCAGCGCTTCCAGGCTGAGATTCACGCCGGGCGCGATCACCCCGCCGATATAGGCGCCGTCCACGGCCACCACGTCGAAGGTGGTTGCCGTGCCGAAATCGACCACGATCAGATTGCCGCCGTGCTGGTCGAAGCCGGACACCGTATTGACCAGCCGGTCCGGGCCGACCTGGGTGCCCGCGTCCACCCGGACGGCGACCGGCAGCAGGCATTCCGGCTTGCCGACCACCAGGGGCCGCGTGTTGAAGTAGCGATCCGCCAGAACCCGCAGGTTGAACACCACCCGCGGCACCGTGGAAGAGACGATCATATCAGTGATGTCCGCCTCGATCCCCTGTAGCCGCATCAGCGTGTTGAGCCAGACGTAATATTGATCCGCCGTGCGTTTCCAGTCGGTCGCGGTCCGCCACATGGCGATGAAGTTTTCGCCATCATAGATTGAGAAAACCGTGTTGGTGTTGCCGCAGTCAACTGCCAGAAGCATCGCTGCCCCTTCCTAGAAAAAGATATCCGCCGCCGGGATGCTGACGCGGCCCTTGGCGGTGTTTAGGACAAGGTTGCCGCCCGCGTCCACCGTCTCAAATGTGCCTTCGGTTTCCGAATTGACCGTGCGGGCGGTGATCACCTCGCCCAGCTTAGCGGCACGGGACAGCCACTCGGTGCGGATCGGCTCGAAACCGTAGGTGGTAAACGTCCGCTCATGGCGGGCAAAAGACTCCGCCAGCGCCTCGAGGAAATCCTCGGGCGTGACCTGCACACCGGTTTCCGACAACAGCGACACTGGCCAGACCGCACCCGGCTCCAGCCATTCCTTCATCGGGGTTTCCACCAGGTTGACGCCGATGCCGACAAACAGGTGGTTGACGCCCTTGCCGTTGCCGGAGCTCTCCAGCAGGATGCCCGCCAGCTTGCCGCCCTTCAGCAGCACGTCATTGGGCCATTTCAGCGACAGACCCTCGCCGCGCCCCGTCACTGCGACGCAGGCGTCATAGACGGCCAGCGCGGCGACAAAGCTGCGCAGCGCCGCCTGATCCGGCGCCCCCTCGGGGCGCATCACCAGGGTGGCGGCAAAATTGCCCTTGGGGTCTTTCCAGTCCCGGCCGCGACGGCCACGGCCCTTGGTCTGGCGCAGCGCCAGAATCCACTCTGGTCCGGCCAGATCGCCCGCGATGCGGGCGGCCTCGTCCAGGGTGCTGTCGACCTCGGGCAGCACCCGTTTTCCGTATCCTGCTGGCCAGCTCATGCGCGTTCCTTAGAAAGTGCGAAAGGCCCGGTCAAGCGACCGGGCCCATTCAGCCTGATGAAAAGCCGATCAGTTTACAAGGGTCGCCGCAGCCGCAGCCGCCGCGCCGTCGATGCCGAACTGGTAGACCACCCCCACCAGCATCAGCCCGGCCGACGCCATCAACGCCACTGCCAGAACCGGAGAGCCCTTGGCCTCCACCTCGCCCTCGCCGGTGCCGAAGTACATGTAGAACACGATCCGCAGGTAATAGAAGGCACCGATCACCGAGGCCACGGCAGAGGCTATCACCAGCCCCATCAGCCCGGCATCCACGCCGGCCTTCCACACGCCCAGCTTGGCAAAGAAGCCCAGCATCGGCGGCACGCCCGCCAGCGAGAACATCAGCACCAGTACCGCCAGCGCCTTGCCCGGCTCGCGCGCGGCGAACTGGTTCAGGGCCAGAATATCGGTGACCGGCTTGCCGTCCTTCTCCAGCATCAGGATGAAGGAAAACGTGCCGATGTTCATGGTGACGTAGATCGCGAGATAGACCAGCATCGCCGAGACGCCAGCCTCGGTGCCGGCGGCCAGTCCGATCATCGCATAGCCCATGTGGGCGATCGACGAGAACGCCATCAGCCGCTTGATGTCACGCTGGCCGATGGCCGCGACAGCGCCGAGGAACATCGACAGCACCGACAGCACCACGATCACCTGCTGCCAATCGGCAATGGCGCCACCGAAGGCATCATGCAGAACGCGGGCAAACAGGCCCATCGCCGCGACCTTGGGCGCGGTGGCAAAGAACGCAGTCACCGGCGTGGGCGAGCCTTCGTAGACGTCCGGCGTCCACATGTGGAACGGCACGGCGGAGACCTTGAACGCGAGGCCCGAGATCATGAAGACCAGTCCGAACAGCATGCCCATCGACATATGGCCCTGCTCTGCCACCTGGATGATGCCCGCGAATTTGGTGGTGCCTGCAAAGCCGTAGACCAGCGAGGCACCGTACAGAAGCAGACCGGAGGACAGGGCGCCCAGCACGAAATATTTAAGACCGGCCTCGGTGGATTTCACGCTGTCGCGGCGCATCGCGGCGACCACGTACAGCGCCAGCGACTGCAGCTCCAGCCCCATATACAGCGACATCAGATCGCCCGCAGAGACCATCATCATCATGCCGACGGCAGAGAGCGCCACCAGCACCGGATATTCGAACCGCAGAATGCCGCGGCGGGCCATGTATTCCTGCCCGATCAGCAGCACCGCAGCCGCGCCCAGCAGCAGCGCCACCTTGGCAAAGCGGGCAAAGCCGTCGTTGATGAACATACCGCCAAAGGCGGTCTGGGTGCCCGCCGGGCTGGACGCAATCCAGAAGGCCAGCACCGCAAGCAGCGCCGCGGTCGACCAAACCAACGGCCCGGCCAGCTTGTCCTTGCCGGTGTAGACCGCGCCCAGCAAGGCTGCCATCGCATAAAGCGCCAGAACGATCTCTGGCAGGATTACGGTAAGATCAGCTTGGATCATCTGACTGATGCTCCCTTAATGAGACGCAATCTGGGTGGCGACGGGCGTTGTGTCCGCAGCAGCCAGAGACTGGTTGAAGTTTGCGACCAGCGCCTCGGTCGAGGGGCTGATGATGTCGGTGATCAGGGCCGGGTAGACCCCCAGCAGCAGGGTCATCACCACTAGCGGCGCAAAGATGAAACGCTCGCGGGCATTCATGTCCTGGATCGTCTTGAGGCTGCCCTTGATGAGATCCCCGAACACCACCCGGCGATACAGCCACAGCGCATAACCGGCCGAGAAGATCACCCCGGTTGCGGCCACGGCGGTGACCCAGGTGTTTTTCTGGAAGGCACCCATCATGGTCAGGAATTCGCCGATGAACCCGGAAGTGCCCGGCAGGCCGACGTTGCCCATGGTGAACAGCATGAAGATCAGCGCAAAGGCCGGCATGCGAATGACCAGCCCGCCGTAGGCGTCGATGTCGCGGGTGTGCATCCGGTCGTAGATCACGCCCACACAGAGGAACAGCGCCGCCGAGATGAAGCCGTGGCTCAGCATCTGGAAGATCGCACCGTCAATGCCCTGCTGGTTGGCAGCGAAAATCCCCATGGTGACAAACCCCATGTGCGCCACTGAGGAATAGGCGATCAGCTTTTTCATGTCCTCCTGCACGATGGCCACCAGTGAGGTGTAGACCACGGCAATGGCCGACATCCACAGCACCACATCGGTCATCACGTCCGCGCCCACCGGGAACATCGGCAAGCTGAAGCGCAGGAAGCCGTAACCGCCCATTTTCAGCAGGATCGCCGCCAGAACAACAGAGCCCGCGGTGGGCGCCTGCACGTGTGCATCCGGTAGCCAGGTGTGCACCGGCCACATCGGCATCTTCACCGCAAAGGAGGCAAAGAACGCCAGGAACATCAGCGTCTGCACGCCGCCCAGAACATGAATGCCCAACACATCGAACGACGCCGCCGAGAAGCTGTGCGTCAGCAGGGCTTCGATATCGGTGGTGCCAGCGTCCACATACATGAACACCATCGCCACCAGCATCAGCACCGAGCCAAAGAAGGTGTAGAGGAAGAACTTGAAGGAGGCGTAGATCCGCTCCTTGCCGCCCCAGATGCCAATGATCAGGAACATCGGAATGAGGCCCGCCTCAAAGAACAGGTAGAACAGTACCAGATCCAGCGCCATGAAGACGCCCAGCATCAGGGTCTCCAGCAGCAGGAAGGCGATCATGTATTCCTTCACCCGGTCGGTGACCGACCAACTGGCCAGAATGGTCAGCGGCATGATGAAGGTGGTCAGCATCACAAACAGCACCGAGATGCCATCAACGCCCATCTTGTACTTCAGCCCGAAGATCCAGTCGGCCTCTTCGACGAACTGAAAGCCGGTGTTGGCGGGATCGAACTGCGAATAGATGCCAAGGCTGATCAGGAAAGTGACCGTGGTTGCGAACAGCGCCACGAACTTGGCGTTGCGCTGCGCCGCCTCGTCCGCGCCGCGCATCAGCAGGGCCAGAATGGCCGCCGCAAGCGCCGGGATGAAGGTGACAATAGAAAGGAGATTGTCCATCAGTGCGCTCCTCCGCCGATCGACATCCAGGTGACCAGGGCCGCAATGCCCAGCACCATCCAGAAGGCGTAAGTGAAGATGTAACCGGACTGCGCCCGGCCCGCGAGGCGGGTGAAGAAGGGCACGACGCCCATGGCCAGACCGTTCAGGAAGCCGTCGATGGTCTTGCCATCGCCCTTTCTCCAGAAGAACCGACCCAGAGCCAAAGCGGGTTTGACAAAGATCGCGTTGTACAGCTCGTCAAAGTACCATTTGTTCAGCAGGAACAGGTACAGGGGGCGCTGCTGCTGCGCCAGGCGTTTGGGCAGCGAGGGGTTCACAATGTAGAACAGATAGGCCAGCGCCAGACCGCCCAGCATGGCGATGAAGGGCGAGACCTTCACCCATTTCGGCGCCGCATGGGCCTCTTCCAGCACGTGGTTGTCCGGCGCGATATAGAGCGCGCCCGCGCCCGGCTCGCCTGCGAAGACGTAGTGGTGCTCGTCGCCCGCGTGAAGCGCAGTTGCGCCGTCGTCGGCCGCGCCGCCATCGGCCTCCGCCACCGGAATGCCGTAGAACTTGCCCACCGTGTCGGCGTGACCAAAGAAGCTGTTGTACCACAGCATACCCGAAAAGACCGCGCCCAGGGCCAAGACCCCCAGCGGGATCAGCATGACCATCGGGCTTTCATGGGCGTGTTCATGGGTGTGCTTGTCGCCGCGCGCCTCGCCATAGAAGGTGAGGAACATCAGACGCCAGCTGTAGAAGGAGGTCATGAAGGCCGCGAGCACCAAGGCCCAGAAGCCGAACATCGACCCGCCCGCATAGGCGCTCTCGATGATGGCGTCCTTGGACAGGAAGCCGGCAAAGCCGATGTGTGTCAGCGGTATACCGACACCTGTGATGGCCAGCGTGCCGATCATCATCGCGGCAAAGGTAAACGGGATCTTCTTGCGCAGGTTGCCGTAGTTGCGCATGTCCTGCTCGTGGTGCATCGCGTGGATCACCGACCCCGCGCCCAGGAACAACATCGCCTTGAAGAAGGCGTGGGTGAACAGGTGGAACATCGCTGCTGAATACATGCCAACGCCTGCGGCGACGAGCATGTAGCCCAGCTGCGAGCAGGTCGAATAGGCGATCACGCGCTTGATGTCGTTCTGCACCAGGCCGACGGTGGCTGCGAAAAACGCGGTCGCCGCACCGATCACGGTGATGAACGTGGTGGCTTCGGGTGCGAACTCCATCAGCGGCGACATGCGGCAGACGAGGAACACGCCCGCGGTCACCATGGTGGCGGCGTGGATCAGCGCCGACACCGGGGTCGGGCCTTCCATCGCGTCCGGCAGCCAGGTGTGCAGCAAGAGCTGCGCCGATTTGCCCATCGCGCCGACAAACAGCAGGAAGGCAATCAGGTTGGCCGCGTTCCATTCCCCCCACAGGAAGGAGACCTGGGTTTCCGCCAGCGTCGGCGCCGCGGCAAAGATGTCGCTGAGGTTGATGCTGTCGGTCAACAGGAACAGGGCAAAGATCCCCAGCGCAAAGCCGAAATCCCCAACGCGGTTGACGATGAACGCTTTCATCGCCGCGGCATTGGCGCTCGGCTTGCGGTAGTAGAAACCGATCAGCAGATAGGAGGCGACACCGACGCCCTCCCAGCCAAAGAACATCTGCACCAGGTTGTCGGAGGTCACCAGCATCAGCATCGCAAAGGTGAAGAACGACAGATAGGCAAAGAAGCGCGGCTTGTAGCTCTCGCCCTCTTTCCACTGCGGATCATGGTCCATGTAGCCGAAGGAATAGAGGTGCACGAGGCTGGACACGGTGGTGATCACGATCAGCATGATCGCGGTCAGCCGGTCCAGACGGATCGCCCAGTCCGTCGCCAAAGAGCCGCTTTCGATCCAGCGCAGGATCTGGATGATCTCGGTCACCCCGTCAAATGACAGGAAGGTGATCCAGCTCAGCAAGGCCGACAGGAACAGCAGCGCCGTGGCGGTCACGGTGGCGGCGCGTTCGCCGATGAACTTGTGGCCGAAGCCGCAGATCACCGCCCCCACCAAAGGGGCAAAGAGGAGGATGGTTTCCATGGTTCTTCAGCCCTTCATCACGTTGACGTCTTCGACGGCGATGGTGCCGCGGTTGCGGAAGAAGCAGACCAGGATCGCAAGGCCGATGGCGGCCTCGGCGGCGGCCACGGTCAGGACAAACAGGGTAAACACCTGCCCCACCAGATCGCCCAGGAAGCTGGAGAACGCCACCAGGTTGATGTTCACCGCCAGCAGCATCAGTTCGATGCTCATCAGCAGGATGATGACGTTCTTGCGGTTCAGGAAGAGCCCGAAGATGCCGATGACGAACAGCGTCGCCGCGACGGTCAGATAATGTTCAAGTCCGATCATTTGCTTTGCAGCCCCTGCCCCGGTTTCACGTCCTTCAGCTCCATCGCCATGGCCGGGTCGCGCATCATCTGGGCGACGACGTCCTGACGTTTGACATCCGTGCGGTGGCGCAGCGTCAGCACGATTGCGCCGATCATCGCCACCAGCAGGATCAGGCCCGACAGCTGGAACAGAAGGAAATATTGGTCATAAATGATGAGGCCGAGCGCCTCGGTGTTGTGGCGGTCGATGGGCACCGGATTGGCCAGCAGCTCCGGCGCCTTATGGGCGGTTTCCCAGACACCAAAGGCCATCACGAACTGCATCAGGATCACCAGCCCGATCAGCAGCGCCAGCGGCATATAGCGCGCCATCTCCGCCTTCAGCTCGGCAAAGTCCACGTCCAGCATCATCACCACAAAGAGGAACAAGACCGCGACCGCCCCCACGTAGACGATGATCAGCAACATGGCGACGAATTCCGCCCCCAGCAGCACAAACAGCCCGGCCGAGGAAAGAAAGGCCAGGATCAGCCACAGCACCGAATGCACCGGCTGGCGGCTGATCACCGTGAACAGCCCGCCGGTGATGGCGCTGATGGCGAAGAGGTAGAAGGCAAACACGCTCATGTCTCATCGTCCTTGTTGTCGTCCAGCACCGCCTGCGCCAGATCCAGCGCCCGGTTCATGGCCGGAATGCCGGCAAAGACCGACATCTGTCCGATCGTTTCCACGATCTCTTGTTTCTTGGCACCCGCCGCAAGGGCGTGGCGCACGGTCTGGCGAACGGCCGTGTCGGCCTGCGCGCCCTGGCAGGTCAGCCCGGCCAGGGTCAGCAGCAACCGCGTCTTGGCATCCAGCCCGCCCTTGTTGACGGTGTTGCCGAACATCATCTCCATGACCTCTTTGGGCATGGTGGGCCACAACGCCTCGAACTCCTTGAAGGCCTCCGAGGGCGAGAAGTTCTCCAGCGCCGGGTTGAACGCCTTGGCCATCTGCTGGGCCTGCGCCTGCATCTGTTCCATCATGGCCTCAAACGGGTTGGGCGGCTGCTTGGTCACGTTCTTTCCTCCGGTCCAAGACTTTTCTCAAAAGTCTTGGCAAAAGTTTTTAGAAAACTTTTGCGCGGCAATGTCATCGGTACGGCGCGTCGATTTCCAGGTTGCGGGCGATCTCGGCTTCCCAGCGGTCGCCGTTGGCCAGGAGTTTGTCCTTGTCGTAGAACAGCTCCTCGCGGGTCTCGGTGGCGAATTCGAAGTTCGGACCTTCGACAATGGCATCCACCGGGCAGGCTTCCTGGCAGAAACCGCAGTAGATGCATTTGGTCATGTCGATGTCATAGCGCGTGGTGCGGCGGCTGCCGTCCTCGCGCGGTTCCGCGTCGATGGTGATCGCCTGCGCCGGGCAGACCGCTTCGCACAGCTTGCAGGCAATGCAGCGTTCTTCACCGTTCGGGTAGCGACGCAGCGCGTGCTCACCGCGGAAGCGGGGCGACAGTGGGCCTTTTTCGTGCGGGTAGTTCAGGGTGGCCTTGGGGGCAAAGAAATACTTCAGCCCCAGTTTGAAGCCGACCCAGAAATCCTGCAGCAGGAAATACTTGGCGGCGCGGGTATAGTCGATGTTTGCCATCAGTTAGCCTCCCACGGTCCAGCGGGCGAAGATGCCCCAGAACCAGTCAAATTTTGCAGCAAAGGACACAAACACCACCCAGGCCAGCGAGAACGGCAGGAACACTTTCCAGCCCAGCCGCATCAACTGGTCATAGCGGTAGCGCGGGGTGATCGCCTTTACCATCGCGAAGAGGAAGAAGAAGAACGCCATCTTCGCGACCATCCACAACACGCCGTCCGGCAGGCCCGGAATGGGCGACAGCCAACCGCCAAAGAACAGCAGCGAGGTCAGCGCGCACATCAGGAAGATGGCGATGTATTCGCCTGCCATGAACAGCAGGAAGGGTGTTGCCGAATATTCCACCTGATAGCCCGCGACCAGTTCCGATTCCGCTTCCGGCAGGTCAAACGGGGGTCGGTTGGTTTCCGCCAGCGCCGAGATGAAGAACAGGAAGACCATCGGGAAATGCGGGATCCAGTACCAGTTCAGCAGGCCCAGATCACCGTCCTGCGCCCGCACGATGTCGCCGAAGTTCATGCTGCCGGTGGAGATGATGATGCCGATGATTATGAGGCCCAGCGAGACTTCGTAGGAGATCATCTGCGCTGCCGACCGCAAGCTCCCGAGGAACGGGTATTTCGAGTTCGACGCCCAGCCACCCATGATGACGCCGTAGACTTCCAAGCTGGAGACCGCAAAGACATACAGAATGGCGACGTTGATGTCCGACAGGACCCAGCCGTCGTTGAAGGGGATCACCGCCCAGGCGATCATCGCCAGTACAAAGCTGGTCATCGGTGCCAGGATGAACACGGTGCGGTCGGCGCCGGCAGGGATCACCACCTCTTTGACCACGTATTTCAGCGCATCGGCCACCGATTGCAGCAGGCCGAAAACACCCACCACATTGGGGCCACGGCGCATCTGAACCGCGGCCCAGATCTTGCGGTCCCCATAGACGAGGAACAGAAGCGAGATCATCACAAAGGCAACAACCGCAAGCACTTGCGCCAGGATCAGAACAGCAATGCCGCCCGTAGTTGTAAAGAATTCAGCCATAGGTCCTCACACCGTGGGTATTCCGTTCGCCGCGCAATCCGCCACCACGACTTCGGCGTCGATGGTGCGCAATCCGCGCGGCAAAGCGGGGGAGATCAGATAGACCGCATCGGCGGTCCGGCTGCCCCCTGCCTGTTTCATTGTCGTGCGCACGTGGCGCGCAAACCCGTAACCCCGGATCAGCGCATATTGCGCGGCGGCACATTCCGCATATTTGTCGAGATCCCCAGCGTCGCGCACATCGCGCATGGAGACGTGAAATTGCACCAGATCGCCCTCCAGCAGGCTGGTCTCCACCCCGTCGTACACCGGAGCGGAGCGCGCACCACCACTGCCGGGCGCCGTTGCACAGGCGGCCAGCAGCAGCGGCAGTATGAGGGCGACGCGGATCATTCTGCGGCCAGTTTCCCGGTTGCGCGGGCCTTGGCCCCCGCCGACAGTTCCGCCATCAGCTGCGACGACCGGGCGATCGGGTTGGTCAGATAGAAATCCTTGATCACCGGCAGGAAATCGGCGCTGCCGAGCTTGTCCTGTGACAGCGGCTCGCCGTCTTTTGCGGTGACCCGGTCGATCTTGGCCAGATGCGGCACCGCCGAGACCAGTACCTGGCGCAACTGGGCCAGCGAGTCATAAGGCAGCTGCGCGCCGACCTCGGCACTGAGCGCGCGCAGGATGGCCCAGTTCTCCTTGGCCTCCCCCGGTGCAAAGCTGGCGCGCATGGCTAGCTGCGGGCGGCCTTCGGTGTTCACGAACAGGCCGTTTTCCTCGGTGTAGGCGGCCCCTGGCAAGATCACGTCGGCGCGGTGCGCACCGCGGTCGCCGTGGCTGCCCTGATAGATCACAAAGGCGCCCGGGCTGATCTCGACTTCATCCGCGCCGAGGTTGTAGATCACCTCTGCCCCGTCAATGGCCGCGTCCCTGCCGCCTTCGGTCACGGCGCCAATGTCCATCGCCCCGACGCGCGACGCAGCGGTGTGCAGCACCAGCAGCCTGGAGTTGGTATCGGCCGCCAGTTTCTGCGCCGCTGCCAGAACCGCCAGCCCGTCGGCCTCGCGCAAAGCCCCCTGCCCCACGATCACCACAGAGGGCGCGTCCTTGACGGCGCCGTGGTCCTTGTCGAGCAGGCTGGACAGCGCTGCGCGATCGGTGCCGACATGCGCGTAATCATAGGTCAGATCCGCGGGCTGGCCGACCAGCCCCACCTGCGCACCGTTCAGCCAGGCCTTGCGGATGCGAGCATTCAGCACCGGTGCCTCATCGCGCGGGTTGGTGCCGATCAGCTGGATGAACTTGGCAGTGTCCACGTCTTCGATGGTGGCGGTGCCGGCATAGGCGGCGCGGTTGCCGACCGGCAGACGGGCATTGTCGGTGCGGCATTCAACGTTGCCACCGAGACCTTCGACCAGCTGCTTCAGCGCAAAGGCGGCCTCGACCGGAACCAGATCCCCGATCAGCCCGGCAACCTTCTTGCCCTGCATTGCCGCGGCAGCCGCGGCCAGCGCCTCGGGCCAGGTGGCGGGTTTCAATTTGCCATCGACGCGCACGTAGGGCCGGTCCAGACGCTGGCGACGCAGCCCGTCCCAGACAAAGCGGGTCTTGTCGGAAATCCATTCCTCGTTCACGCCATCATGGTTGCGCGGCAGGATTCGCATCACTTCGCGGCCCTTGGTGTCGACGCGGATGTTCGAGCCAAGCGCGTCCATCACGTCGATGGTTTCTGTCTTGGTCAGCTCCCACGGGCGGGCGGTGAACGCATAGGGTTTCGAGGTCAGCGCCCCCACCGGGCACAGGTCGATGATGTTGCCTTGCAGATTCGAGTGCAGCGTCTCGTTGAGGTAGGAGGTGATCTCCGCATCTTCGCCGCGGCCGGTCTGGCCCATCTGGGTTATGCCAGCAACCTCGGTCGTGAAGCGCACGCAGCGGGTGCAGCTGATGCAGCGGGTCATGGTGGTGTCGACAAGCGGGCCAAGGTCGAGATCATCGACCGCGCGCTTGGGTTCCTTGAACCGGCTGCCCGACATGCCATAGGCCATCGCCTGGTCCTGGAGGTCGCATTCGCCGCCCTGGTCACAGATCGGGCAATCCAGCGGGTGGTTGATCAGCATGAATTCCATCACGCCTTCACGGGCCTTCTTGACCATGGGCGAGTTGGTTTTCACCACAGGCGCCTGACCTTCGGGACCGGGGCGCAGATCGCGCACCTGCATCGCACAGGAGGCGGCGGGCTTGGGCGGTCCGCCGACGACCTCCACCAGGCACATGCGGCAGTTGCCGGCAATCGACAGGCGCTCATGGTAGCAGAAGCGCGGGATCTCGATGCCCGCCTCTTCGCAGGCCTGGATCAGGGTCATCGCCCCGTCCACCTCGATCTCGGTTCCGTCAATGTTGATCTTGCGGAGGTCAGACATGGTCTATTTCGCCCTCAGTAACACGCCGATCGCGCTGTTTTTCTTGATCTCCGCGCGGCCAAAGGCGCAGAAAGTTTCCGGTTCGCCGTAGGCCACGCCATTCTGCGCCAGCAGGTGTTCGCCCTTGGCCCGCATCCGCGCCTTTTCGGCATCGGACTCGATGTAGCTGCGAATCTCGCCATCGCTGTAGCCCAGCTCATTCGCCCGCGACTTGAGCCTGCGCAGCTCGCCCAAGCCCTTGAAGTAGCGCGGCGCGAGGCTGTCGCAGTGATCCGCCACTTCCTTGGCCATGGCAACGGCGAACAGCGGGTTTTCGATTTCGGCAACGTCGCGCAGCGACGGTTTTGCCAGTGCCGCAGCGGGCAGTGCCAAGGCACAGGTCAGGGTGGCGGCAGTCAGGGTGCGGATCATGTGCGTCTCCTTTGCAAAAGAGAGCGCACTGCGCCATCGCACAGCGCTGCTATGCAATAGCAGCCGCGCCGCAGCGCCCTGATATGCCGTCATTCCGCTCACGGGGTGCAGGTGCCCTGAAATATGGCGTCGCCACCGCTCAGTGTCAGCGGCGCATCGCCGTCACGAGGGTCCACGGTCCAGTCGATCCGCGAGCTGCCATAGTATTCGATGCAGTAGCGGGTGCCAGCATGGGCGGCCGCCTGCCGCGCGCCAGTAACGGACCGCGCCGCGTCCTTGACTGTGACCGAGAACAGCGCCCGGTCGTTTTTTTTGTCGACCGCTTTGGCGGAGGCCTTGAACGGCACGCCGTCATACAGGGGCCGCTTGTCCCCAACAACCGCAGCGCACCCTGTCAGAGCAAGAAGCGCCGCGATCGCCAGCGCACCGGCCAGTCGATATGGTTCGTAAGTCTTCAAAACAATGTCACCAGTGCCAAAATTGCGAGGCCAAGCATCAAGGCCCAGCCCGTCACGTAGAAAATGGTCCGCAGGCCCGCCTGCGCGCGTCCGATGCCGCGGAGGTGCACGACCACCATCAGCACCCGGGTCACCAGCACCAGCGAGGCCAGAAGGTTCACCCAGAACGGCGCTGCCCCCACCAGGATTGCCAACAGCGTGACCGTCAGGAAGCTGGGCAGCGTTTCGCAGCCGTTCAGGTAGGCCCGATTAAGCCGATAGGCCGGGTTCGCATAATCCTCTGCCGGGGTTCCGCCCGGGGCCAGGCCGCCTTTCTGCTTGGCCAGCGCCGAAAACGGCGAGAGCGCCAGCACGATGACGGCAAAACCCGCCAGCGCGGCCAGTGCATGGGAATATGCGGCAAAAGCTTCCATTCGGGTTACTCCGCTGCCATCGCGCCCATGCGGCCCGATTTTTGTGCCTTGATCCGGTCTTCGATTTCCTCGCGGAAGTTGCGGATCAGGCCCTGGATCGGCCAGGCCGCCGCGTCGCCCAATGCGCAGATGGTGTGGCCCTCGACCTGCTTGGTCACGTCCCACAGCATGTCGATCTCTTCCAGCTCGGCCTCGCCGCGCACCAGACGGTCCATCACCCGCATCATCCAGCCGGTGCCCTCGCGACAGGGCGTGCACTGGCCGCAGCTTTCGTGCTTGTAGAATTTCGCCAGCCGCCAAATCGCCTTGATGATGTCGGTCTGCTTGTCCATCACGATCACCGCCGCGGTGCCGAGGCCGGAGCCCAGCTCGCCGCGCAGATAGTCGAAATCCATGATCGCGCTACGCATGTTCTCGCCGCGCACGCAAGGAACGGAGGATCCGCCGGGGATCACCGCCAGCAGGTTGTCCCAACCGCCACGTATGCCGCCACAGTGTTTCTCGATCAGCTCCTCAAACGGGATGCTCATCGCCTCTTCGACGACGCAGGGGTTATTGACGTGGCCGGAGATCGCAAACAGCTTGGTGCCCGCGTTGTTCTGGCGGCCAAAGCCGGCAAACCACTCCGCCCCGCGACGCAGGATGGTGGGGACCACGGCGATGCTCTCCACGTTGTTCACGGTGGTCGGGCAACCATAAAGGCCCGCGCCCGCCGGGAACGGCGGCTTCATCCGCGGCATGCCCTTCTTGCCCTCAAGGCTTTCGATCAGCGCGGTTTCCTCGCCGCAGATGTAGGCCCCTGCCCCATGGTGCAGGAAGACGTCGAAATCCCAGCCGGATCCCGCGGCGTTGCGACCCAGAAGCCCCTGATCGTAGCATTCGTCGATCGCCGCTTGCAGCGCCTCGCGCTCGCGGATGTATTCGCCGCGCAGGTAGATATAGCAGGTATGCGCGTTCATCGCGAAGCTGGCAATCAGCGCGCCTTCGATCAGCGTGTGCGGATCGTGGCGCATGATTTCGCGGTCCTTGCAGGTGCCGGGCTCTGATTCATCGGCGTTGATCACCAGATAGGCCGGGCGCCCGTCGCTTTCCTTGGGCATGAAGGACCATTTCAGACCGGTCGGGAAGCCCGCCCCGCCCCGACCGCGCAGGCCGGAATCCTTCATGTTCTGAATGATCCAGTCGCGGCCCTTTTCGATGATGCCCGCGGTGCCATCCCAATGGCCACGCGCCTTGGCGCCCGCCAGCGTGCGCTCGTGCATCCCGTAAAGGTTGGTAAAGATCCGGTCCTGATCCTTCAGCATGTGTGCCTACCTTTGGTTTTCTTGTTCATTGGCCCGACGCAAGCGCCAGAGTTGAAATATGTTGACCAGGGCATAGATCATGCCCGCGAGCGCGGCAAAGTCGAACAGCAGCGCATAGCGCCCCGGCAGGCCCAGCATGGGACCGATGAACAGCGACACCAGCACCCACAGCGAAATGGTCCCGGCAATCACAAGCGCGATGTGCCGACCCTTTGCTGCAATGGCCTGGTCCTGTTGCGTGCTCATCTGTTCCTTTCCATCCCAAAGCGGCCCCAAGCGGAGCCGCCCCGGTTACGCCTCGTCGTCTTTGTAGAGGCCTTCGTCCTTGGCGCGTTTGGCGAATTTGGTTTCATCGCCCACCGCCAGGCGCTTGGCCTGTTCGATCCAGCCATCCCGTTCGATCCGACCTTTGAACTTGAGCCGCGCATCGACCCAGGCCACCTCTCGCTCGGTCCAGTCGGCAATCTGGTCAAAGTGGAAGAACCCCAGCTCGTTCAGCGTCGCCTCCAGTTTGGGACCAACGCCCTTGAGCAGCTTGAGGTCATCTGGCAGGCCGCCGCGGGCCTCTTTCAAGGTTTCCGGCGCGCGTTCCTCCGTTGCCGCAGCGGCGCCATCTTCGGTCACCTTGGCGGCGGCGCCTTCGGGCGAGGCAGGCTCGGTCGCGCCGGATTTGGCGATCTTGGCCTTCTTGGCAGGCGCGTCCTTGGCCGCCTGCTGCGCCGCAGGCAAAGGCGATGCCGGCGGCTTGGGCGGCTGCGCCGCAGCCTCGCGGCCCGCCACGGTGCCATCCTTGCCGATCCATGGGGTCAGCAGCGGCACCTCGTCGCCCTGAATGCGTTTGGTGCCATCCGCGATGTCCATGGCCAGCTGCACAGAGGCGTTGTACTGAGTCTTGCCGCTGTCATATTCGCCCAGCGAAGTCAGGCCCGACTGAGGCTCCGCCGCGTAGCGGCCATTCTGCGGGCCCGGCGCCACCACCTTGCCCGCGGCCAGATCGTCCAGCAGCTTGGTAAAGCTATCGGTGGTCAGATCCTCGTAGTAATCCTTGCCGATCTGCGCCATCGGCGCATTCGTGCAGGCACCAAGGCACTCGACCTCTTCCCAAGAGAACTTGCCGTCCGCCGACAGCATGTGCGGCTTGGCGGCGATCTTCTCGCGGCAGACCGCTATCAGATCCTCGGCGCCGCAAATCATGCAGGACGTGGTGCCGCAGATCTGTACATGGGCAACGGAACCCGTCGGTTGCAGCTGGAACATGAAGTAGAAAGACGCCACCTCCAGCACCCGGATGTAGGCCATGTCCAGCATGTCGGCGACATACTCGATGGCGGGTTTGGTGACCCAGCCTTCCTGTTCCTGTGCGCGCCACAAAAGCGGGATGACCGCGCTGGCCTGGCGACCCTCGGGGTATTTGGTGATCTGCGCCTCGGCCCAGGCCAGGTTGGCGGGCGTGAAGGCGAAGCTGTCGGGTTGTTCGGGATGCAGACGGCGAAGCATTAGCGGTCAATCTCTCCAAATACGACGTCCATGGTGCCGATGATGGCGGCGACGTCGGCCAGCTGGTGGCCCTTGGCAACGTGGTCCATCGCCTGCAGATGCAGGAAACCCGGCGCGCGCAGCTTGGCGCGGTAGGGTTTATTGGTTCCGTCCGCCACCAGATAGACGCCGAATTCACCCTTGGGAGCCTCAACGGCCGCATAGACCTCGCCCGCGGGCACGTGGAAGCCTTCGGTGTAGAGCTTGAAGTGGTGGATCAGGCTTTCCATCGAGGTTTTCATGTCGGTGCGCTTGGGCGGAGTGATCTTGCCGCGCGCCAGCACGTCGCCGGTGGCTTCGCGCAGCTTGTGGATCGCCTGTCGGACGATCGACAGCGACTGGCGCATCTCCTCCATCCGGCACAGGTAACGGTCGTAGCAGTCGCCGTTCTTGCCCACCGGGATCTGGAAGTCGAATTCATCATAGCATTCATAGGGCTGCGCACGGCGCAAATCCCAGGCGAGGCCCGAACCCCGCACCATGACGCCGGAGAAGCCGTATTGCTGGATCTCTTCTTCGGTCACCACGCCGATATCGCAGTTGCGCTGCTTGAAGATGCGGTTTTCCGTCAGCAGACCGTCGATATCGTCCAGCACGCGCGGGAAGTCGAGCGCCCATTCCTCGATGTCGTCGATCAGCTCATCCGGCAGATCCTGATGCACGCCGCCGGGGCGGAAGTACGCCGCGTGCAGGCGCGCGCCGCAGGCGCGCTCATAGAAGATCATCAGCTTTTCGCGCTCTTCAAAGCCCCACAGCGGCGGGGTCAGCGCGCCCACGTCCATCGCCTGCGTGGTCACGTTCAGCAGGTGGTTCAGGATGCGGCCGATCTCGGAATACAGCACCCTGATCAGCGAAGCGCGACGCGGAACCTCGGTGCCGGTCAGCTTCTCGATCGCGAGGCACCAGGCGTGTTCCTGGTTCATCGGCGCCACATAATCCAGCCGGTCGAAATAGGGCAGGTTCTGCAGGTAGGTGCGGCTTTCCATCAGCTTCTCGGTGCCGCGGTGCAGCAGGCCGATATGCGGATCGCAGCGCTCGACGATCTCGCCGTCGAGTTCGAGCACAAGACGCAGAACCCCATGCGCCGCAGGGTGCTGCGGGCCGAAGTTGATGTTGAAGTTGCGGATCTTCTGTTCGCCGCTCAGCGCATCCACGCTGCCGTCGTCGAACTTGGCTTCCAAGCTGGTACCGTCCATCATTTCGCGCCCTCCTTCTCGTCACCGGGCAGGATGTACTCGGCACCTTCCCAAGGGCTCATGAAATCGAACTGGCGGTATTCCTGCACCAGCTTGACGGGTTCGTAGACCACGCGCTTTTGCGCATCGTCATAGCGGACCTCGGTATAGCCGGTGGTCGGGAAATCCTTGCGCAGCGGATAGCCGCGGAAGCCATAATCGGTCAGGATCCGGCGCAGGTCCGGGTGGCCGGTGAACAGGATGCCGAACATGTCATAGACCTCCCGCTCGAACCAGTTGGCCGAGGGGTGGACATCATTGATCGAGGGCAGCATTTCTTCCTCGCGCACCGCGGCGCGCAGGCGGATGCGCTGGTTCCGGTACATCGACAGGAAGTGGTAGACCACGTCGAACCGCTTGGCGCGCTCCGGGTAGTCCACGGCGGTGATATCCACCAGCGTCGAGAACTTGCAGTTCGGATCGGATTTCAGGAATTCGACCAGCCCGGCGATGTTGGCGGGGGCTACGTCGATGTTCAGCTCGTCAAAGGAGATGTCCCAGGCCACCACGCAGTCGGGGCGTTTGGCCTCGATCTGGGCACCCAGCTCTTGCAGCGCTTGCGTCATTTGCTTGCCTCCCTGCCTCAGCGGACCAAAGTGCCGGTGCGGCGGATCTTGCGTTGCAGCTGCATTAGACCGTACAGCAGGGCCTCTGCTGTCGGCGGACAGCCCGGCACGTAGACATCAACCGGCACGATCCGGTCGCAGCCGCGCACCACCGAATAGCTGTAGTGGTAATAGCCGCCGCCATTGGCGCAGGACCCCATCGAGATCACATAGCGCGGCTCGGGCATCTGGTCGTAGACCTTGCGCAGGGCCGGCGCCATCTTGTTGGTCAGGGTTCCAGCCACGATCATCACGTCCGACTGGCGCGGCGAGGCGCGTGGCGCGATGCCAAACCGTTCAGCGTCATAACGCGGCATCGAGGTGTGCATCATCTCCACCGCGCAGCAGGCCAGACCAAAGGTCATCCAGTGCAGGGAACCGGTACGCGCCCAGTTGATGATGTCCTCAGCAGAGGTCAGCAAAAACCCCTTGTCCTGCAACTCCGCGTTCAGCGCCTGGGTGGCAACTTCCTTGTCCACGCCAGCGGTGTTTGCTCCTGTCATCACTGCCATTCCAGCGCCCCCTTCTTCCACTCATAGGCGAAGCCGATGGTCAGCACCCCCAGGAAAATCATCATCGACCAGAAGCCGAGGTCGCTCATATCCTTGAAACCGACGGCCCAGGGAAAGAGGAAGGCAATTTCCAGATCGAAAATGATGAAAAGAATCGACACCAGGTAGAACCGGACATCGAACTTCATGCGGGCGTCGTCAAAGGCGTTGAAACCACACTCGTAGGCACTGACCTTTTCGGGGTCCGGGTTGCGCACCGCCAGCACCACGGCTGCCAGGATGAGAACAAGCCCCAAACCTGCCGCAACGGCCAGGAAGACCAGGATCGGCAGGTATTCCCTCAACATCTCTTCCAAGAGCAGCTCCTTTCCCCGGCGGTTTCCCGCGCGACGTCAATTGGCGTGTTGATTTGGATCGTGCATACTCCCCCACCCCCACAGCGTCAACTAAGGCAAGGTTAATCAGGCCGGGTTTGTGACAGGAAAAATCCCTGTCACGCCAAGTTTCTAATACCCTAGTATTTTAATAGGAAACCGACAGCGCCCGAGGGCCGCTGCCGGTCTTGGAACAGCTCGTGCGGATGTCGGTTTTTAGGTCTGCCAACCGGGGGTGCGCTTGTCAAAAAAGGCGTTGATCCCCTCCTGCGCCTCGGCCCCTTCCCAGCGCTCCACCAGCGCGGCGATCGTGTGGTCGATCACGGCATCGTCCAGGCGCGGGCCAAGGTCGCGGGTCAGCTGCTTGGCCGCGGCCACAGCACCGGGCGCGCAGGCCAGATAGGGCGCCACCTCGGCCTCCACGGCCTCCGCCAGCTGCTCTGCGGGCACGGCCTTGGCCAGCAGTCCCAGATCCACCGCCTCCGCCGCGCCAAACAGACGGGCCGACATGAACACCCGCCGCGCCCGCGCCTCGCCCATGCGGGCAATCACATAGGGGCCAATGGTGGCCGGGATCAGCCCCAGCTTGGTTTCGGTCAGCCCCATCCTCAGATGGTCCGCGCCGATGGCCACATCGCAGACAGAGGCCATGCCGACACCGCCGCCAAAGGCGTTGCCCTGAATGGCGCCGATCACCGGCTTGGGCAGGGTGTTCAGCGCCATCAGCATTTCCGCCAGAACGCGCGCCTCGCGGCCGCGGGTCTCTGCGTCGGCATCCATCTGCGCACGCATCCAGTTCAGATCGCCGCCCGCGCAGAAGCTCTTGCCCGCGCCGGTCAGCACCACCACGCGCACGGTGTCATCCGCCGCCAGACGCCCCGCCGCCAAGATCAGCTCCTGCAGCATCTGGCCGGACATGGCGTTGTGCTTGTCCGGGCGGTTCAGGGTCAGGGTGCAGACGCCGCGAGCATCTGTTTCCAGGGTGATTGTCTCGAACATGCCGCTTCTCCTGTTTCGATTTACTTGGGATTGCGCATCGCGCGCGCCAGATCCGCCGCCTCAGCCAGCACAGCGGCGTCCAGCCCTGTGTCATATCCCAGCGCCAGAAGCCGCGCATGCACCGCTTCGGTGGCGACATTGCCTGCCGCCCCCGGCGCATAGGGGCAACCGCCGAGCCCGCCGACGGCGGCGTCGAACACTCGCACGCCCTGTGCCAGCGATGCCTCGATATTGTCCAGCGCCCGGCCCGCGGTGTCGTGGTAATGCCCCGCCAGTTTCTGCGCAGGCACCTCAGCCGTCACCGCCGCGAGCATCGCGGTGATGCTGTCCGGGGTGGCCTGACCGATGGTATCGCCCAACGAGACCTCGTAACAGCCCAAGGCGGACAACCGCGCGGCCACCTGCGCCACCTGCGCCGGTGCCACCGCGCCATCATAGGGACAATCGGTCACGCAGGACACGTACCCGCGCACCGGCAGGCCGGTCTGTTTCGCCGCCTCAAGGATGGGAAGGAACCGGTCGATGCTTTCGGCGATACTGGCATTGATATTGGCCTTGGAAAACCCCTCGGAGGCCGAGGCGAAAACCGCGATCTCATCCGCCCCTGCCGCGACCGCATCCGCGTAGCCCCGCATGTTCGGTGTCAGCGCCGCGTAGCGCACACCGGGCGCGCGGGTGATGCCTGCCAGCACTTCGGCACTTCCGGCCATCTGCGGCACCCATTTGGGCGAGACAAAGCTCGCCACCTCGATCCTGCGGAACCCCGCGCGGCTCAGGCAGTCGGTGAGCGCCACCTTCTCGGCCACCGGGATCTCGCGTTTTTCATTCTGCAGCCCGTCGCGTGGACCGACCTCAAAGATCTCGACAAACTCGCCCATGGAACGCCCTCCCGGCTTCATCTTTCCCAAAATACTCATATGCGCACCGCAAGCGGCACCCAAGCCGCCCGCGGAGACGCATCAGCCGCCATCGTCTTCCAGCCGCACCAGCGCAGCCCCGGCTTCGACCTGATCGCCAGCAGAGGCCAGAACCTCTGCCACCACCCCGTCGCGCGCCGCCAGCAGCGAATGCTCCATCTTCATCGCCTCCAGAACTGCCAGCCGGTCGCCCTCTTTCACCGATTGCCCGGCTTCGGTGAACACCGCCTTGACCAGCCCCGGCATCGGCGCTTCGATCACGTTCAGATCCCCACCGGCGACCGCATCGCGCTCCAGCGGGTCGATCACGGAGAACTCCAGCCCATAGGCATCATGCACGGTGAGCAGCGCACCCGACCGCGAGACCGCAGGCATCCGGCGTTCGCCGATGCGCCACTGGCCCTGGCTGCGCTCGGCCAGAACGGTTTCGCCGTCCACGGTCCAGAGCTGGCGGTCCGGACCGTCCACTTGAACGTCGGCCTCGAAAACCTCGCCACGGTGGCTGAGGGTCACCGCCCGGTGCAAGGGCGCCCAGAGGGTGAAGCCGGTGTCAGCCTCCGCCTCCATCAGGTCCAGCGCCACCATGCCGGCTGCCGCCTTGTGTCGCAGCTCCGCCTTGGGAGCCGCTGTCAGCGCGTCGAGGTCGCGGGCGATCAGCCCGGTGTCGACCTCTCCGTTTGCAAAGCCCTCATGCGTGGCCAACGCGCCGAGGAAGGCAAGGTTGGTGACGGTGCCGCCAACTTCTGTGTCCTCCAAAGCGCGCGCCAGCCGCGACAGTGCCACCTTGCGTGTGGAACCATGGACGATCACCTTGGAGATCATTGGATCATACCAAGGGCTGATCGTGTCGCCCGCCCGCACGCCGCTGTCGGCGCGGCAGCCGGATGGGAAGGCCAGATGGGTAAGCGTCCCGGTGGCAGGCAAGAAGCCCGCAGGCACGTCCTCGGCATAAAGCCGTGCCTCAAAGGCGTGGCCAGAGATGCTGAGGTCTTCCTGTTTTACAGGCAGGCTTTCGCCCGCAGCGACGCGCAGCTGCCATTCCACCAGATCGACGCCGGTGATCAGCTCGGTGACCGGGTGCTCGACCTGCAGTCGAGTGTTCATCTCCATGAACCAGAAACCATCGGAGCGCAGACCGTTCGATCCATCGACGATGAATTCCACCGTGCCCGCGCCCTTGTAGCCGATCGCCTCGGCGGCGCGCACGCCCGCCTCACCCATGGCGGCGCGCACTTCGGCCGTCATACCGGGCGCGGGGGCTTCCTCGATCACCTTCTGGTGCCGGCGCTGCAAAGAACAGTCGCGCTCAAACAGGTGCACCGCGTGGGTGCCGTCGCCAAAGACCTGCACCTCGATGTGGCGGGGCTGCTGGATGTATTTCTCGATCAGCACATCGGGGTTGCCGAAGGCGGTTGTGGCTTCGCCTTGCGCACTGGCCAGCGCATCGGCGAAATCAGCGGGGTTTTCCACCAGCCGCATGCCTTTGCCGCCGCCGCCCGCCACCGCCTTGATCAACACCGGATAGCCGATCTTCGTCGCCTCCTCAGCGAGGAACGTGGCGTCCTGAGTGCTGCCGTGATAGCCGGGAACCACCGGCACGCCCGCCTTCTCCATCAACGCCTTGGCAGCGTCCTTGAGGCCCATCTTGCGGATCGCGTCCGCCGAGGGGCCGATGAAGGTGAGGCCCGCGGCCTCCACCGCTTCGACGAAATCGGGGTTCTCCGACAGGAAGCCGTAGCCCGGGTGGATCGCCTGGGCGCCGGTGGCCTGCGCGGCGCGGATGATCTCATCCCCCTTCAGGTAGCTGTCGGCTGGGGCCGGGCCGCCGATATGCACGGCCTCATCCGCCAGCGCCACGTGTTTCGCCGCCGCATCGGCGTCGGAATAGACCGCCACGGTGCGCACACCCATGGCACGGGCGGTGTCCATCACACGGCAGGCGATTTCACCGCGGTTGGCAATCAGGATCTTGTCAAACATGGGGTTGGTCCTTTGTCTGGATCGCTGGACCGGGGGCGCCGCCCCCGGACCCCCGGGATATTTCTGGCCAGAAGAAGCGCGCGGCGCTTACATCCGGAAGACGCCGAACTTGGTCTCTTCGATCGGGGCGTTCAGCGCCGCGCTGAGTGACAGGGCGAGCACGTCGCGGGATTTGCGCGGGTCGATGATGCCATCGTCCCACAGTCGCGCCGAGGCATAGAGCGGGTGGCTCTGCTCCTCGAACATATCGATGGTGGGGCGCTTGAACTCGGCTTCCTCCTCGGCGCTCCAGCTGCCGCCCTGGCGCTCGATGGCATCGCGTTTCACCGTTGCGAGCACGCCCGCCGCCTGCTCGCCGCCCATCACCGAGATCCGCGAGTTCGGCCAGGTCCACAGGAAGCGCGGGGAATAGGCGCGGCCCGACATGCCGTAGTTGCCGGCACCAAAGGAGCCGCCGACCAGCATGGTGACCTTTGGGACATTGGTGGTCGCCACCGCCGTCACCATCTTGGCGCCGTGGCGGGCGATGCCTTCGTTTTCATACTTCCGCCCCACCATAAAGCCTGTGATGTTCTGCAGGAACACCAGCGGGATCTTGCGTTGGCTGCACAGCTCGACGAAATGCGCCCCCTTTTGCGCCGCTTCGGAGAACAGCACGCCGTTGTTGGCGATGATACCGATCGGGCAGCCCTTCAGATGCGCAAAGCCCGTCACGAGGGTTTCGCCGAAGCGCGGCTTGAACTCGTCAAAGCGCGAGCCGTCGACCAGCCGTGCGATCACTTCGCGGATATCGTAGGGCGTGCGCAGATCACCCGGCACCACGCCGAGGATTTCCTCTGGGTCATAGGCGGGCTCTTCCGGGCTGGCCCAGTTCACCGTCAGCGGTTTGGTGATGTTGAGCGATTGCACCGCGCGGCGAGCGAGCGCCAGCGCGTGGGCGTCATCCTCGGCCAGGTAGTCGGCCACACCCGAAAGGCGCGTGTGCACGTCGCCGCCGCCCAGATCCTCAGCCGAAACCACCTCGCCCGTTGCCGCCTTCACCAGCGGCGGACCGGCGAGGAAGATGGTGCCCTGTTCCTTCACGATGATAGTAACGTCCGACATCGCGGGCACATAGGCGCCGCCCGCGGTGCAGGAGCCCATGACCACCGCGATCTGCGGGATGCCCTTGGCCGACATCCGGGCCTGGTTGTAGAAGATGCGGCCGAAATGGTCGCGGTCGGGGAAGACCTCGTCCTGCTGCGGCAGGTTGGCGCCGCCGGAGTCGACCAGGTAGATGCAGGGCAGGTGGTTTTCCTCGGCGATCTCCTGCGCGCGCAGGTGTTTCTTGACGGTCATCGGGAAATAGGTGCCGCCCTTCACGGTGGCGTCATTGCAGACCACCATGACCTCCTGTCCGTGGACCCTGCCGATGCCCGCGATCACACCCGCGGCCGGAGCAGCGCCGTCGTACATGCCATGCGCCGCCGTCGCGCCGACCTCCAGGAAGGGCGAGCCGGGATCCAGCAGGTTCGCCACCCGGCGGCGCGGCAGCATCTTGCCGCGGGATTCGTGCCGGGCGCGGGATTTCTCGCCGCCCCCCATGCGCGCGGCCTCTGCCGCCTCGCTGATCTGCGCAAGGGCTGCCAGATGCGCCTCGCGGTTTTGCTTGAAACCTTCGGAGGAAGGCATCGCCTTGGATGTGAGTTTCATGTCCGCTCTCCCGTCATAGGGTTGAGTTCTTTGGTTCCGGTTGGCGCTGCTCGCGCCACCTGCGCATCAGCCGCCGTCATTCGGTCGCCGCCCGTTGTTTCAGTGTTTTGCGGATGACCTTGCCAGTCACCGTCATTGGCAACGCGTCGAGGAATTCGACCTCGCGCGGGTAGGAGTAATGCGCCAACCGCGCCTTGACGTGGTCCTGCAATTCCTGCTCGCAGGCCTCGGCCCCGTCTTTCAGCACCACATAGGCCTTGACGATCTCGGTGCGTAGGCTGTCGGGTTTGCCGACCACACCCACGGTGGCCACCGCCGGATGGGTCATCAGGCAATCCTCGATCTCTGCCGGGCCGATGCGGTAGCCAGCGGAGGTGATCACGTCATCCTCGCGGCCGACGAAGCGCAGATAGCCGCCCTCCCAGATGCCGCGGTCGCCGGTCACCAACCAGTCGCGGCGGAACTTGGCCGCGGTCTCGTCAGGACGGTTCCAGTATTCCAGCATCATCGAGGCCGAACCGCGCCGCACCGCAACGTCGCCTTCGCCCTGCGTAGGCTGACCTGTGGCATCGATGACCGCGACGTCGTGGCCCGGCACCGGCTTGCCGATGCAGCCGGGGCGCACCGGGAAATCGGCGCCGCAGGAGGACACCGTCATGTTGCATTCGGTCTGGCCGTAGAATTCGTTGATGGTGACGCCCAGATGACGCCTGCCCCAGGCGAGCATCTCTGCGCCCAGGGGCTCTCCGCCGCTGGCAACAGAGCGCAACGCCCGAAGCCCCTGCCCCGCTGCCTTGAGCATCCGGAGCGCGGTGGGCGGGAAGAAGATGTTGCGCACACCCGCCTGTTCGATCAGCGCGGCGCAGGCCTCAGGCGTGAATTTATCAAGCCGCGCCGCCACCACCGGTACGCCCAGCGCAAGGCCCGGCATCAGCACATCAAACAGCCCGCCGATCCAGGCCCAGTCCGCCGGGGTCCACAGCACATCGCCCGGCTGGCCCAGATGGTCGTGGCTGAGGACAACCCCAGGAAGGTGGCCAGTCAGCATGCCATGGCCGTGCAGCGCGCCCTTGGGGCTGCCGGTGGTGCCGGAGGTGTAGATCAGCACGGCAGGCGTGTCGGGCGCGGTGTCGGCAAACGGCACCGGCGCGCCGTCGATCCCGGCGCTTTCGGCCATCACGGCCTCGGCCAGATCACCCAACAGCTCCGCGCCTTCGGCATCGGTGAAAACAAAGCGCACGCCCGCGTCGCCCGCGCGGGAGGCCAGCGCGTCGCGTTTGAACAGCTTGAACAGCGGCACCGAGATGCCCCCGGTCTTCCAGATCGCCAGATGCGCGGCGGCGCACCAGGGCGACTGGCTGAGCAGGACCCCCACCCGGTCGCCGGGCTGAATGCGGGTCAGCAGATAGCGCGCCAGACCGTCCACCATCGCGGCAAGAACGCCGTGGCGGATGTCGCGGCGCGCAGGGCCGGTCATGTCGATGAGCGCCAAGGCACCCGCCGGGTGCGACAGGCATTGCGCCGCCATGTTCAGCCGCGGCGGCAGATCCCAGCCGCCCTCGGCTGTCAGCCCCGGAAGTTCGCCATTCTGTTGCATCGTCTCACCGTCCTGCAATGCGTTTTGCCCGGGTCGGCTTGCCCGCGGCGGGGCGCGAAACGCGCCGCAGCAGACAATCCGATCGCTGGGACCCGCGGCGGCACGCACCGTTTCCGACCTCACGTTATCCGGCTTTGCTCCCCGCACCGGCCTTCACAGCAGCGCGCGGGGTGCATGTTTACATCGCGCCCATCAGCTCGCGGCCGATCAGCATGCGGCGGATTTCCGAGGTGCCGGCGCCGATCTCCATCAGCTTGGCGTCGCGGAAGATGCGGCCCACCGGGTTGTCGGACAGGTAACCCGCACCGCCGAAGGCCTGCACCGCCTGATGCGCCTGGGTCATCGCCACCTCAGAGGCATAAAGGCAGCAGGCCGCCGCATCCTGGCGCGTCACCGTGCCCTTGTCGCAGGATTTGGCAACTTCGTAGACATAGGCGCGCGCGGTGTTCATCGCGGTGTACATGTCCGCGATCTTGGCCTGCATCAGCTGGAAGTTCCCGATCGGCTGGCCGAACTGCTTGCGCTCTTTCATGTAGGGCATCATTTCGTCCATGCAGGCGGCCATGATGCCGGTGCCGATGCCCGCGAGCACCACGCGCTCATAATCCAGGCCGGACATCAGGACGCGCACACCCTTGCCCTCTTCGCCGAGGATGTTCTCAAACGGCACCTCGACGTCTTCAAACACCAACTCAGCGGTGTTGGAGCCGCGCATGCCCAGCTTGTCGAAATGCTTGGAGGTGGAGAACCCCTTCATCTCTTTCTCGATCAAGAAGGCGGTGATGCCCTTGGAGCCCGCATCAGGATCGGTCTTGGCATAGACCACCAGCGTATCGGCATCAGGGCCGTTGGTGATCCAGTATTTGTTGCCGTTCAGCACAAAACGGTCATTGCGCTTCTCCGCGCGCAGGGACATCGACACCACGTCAGAGCCCGCGCCCGCCTCGGACATCGCCAAGGCGCCGACATGCTCGCCCGAGATCAGCCGCGGCAGGTATTTCGCCTTCTGCTCGGCGTTGCCGTTCAGCTTGATCTGGTTGACGCAGAGGTTGGAATGCGCGCCGTAGGACAGCGAGACCGAGGCAGAGGCCCGCGCGATTTCCTCCACCGCGACCGTATGCGCCAGATAGGACATGCCCGCACCGCCGAATTCCTCCGGCACGGTGATGCCCAGAAGGCCCAGCTCCCCCATCTCCTGCCACAGTTCGGCCGGGAATTCGTTTTTCTGGTCGATCTCCTGCGCCATCGGGCGAACCCGGTCCTGCGCCCAGCGGTGGATCATGTCGCGCAGCGCGTTCACGTCCTCGCCCAGATCAAACGTCATGCTTGCATTGAACATCCGCATATCCTCCCGCAGGTACGGCCATTATATGAACAGTTGTTCAATTCAATAGACCACCGCTCGATTCGCGTCAATCATCCCCTGCCCGGTGCCAGGACCTGGCGAAACGAAAACGGGCGGCCGATTGGCCGCCCGATGTTCCTTGCCTGTCATCCTTATCAGCGCACGACATAAATGACAGTGCGGTTCTCGGCCTCGACCAGCACCGGCAGGCCGTTGATATAGGCATAGCGATAATCCGAGTCCGGGATGTCCGCCAACTGGACCTCCTGCGGAACGATGACGCCGGTCACAACTTCGCCCTGAACATAGATCGGCTCGACCTCGTTGCTGCGCACGTAGGTCACCACGCGTTCATCCGGGACGGCGGCCTCACCTGCGGCGGCACCGGCCAGCGCACCGGCAAGCACCCCTGCCGGGCCTGCGATCAGACCGCCCGCGATGGCCCCGCCAAGGGCGCCCATTTCTTCATCGGTCTCGCCCACGGGGTCATAGGTTACGGTCTCGACTGTGACCTGGCTGTCCCGGGACACCACCGGCACAAAGGTATCGGCAACCGCATCAGTGAGGTATTCGCCATAGGCCCACCCCTCGGTGCCTTCGTAAGCCACTTTGCACCAGTTGGATTTTTCCAGGCAACCCTGCAGGTCAACAGCGCCGTCTGCGGCGATCACGGCGGCGATCTCGTGCTGCGGGCCCGGGCCCGTCCGCAGGTTCAGATCGGTCACGGCCTGCACCTGTGCGCCTGCCCATACCGGTGCAGCAACCAGGGCCAGTGCAGATGCGGTCATGGCGAGCTTCGGCGTAAACATAATGTTCTCCTCAATGTTCTCTTCGGTATCAGGCGCCTTCGATGCGCCGTTGTGCAGCTATAACGTCGCCGGGTCGCAACGGTTCCATGCCGCACGCGCTGATTGGTGCGACAGCGCAGGCAACGGGGATCCATTTGCCGGATTTGCGCGTATGTTTGCCGGGACAGCCGCACCCGCAAACCTGAGGAGCATCGCATGAAACACCTGACACCCGCCCTGGTCGCCGCAGCCTGCCTGCTGAGCCCGCCCGCTTTGGCCGAGGAGGTGGGACAGATTGGCGTTGACTGGGTGGGCAATGATATCGTGATCGAAGCCATCGCCGATCCCAAGGTCGCGGGCGTCACCTGCCACGTTGCCTATTTCGAGCGCGGCCTGCTGGACCGCCTGTCCAAGGGTAATTGGTTCGAAGACCCCTCGAACGCTTCGCTGGCCTGTCGTCAGACCGGGCCGATCACGCTCGGCGACATCGACCGCAGCGAGGACGGCGAGGACGTGTTCCGCCAGTCGCGCTCCATCATCCTGAAATCGCTGCGCGTGAAGCGCCTTTTCGACGAAGCCAACCAAACGCTGATCTATGTCGCCCACGCCGCCGAGCTGACGGATGGGTCTGCCAAGGTGGCGATCTCGACGGTGCCGCTGTATCAGCCCGACTGATGAACGGCTGAGACCTCGGCCCGGATGATGCGGGCAATCTGCGCGCAATCCTCCGGGCTGAAGGTCAGCGGCACCCGCATGTCGATGATACCGGCCAGGATCCGGTCGCTTTGCGGCAGGCGCGGCGTGTCTGCGTAGCGCCAGCTGTCGTAGCGCGAGGTAAAGGCCACCGGTTCCGGCACGCCGAACCACTTCAGTTCCACCCCACGTGCGGCGCAGCGGCTGAGAACCGCCTGCACCGCGTCCTCTGCCCAGTCCAGCAGCAAAAACTGGATGGAGGAGCCGACATAGAGCTCCGGCGCGGGGCGTTCCACCACCGTCAACCCGGGGGTGTCGCGCAGGCCGTCCTCCAGGATGCGATAGCGTTCGTTCCAGCGCTGCACCTGGGCCTCTAGATTGCGCAGCTGCGGGCGCAGAATGGCGGCGCGCAGATTGTCCATCCGGCCAGAAATATTGGGGGTCTCATACTTTACCCGTTCAAACACCTCAGGTTCCGGCGCGGCCAGATGGCGACCATACAGCATGTAGGACCCCGACAGCATGATGGCGCGGGCGGCGACGTCGGCATCGTCGGTAATCAGCAGCCCCCCCTCGCCGGAGTTCACATGCTTGTAGGTCTGGCAGGAATAGCAGCCCACCCGCCCATGACGGCCCGAGGGCACCCCGTTCCAGGACGCTCCCATGGTGTGGGCACAGTCCTCGATCACGGTGATGCCTGCTGCGTCGCAGATCTGCATCAGCCGCTCCATGTCGCACAGGTGACCGCGCATGTGCGACAACATCAGCACCCTGGCCTGATCGGCCTTGGCCGCCAGGTCATCCAAATCCAGCGTCAGATCTTCGGCCACCTCGACAAATATCGGCTGCGCGCCTACGGCGGCAATCGCCCCCGGCACCGGTGCCAGGGTAAAGGCGTTGGTCAGCACCGTGTCACCCTGCCCCACCCCGACAGCCCGCAGCGCGGTCGCCAGCGCATAGCCGCCAGAGGCCACCGCGAGGCAATATTTCGCCCCCATCTGGGCGGCAAACTCCTGCTCCAGCAGCGCCACTTCACCGACCTCACCCTCCGCAACGTTATACCGATGCAGACGGCCATGGCGCAGCACGGCCAGCGCCGCCTCGATGGCGTCTTCGGGGATAGGTTCCTGCTGGGTGAAAGACCCGGAAAAAATCTCGCTCATACCGCGTTTCTGAGCCGCGACCACGCAAGGGTCAAGAGGCAAGCCGCGCGCGCCTGACGATGCTGTCAGGGCAACAGCCGCGATGCGATATCCACGAGATCGCCGAAGTCATGCAGCAACGCCTCGGGCTGCAACGCGGCCATGTCATCGCCGGACGGGCCAAAGGTCACCAGAACCGAGGCCACCCCGGCCGCGGCAGAGGTCTTGCGGTCGGTGTCGCTGTCGCCCACCAGCAGGCACCGCGCCGGATCGCCGCCTGCGCGGCGCGCGGCCTCGAACAGCGGTTCCGGGTCGGGTTTGCGCACCGGCAGCGTATCGGCCCCCACAAGAGAGGCAAACGCATCACGAACGCCCAGATCTCGCATCAACTGATCTGCCAGTGCTTCGGGTTTGTTGGTGCAGATGCCAACCCGGAAACCGGCCACCTTCAGCGCCTCGACAGCGTCCATTGCGCCGGGATACAGGACCGTGTGCAGGCTGATCGCATCGCGGTAGGACTCCAGCAGCACCGGGTAGAACTCATCCACCGTTGCCGCGTTGAACTGTCCCGCCCGCTGCAACCCGGCCGTCAGCATACTGCGGCCGCCCCGCAGGGCGGCACCGGCATCCTGGGGATGGGTCAGCACATCGCCCAGCCCCATCTGCCGGAAACAGGCATTGGCCGCCGCCAGCAGGTCACCGGAGGTATCCGCCAATGTACCGTCCAGATCAAAGATCACCGTCCGCATGTCCTGCCCTCCCGGCCCGTTTCGGCGCGTTTCCGCTACCGGATGTTGCAGCCCGCAACCTTGTTTGATGGTACGCTCCCTTGCGCCCTGCCCCTCAGCGGATAAAACGGGAGAGCATAAAAGACAAAGAGAAAAGCGACCATGAGCATTGCCCTTGTCATTCTGGCAGCCGGTAAAGGCACCCGGATGAACTCCGACCTTCCCAAAGTGTTGCACCCGATTGCGCAGGCGCCAATGCTGGAACACGCCGTGGCCGCAGGCCGCGCGCTGGACCCGGCGCGCACCATCATCGTGGCCGGACACGGGGCGGAGGCAGTGCGCAAAGCGGTCGCGGACATTGACCCCGATGCCGAGGTGGTGCTGCAAGAGGAGCAGCTGGGCACCGCCCATGCGGTGGATCAGGCCCGCGCCGCGCTGGACGGGTTTTCGGGCGATGTGGTGGTGCTGTACGGCGACACGCCCTTTGTCAGCGCTGAAACGCTGGAGCGGATGATCGCGGCCCGCCAGCGCGCCGATCTGGTCATCCTTGGGTTTGAGGCCGCTGACCCTGCCCGCTATGGCCGCCTGGTGATGGACGGCGACAGTCTGGAGCGGATTGTTGAGTTCAAGGACGCCAGCGAGGAAGAACGCGCCATCACCTTCTGCAACTCGGGCCTGATGGCCTGCGACGCCCAGGCGATGTTCGACCTGATCTCCGATGTTGGCAATGACAACGCCTCCGGCGAATACTACCTGACGGACCTGGTGGAACTGGCCCGCGCCAAGGGCAAATCCGTCACTGCCGTCGCCTGCGACGAGGCCGAGACGCTCGGCATCAACTCGCGTGCGGATCTGGCGCGGGCGGACGCGGTGTTTCAAGCGCGCGCCCGCGCAGACCTGCTGGATCTGGGTGTGACACTGATGGCGCCGGACACCGTCTATCTCGCCTTTGACACCCATATCGGCCGCGACACGGTGATTGAGCCCAACGTGGTCTTTGGCCCCGGTGTCACGGTGGAAAGCGGCGCGCTGATCCGGGCGTTCTCGCATCTTGAGGGCTGCCACGTCAGCCGCGGCGCCAAGGTCGGCCCCTATGCCCGCCTGCGCCCCGGCGCGGAGCTGGCAGAGAACACCCACATCGGCAATTTCGTCGAAATCAAGAACGCCGAGATTGCCGAGGGCGCCAAGGTGAACCACCTTAGTTACATCGGCGACGCCTCGGTGGGCGAAGCCACGAATATTGGCGCGGGCACGATTACCTGCAACTATGACGGGGTGCTGAAGCACCGCACAGAGATCGGCGCGCGGGCCTTTATCGGCTCGAACACCATGCTGGTGGCGCCGGTCCGCGTCGGCAACGAGGCGATGACGGCAACCGGTGCGGTGGTGACCAAGAACGTTGACGACGGCGACCTGGCAATCGGCCGCGCCGAACAGACCAACAAACCCGGCCGCGCGCGCAAGCTGATGGACATGCTGCGCGCCAAGAAAGCCCGGATGCAGAAGGAAGCCAAGTAATGTGCGGAATTGTCGGCGTACTGGGCAATCACGAGGCCGCCCCGATCCTGGTCGAGGCGCTGAAACGGCTGGAATACCGGGGCTATGACAGCGCGGGCATTGCCACCGTGAGCGCGGGCACGCTGGCGCGCCGCCGCGCGGTGGGCAAGCTGGTGAACCTGTCGGACCTCTTGGTGCATGAACCACTGGCCGGCAAATCCGGCATCGGTCACACCCGCTGGGCGACCCATGGCGCCCCCTCCGTCACCAATGCCCACCCGCACCGCGCGGGCGCAGTCGCTGTGGTCCACAACGGCATCATCGAAAACTACAAAGACCTGCGCGCCGAACTGCTGGACTGCGGGCTGGAGTTCCGCACCGAGACCGACACCGAGACCGTCGCGCTGTTGACGGAACGCCACTTGCAACAGGGGCTGGCGCCGGTCGAGGCGGCCTTCAAGACACTGGACCGACTGGAGGGCGCCTTTGCGCTGGCTTTCCTGTTCGAGGGGCAGGACGACCTGATCGTCGCCGCCCGCAAAGGCTCTCCGCTTGCCATTGGCCATGGCGACGGCGAGATGTTTGTGGGCTCCGACGCGATTGCGCTGGCACCGCTGACTGACCAGATCACCTATCTGGAGGAAGGCGACCGCGCCGTGGTCACCCGCGCAGGCGCAGAGATCCGAAATGCCGAGGGATCCCTGGTGAACCGCGCCACCAAGACGATCCAGATCGACTCCGCCCGGGTCGACAAGGGCGGCCACAAGCACTTCATGGCCAAGGAAATTGCCGAACAGCCGCATGTGATTGCCGAAGCCATCCGCCACTACCTGCCGGTCGAGGAGGACGCCGTGCGCCTGCCCGGCGACGGCGTCGATTTTGCGCGTTTGGAGCGGCTGACGATGGTCGCCTGTGGCACCGCCTATTATGCCTGCCTGACAGCGAAGTACTGGTTCGAGCAGATCGCCCGCCTGCCGGTCGAGGTCGATATCGCCTCCGAGTTCCGCTACCGCGAGCCGCCGATCCCGGCCAAGACCGCAGCGCTGTTCGTCTCGCAATCCGGGGAAACCGCCGACACGCTGGCGGCGCTGCGCTATTGCCGCGACAAGGCGGACAGGATCCTGTCGGTGGTCAATGTCCCCGAAAGCTCCATCGCGCGCGAAAGCGATCTGGCGCTGCCGATCTTTGCCGGGCCGGAAATCGGTGTGGCCTCGACCAAGGCGTTCACCTGCCAGCTGACGGTTCTGTTGTCCCTGGCGCTGAAAGCCGCCTGCGACCGCGGCCATCTGAGCAGCGCCGGCATGGCCGACTACGCCACCGCCCTGCGCGGGCTGCCCAACATTTTGTCTGCCGCGCTGGAACAGAACGACGCGATCCGCCAGGCGGCACAAAAGGTCAGCGAGGCCCGCGACGTGTTGTTCCTGGGCCGCGGACTGATGTTCCCGCTGGCACTGGAGGGGGCGCTGAAGCTGAAGGAAATCAGCTATATCCACGCCGAAGCCTATGCCAGCGGCGAGCTGAAGCACGGGCCCATCGCCTTGATCGACAAGAACATGCCAGTGGTGGTCCTGACCCCGCATGACAGCCTGTTCGACAAATCCGTCTCCAACATGCAAGAGGTTCTGGCGCGCAAGGGCAAGGTGTTGATGATCTCGGATCAGGCGGGCCTGGCGGCGGCCGGTGAGGATGTCTGGCAGGCCATCCGCATGCCCGCCGTCAAGGAAGCGCTGAGTCCGATCCTCTATGCGATCCCGGCGCAGCTGTTGGCCTATCACACAGCGGTCGCCAAGGGCACTGACGTGGACCAGCCACGCAACCTGGCCAAATCGGTAACCGTGGAATGAGCGCCCTGCCACTGGAGGACGCGCTCGACCAGCTCAAGACTCAGGCCGAACCAGGTCGGGCCGAGCAGATGACCGCCTATCACAAACAGACACGCGCGGTGCTGGGCGTGCCCAATCCCGCGATCAACGCGATGACAAAGTCCTGGCGACAGTCGCTGGACGTTGACGCGCGTGTGGATCTGGCCCGCGCCCTGTGGGACACGGACATCTTCGAAGCCCGCATCAGCGCCGCCAAACTGCTGACTCAGGCCCGTATCAAGGATGACGCGCCGGTCTGGGAGCTGCTGCAAAGCTGGCTTTCGCAATTCGACAGTTGGGCGATTTCCGATCACGCCTGCACCGCCATCGCCAAGCGGCTACAGGCCGATCCGGAACGGCTGGAGGTGGTGGCAGACTGGACCGCGTCAGATCACATGTGGAGCCGTCGCGCCGCGCTGGTGGCCACCCTGCCCTGGGCCAAGATGAACAATCTGAAGCCCGCGGACCAGGCGCGCCGCGAGCGAATCCTGGGCTGGGCGGCAGCCTATGTGGCGGATCGGAACTGGTTCATGCAGAAAGCCGTGGCCTGGTGGCTGCGCGATCTCAGCAAACATGACGCGGCCCGGACCCGCGCCTTTCTTGCCGAACATGGTGAGACCATGAAGAGCTTTGCCCGTAAGGAAGCAGGCAAATATCTGAAGGTCGCATCATAAGCTGGAAACAGCCGGGCCCGCCTGCGGCCCGGCCCATGTGCCAGTAGGGATCAACCTGCCGGCAGCACCTGCACCTCGACCACTTCGGTCAACGGCAGCCCCAATGCCCGCATCGCGCCGATCGACAGGCGGCTACCGGCTGAGGCCGCGGCGGGCAATGGTTTCAGCGTCAGCACCACCTGCGTGTTCCGGTCGGAGCGCACCAGCGCCTGCTGCTCGCTCGCGACCAGCGGGGTCTCCATCCACAGGCCCGGCAGCGACGGATCACCCAGCGAGGCCACGGTGGTGGCCGAGCCGCGGAACGAAGGCGCATCGGACGCCAGCGGCGCGGCCTCTGCCACATCAACGCCAGGAGCAGGGTCCAACACAGCATCCTGCCCGGCCTCCTGCGCCGGGACGGAGGCCTGACCGCCCAAAATCTGAGAATTGAGCTGAAGGCTGTTACAGGCCGCCAGCAGGGAAATCGAAGCAAGGGAAATGACTGTCATACGCATGCCGCGACCCTAGCCCTGCGCGAAACAGTTTGCCAGTCACAAAACATCATGCCCCCTTGCCGCGGACAGTGGCCGCCTTTACCTAGGACTCATGACGGCTCCGCTTATCGATCCCTTTGCCCGCGCAATCACTTACCTGCGTGTCTCGGTCACCGACCGTTGCGATTTCCGCTGCGTCTACTGCATGTCGGAAAACATGACCTTTCTGCCCAAGAAAGACCTGCTGACACTGGAGGAGCTGGACCGGCTGTGTTCCACCTTCATCCGGCTGGGGGTGGAGAAACTGCGCATCACCGGTGGTGAGCCGCTGGTGCGCCGCGGCATCATGACCTTCTTCGACGCCATGAGCCGCCACCTGGACACCGGCGCGCTCAGGGAGCTGACGCTGACCACAAACGGCTCGCAACTGGCGAAATACGCCGATGACCTTTACGCCGCCGGGGTGCGCCGGGTGAATATTTCGCTCGATACGCTGGACGATCAGAAATTTGCGGATGTCACCCGCTGGGGCCGCCTCGCACAGGTGTTGAAGGGCATAGATGCGGCGCAAAAGGCGGGTTTGCGTGTCAAGATCAACACGGTGGCGCTGAAAGGCTTCAACGAGGCAGAGCTGCCCGCAATCACCCGCTGGTGTGCTGAGCGCGACATGGACCTCACCTGGATCGAGGTGATGCCCATGGGCGAGGACATCGGCGCCATGGACCGTATCGGCCAGTACTGGTCGCTGAAGGACCTGCGGGCCGAGTATGAGCGGCATTATACCGTCACCGACCTGGCCGAACGCAGCGGCGGCCCCGCCCGCTATGTGCGGCTGGAGGAGACGGGCCAGAAGATCGGCTTTATCGCGCCGCTGTCGCATAACTTCTGCGAAAGCTGCAACCGCGTGCGCGTGACCTGCACCGGCGAGATCTACACCTGCCTCGGCCAGGAGGGCAAAGCCGACCTGCGTGCGCCCTTGCGCGCCCATCCCGAAGGCAGCGGCCATCTGGAAACCGCAATCCGTGCCGCCATCGGCGACAAGCCACGCGGACACGATTTTGATTATTCCCGGCAGGAGGTTGCAGGCCAGATGACCCGTCACATGAGCCACACCGGCGGCTGAGCCATGTCCGGGGACACGCCTGCGCGGCCGACGCTGCTCTATTCGCTGTACTGCGGCGCCAGCGCCCTCATTGCGCCTTTCGCCTGGCGCAAGGTCGCGGGCAAACTGCGTGCCTACGGCCTGCCCGAGACGCGCGTGCGTGAACGCCTCGGCCATGCGTCGCTGCCGCGTCCGCGTGGTCAGTTGATCTGGTTTCACGCCGCCTCGGTGGGCGAGAGCCTGTCGGTGCTGACCCTGATCCACCGCATGGGCGAGCTGGCGTCGGACGCCGAATTCCTCATCACCTCCGGCACGCCCACCTCGGCGGAGCTGATCGAAAAACGCCTGCCGCCGCGTTGCCGCCACCAGTTCCCGCCGCTGGACACTGCCGCGGCCGTCGACCGGTTTCTGGCCCATTGGCGGCCCGATCTGGGGGTCTTTGTCGAAAGCGAGCTGTGGCCGCAGATGCTGGTGCGCGCGCGGCGCGTCGGCTGCCCGCTGGTGCTGCTGAACGCGCGGATGTCCGAGCGTTCGGTTGCGGGTTGGAAAAAGCGCCCCGACACCGCCCGCTTCATCCTGGACCAGTTCGACCTGCTGGTGACCCAGAACCAGCAAACCGCCGCCAACCTGGCCGCCATGGGCGCCGCCGCCGACCGCATCCGGCCGGGCAGCAACCTCAAGGCCGTCTCGGCGCCGCTGCCCGCCGACCAGACCACCCTGGCCGAGCTCAACCGCGCATTGGGGCAACGCCCGGTCTGGATCGCCTCTTCGACTCACCAGGGCGAGGAAGAAACCGTGCTGGCGGCGCATCGCAGCTTGCTGGAGCAGCACCCGGACCTGTGCCTGCTGCTGGCGCCCCGCCATCCACAGCGTGGCGATGCCGTCGAGGCACTGATCGGCGCGGCCGGTCTCAGCTGTGCCCGCCGCAGCAAGGGCGAGACGCCGGCCGCCGCAACCCAGGTCTATCTTGCCGACACCCTGGGCGAGGTCGGCACTTGGTATGCGCTCAGCCCGATGGTGTTCCTGGGCGGCTCGCTGCGCGAAATCGGCGGTCATAACCCGTTCGAACCGATGCAGGCAGGCGCTGCCGTCATCAGTGGCCCCGGTCATTTCAATTTTGCCGAAACCTACGCCGCGCTGACCACCCTCGGCGCAGCCGTCGAGGTCCGCACCGCCGCGGAGCTGGCGGCGCAGCTGTCGCGCTGGCTGGACCAGCCGCAGACGCTGGAGGCGGCCCGAACCGCGGCAGCGCAGTTCATGGCGCGCCAGTCGGATCAGCTGGATCAGACAGTCGACGCGTTGTTGGCGTTGCTGCCCGCACCCCAAGGAGGCCAGGATGGCTGAAACTGACGCCAATACCATCGAGGTCATCGCGCCGAACTTCAAACGCCGCCTCTCCGGCGTCACCTCCACCATCGTGCGGCTGGTGCCGCTGCAGCGCCAGCACATCGCCATTGCCACGGCGGGCAGCGGTCTGCCCGGGGATCTGCCGCATCTGTCGGGGGCGCAGCTGATCCTCATGCGCCGCAACGGCCCCGCCGGCGCGCGCGTCTGGCACGCGCGGCGCAACGTCGAGATGCTGGCCGGGCTGGTGTTGAAATACCTGTTGGGCAAGAGGCTGAAGCTGCTGTTCACCTCCGCCTCGCAGCGGCATCACTCAGCCTACACAAAATGGTTGATTGCGCGGATGGACCGGGTGATTGCCACCTCTGCCAAAGGCGCCGCCTATCTGGAAAAACCGGCGCAGGTGGTGCACCACGGCATCAACACCACCGACTTCTGTCCCCCTGAGGACAAGCCCGCGCTGCGCCGCGAGCTGGGCCTGCCCGAACACGCGACCCTTATCGGCTGCTATGGCCGCATCCGGGCGCAGAAGGGCACCGATGTCTTTGTCGATGCCATGCTGGAGGTGCTGAAAAGCCACCCCAACGCTGTCGGCATCGTGATGGGCCGCGCCACCGACAAACACGCTTCCTTTGAGAAAGATCTGCGCGGCCGCGTGGCCGCTGCGGGCCTGTCCGAGCGGTTGCTGTTCCCGCCTGAGGTTCCCGTCTGGCAGGTCGCGCGCTGGTATCAGGCGCTGGATCTCTACGTCGCCCCGCAGCGCTGGGAGGGCTTCGGCCTCACCCCGCTGGAGGCGATGTCCTGTGGCGTGCCCGCCGTGGCCACCCGCGTCGGCGCGTTCGAAGAGCTGATCGCGCCCGGCGAAACCGGCCTGCTGATCGACCCTGGCGACGTTGGCCAGATGGTCGAGGCAATTGAGGCTGTCCTGAAAACCGAAGGCCGCCTCGCACAGTGGTCCAGGGCCGCCCGCAAACATGCGATCACCAATTTCGCGCTGGAGAAGGAAGCAGAAACGCTCGTGACCATCTACCGCGAACTGCTCGAACACTGAGCCGCCCGGCCCCCGCCGTTTCTTCTGGCCACAAATATCCTCGGGGTGAATTGCGCCCGGAGGCGCAAGAGGGGGCAGACGGCCCCCTCCCCTGTTTCACATCAGGCCGCTCAGGCCGCCGGCATGCGCTGTTCGACGATTTCCGCCCACCAGCTGCACCCGGCCGGGATGGCGTCGTCGTTGAAGTTATATTCCGGGTGATGCACCGCCGCAGTATCGCCGTTGCCGACCAGGATATAGGCGCCAGGGCGTTCCTCCAGCATAAATGCGAAATCCTCGCCGCCCATCACCAACGGTGCCTCGTCGCAACCACCAGAGACATCCGTTGCCACCTTGGCGGCAAATTCGGTCTGCTCCTCGTGGTTGGCCATCACCGGATAGCCTCGGTGATACGTCACATCCGCGCCGCCGCCAAAGGTCGCCGCGATGCCCGCGCAGATCTCCTTGATCCGGGTTTCGGCCAGGTCGCGCATGGCCGTCGACATTGTGCGCACCGTACCTTTGATCTGCACCTTCTGCGGGATCACGTTGAACGCCTTCGACGAGGTCTCGAACGAGGTCACGGAAACAACGATCTGCTCCACCGGGTCGGCGTTGCGCGCGGCAATGGTTTGCAGCGCCAGAACCGCCTGCGCAGCCATCACGGTGGTGTCGATGGTCTCCTGCGGTTTGGCGGCATGGCCACCGCGCCCCTCGAACGTGATGTCGAACTGATCGGTGGCGGCAAAGAACGCCCCCGGACGGATCGAGAAGGCGCCAACCGGGCGGCCCGGCCAGTTGTGCATGCCGTAGACCTCCTGGATGTTCCAGCGCTCCATCATGCCGTCGTCGCACATCTCCTTGCCGCCGCCGCCGCCTTCTTCGGCCGGCTGGAAGATCACCACCACGGTGCCATCGAAGTTGCGGGTCTCCGACAGGTACTTGGCCGCGCCCAGCAGCATCGCGGTGTGGCCGTCATGGCCGCAGGCATGCATCGCGCCATCGGTCTTGGAAGCATAGTCCAGCCCGGTCTGTTCGTGGATCGGCAGCGCGTCCATGTCGGCGCGCAGGCCTATGACCTTGCCGGAAGTGTCGGACTTGCCCTTGATCACACCGACAACGCCGGTGCGACCGATGCCGGTCACGATCTCGTCGCAGCCGAATTCCTTCAGCTTCTCGGCCACCAGCGCGCTGGTGCGGTGGGTTTCAAACAGGATTTCGGGGTTTTCGTGGATGTCACGGCGCCAGGCGGTGATTTCATCCTGCAATTCGGCAAAGCGGTTCTTGACCGGCATTGTTCTCTCCTTCTTCGGTATGTCTCCCGCGCCATCAGGCCGCGGGCATTCTTCGTTCCGCCAGCTCAGCAAACCAGCTGATCCCGGCGGGGATGATCTCATCGTTGAAATCATATTCCGGGTGGTGCAGCCCGGCGCTGGGGCCATTGCCGAGGCGGATCATCGCGCCGGGGCGCTCCTGCAACATGAAGGAGAAATCCTCTCCTCCCATTGCCAGCGCCACCTCCTCGCAGCCGCCTGCAACGGCCGTCGCAGCCGCGCGGGCGTGCTCCGTGGCCGTAGCGTCGTTGATGGTCACCGGCACGCCCAGGTGAAAGTCGATCTCGCCGCGACCGCCAAAGGTTCGGGTGATCCCGTCCAGAATGGCCCGCAGCCGTTCCGGGATCTGGTCACGCACCTCTGGCGCATGGGTGCGGATGGTGCCGCGCAGTTCAGCTTGGTCGGGGATGACGTTGAACGCCTTCGACGCGGTTTCCGCCGAGGTGATCGACAGCACGCCCTGCAACACCGGATCGACATTACGCGACACCACGGTTTGCAGCGCGGTGATCAGCTGGCACATCATCACCGTGGTATCTACGGTTTCATTTGGCCCTGCCGCATGGCCGCCCTTGCCCTGAAGCTTGATGGTAAATTCATCCACCGAGGCCAGGACCGGACCGGGTCGGATAGCGAATTTCCCCGCCTCAATCCCGGGCGAGTTATGGATGGCATAGACCTCGTCGATGCCGAAGCGCTCCATCAGGCCGTCCTTGCACATGGCCTCAGCGCCATTGCCGCCCTCTTCGGCGGGCTGAAAGATCATCACCGCCGTGCCGTCGAAATTTCGGGTCTCAGCCAGATATTTTGCCGCCCCCAGCAGCATCGCCGTGTGGCCATCGTGGCCGCAGGCATGCATCGCGCCCGGTGTCGTCGAGGCATGCGGCAGGCCGGTCTGTTCTTGCATCGGCAGCGCGTCCATGTCGGCGCGCAGACCGATCGCCCGGCCCTGACTGTCGCAGCGTCCGCGGATCACCGCCACAACGCCGGTGCGGCCGATGCCGGTCACCACCTCGTCGCAACCGAAGCTGCGCAACCTGTCCGCGACCAACGCCGAGGTGCGATGGGTGTCATACAAGATCTCGGGGTGCTGGTGGATGTCGCGACGCCAGGCGGCGACCTCTTCGTGGAATTCCGCAGCGCGGTTCTTGATCGGCATCTGTCTGGTCCTCAGGCGGCGGGCATGCGGCGTTCGACCAGCTCGGCGAACCAGCTGCATCCCAGGGGAATAGCTTCATCGTCAAATACATAGGCCGGGTGGTGGCACATCTGCGTGTCGCCGTTTCCGAGGAAGATATAGGCGCCGGGGCGTTCCTCCAGCATATAGGAGAAGTCTTCCGACGGCATGATCGGAGGCGTGTCGGTGATGACCCGGGCCGCCACCGCCTCAGCTGCCTCGACCGCATGATTGGTGCCAACTTCATCATTGATCGTCACCGGGTAGCCGGGGCTCCAGGTCACCTCTGCCGTGGCGCCAAAGGCCGCTGCGGTGTTTTCAACCACCCGGCGCACCCAGCCTTCGGCCTGTTGGCGGTATTCCGGGTCCAACGTGCGCACGGTGCCCTGTAGTTTGGCGGTGTGGGCAATCACGTTGGAGGCCGTACTGTCGGTTTCAAACGTGCCGACCGTCAGCACCACCCGTTTCACCGGGTCCACGTTGCGCGACACGATCGAATGCAGCGAGACCACGATCTGCGAGGCCACCAGCGTGGTGTCGATCGCATCATGCGGCGCTGCGGCATGGCCGCCCTTGCCGGTGACGGTGATCTCGAATTCGTCCGAAGAGGCCATCAGCGCGCCAGGCCGGATGGCAAATTCGCCCACCGGCAGACCCGGCATGTTGTGCAGCCCGTAGACTTCCTGGATGCCCCAGCGGTCCATCAGCCCGTCGTCGCACATCGCCTTGCCACCGGCGCCGCCTTCCTCGGCCGGCTGAAAGATCAGCACCGCGCGGCCGTCGAAATTGCGGGTCTCCGCCAGATATTTGGCCGCGCCCAGCAGCATGGCGGTGTGGCCGTCATGGCCACAGGCATGCATCACCCCCGGCGTCTGCGAGGCATAGTCCACCCCCGAGGCTTCGGGGATCGGCAGCGCGTCCATATCGGCGCGAAGGCCGATGGTGCGGCCCGAGGAGTTGGTCTTCCCCTCGATCACCGCGACCACGCCGGTCTTGCCGACGCCAGTGGTGATGTCGGTGACGCCGAACTCCTTCAGCCGCGCCGCGACAAAGGCGGCGGTCTCGTGGACCTCATACATCAGCTCCGGGTTCTGATGCAGATGGCGGCGCCAGCCGGTGATCTCTGTGTGCATCTCGGCCAGGCGGTTCTTGATCGGCATGTTACCCTCCGTTGCTGCGCGGCACTGTGCCGGTGCCGCAGACTGTCTGCGAAAAAACTTGCTTTAGCAAGTAACCGGCCGTTCAAGCCGCGGACCGGGCTCGGCAGCCGGACAGCGCCGCTGGTTTGCAGCGGGAAACCGGCTGGCGCGGGTCAGGCCTACAGCCGGTCCAGCAGCCTCCGCATGAATGCGTGACCGGCGTTGAACTGGGCCACGGTGATGTATTCGTTGGGCTGATGCGCCTGGGCGATGTCGCCGGGACCGCAAACCACCGTGGAATAGCCCGCCTGCTGGAACTGCCCCGCCTCGGTGCCATAACTGACCACGTGGCGGCCATTGTCCCCGGTGAGCGAGCGCACCAGTGTTTCGGCGGTGCCGTCGCGTTCCGGCACCAGGCCCGGCACTGCATAGATCCGGGCCACGTCGATGCGGCTTTGGGGATGAATGGCCTGCATCTCAGCTTCAATGCGGCGCACCTCCGCCAGATATGCAGCCTCCCAATCGGCGGCGCTCTCGCCCGGCACCACCCGGAAATCCATCACGAAGCGGCAGTCCTTGGCAGTGATGTTGTTGGCGGTGCCGCCCGCGATCGTCCCGACATGGGCGGTGGTCCAGGGCGGTACGAACATCGCCTGCACCTCACCCGGTTCTGCCGCCATTCCATCGGCGTTGCGTTGGTTGGCCCAGTCGATCAGCCGCGCGCCCTGCATCACGGCGCTGACGCCGGTGTGCAGCAATGAGGAATGGACCTCAAACCCGATCAGATGGGTGTCAAACCCGATGACGCCCTTGTGGCCGGTGACCGCCTGCATCATCGACGGCTCGCCCACGATCACCTCCGCCCCCTTGGGCAGCAGCGGCTGCATCGCCTCGATCATCGGCGGGGCGCCGGTGCAGCCGATTTCCTCGTCAAAGCTGAGCGCCAGCTGCAAGGGACGGCTGACGCCGCGACGGTGTGCCTCGACCAGAGCCCAGATCGCCAGCGCATCAAACCCCTTCATGTCGCAGGTGCCGCGGCCGAAATACTTGCCGTCGCGCTCCACCACGGTGAAGGGATCACCGTCCCAGGCCTGCCCCTCCACCGGCACCACATCGGTATGGCCCGACAGCACCACAGCACCTTCCACACTCGGCCCGGCATGGGCAAAGACGGCGGCCTTGTGCGGCTGGTCCGGGTCCACCCAGCGGTGGCTTTCGATGCCATGAGAGGCGAGATAGCCCTGCACCCAGTCCACCAGCGGCAGGTTGCTGTCGTGGCTCACGGTGGGAAAGGAGACCAGATGGGTCATGATCTCCAACGGGGTCAACGGGGTGGTCATATCAGTAGCCGCTGTCGGTCTTCAGAACAAAATGCCCCGGCTCCAGCTCCAGATATTCCGACGGCTCCGGCTGATAATCCAGCCCGTGGATCGGCGAAGGGATCGGTTTGAAGTTCAGCTCCCGCTCTGATTTGCGCTTGCGCGGATCGGCGATTGGCACCGCCTTCATCAGGGCCTGCGTATAGGCGTGCAGCGGGTTCTCAAAGACACGGTCCCGCGGGCCGAGTTCGACGATGCGGCCCAGATACATGACGCCGACCTGATGGCTGACCCGTTCGACCACCGCCATGTCATGGCTGATGAACAGGAAGGACAGGCCCAGTTCCGCCTGCAATTCCATCATCAGGTTCAGAACTTGCGCCTGCACCGACACATCCAGTGCCGAAACGGCTTCGTCCGCGACGATCAGCTTGGGGTTCAGTGCCAGCGCGCGGGCGATGGCGATCCGCTGGCGTTGGCCGCCGGACATCTCATGCGGGTAGCGGCGCATGAAGCTGCGCGGCAGGTGCACGCGATCAAACAGGCTGGCGACACGGTCCTGCAACTCGGAGCCCGAAGCCAGCCCGTAGTTGCGCAGCGGTTCGGCGACCTGATCCAGCAGCTGCATCTGCGGGTTCAGCGAGGCAAAGGGATCCTGAAAGATCATCTGCATATCCAGCCGCGCCTTGTGCATCTGCGCGGCACTGAAGCCCAGAACGTCGCGTCCTTCGAAGTTGACCTTGCCCGACAGCGGCTCAACCAGCCGCAGGATCGAACGCCCCGCGGTGGACTTGCCGCAACCGGATTCCCCCACCAGCGACAGGGTCTGGCCCTTGAACACCTTGAACGACACGTCTTCGACCGCGTGCACATTGGACAGGGTGCGGCGCAGCAATCCTCCCTTGACCGGGAAGCGGGTGGTGAGATTTTGCACATCCAGCAACACCTCGTCGGTGCCTTTGATCGGCTCGATCTTCTGGTCCGCAACACCCATCAGCTTCATCGGCTCCGGGTAGGACTTGCCACGCATTTCGCCCAGTTTGGGCACCGCGGCCAGCAACGCCTTGGTATAGTCGTGCTTGGGGGTCTCGAAGATTTCCTCGACGCTGCCTTCCTCGACCTTGTTGCCGCGGAACATCACCACTACCCGGTCGGCCATCTGCGCCACCACCGCCATGTCATGGGTGATGAACATCACCGCGGTTCCGGTCTCGCGCTTCAGCCGGTCCATCAGCGCCAGGATCTCGGCCTGAATGGTCACGTCCAGCGCGGTGGTGGGCTCATCGGCGATCAAAAGCCGCGGCTCGCAGGCCATCGCCATGGCGATCACCACGCGCTGGCGCATGCCGCCCGACAGCTCGTGCGGGTACTGTTTCAGACGGCGTTCCGGCTCGGGAATGCGGACCTGTCGCAACAGTTCCAGCGCCCGCGCCTCGGCTTGAGATTTCGACATCTTCTTGTGGATGCGCAGCCCTTCGGTCAGCTGGCGGCCAACGGTGAACACCGGGTTCAGCGCCGTCATCGGCTCCTGAAAGATCATGCCGATCTCGTTGCCGCGGATCTGCTTCATCATCTCCTGCTCGGCGCGCGCCAGGTCGGTTTCACCGCCTTCGCGGCGGTTGAACATCAACTCCCCGCCAGCAATCTTGCCACCACCGAATTCCACCAGCCGCATCAGCGACAGCGAGGAGACGGATTTGCCGGAGCCGGATTCGCCCACGATGCACACCGTCTCGCCTGGGCTGATATCAAATGACACGTCCTCAACGCCGGTGACGGTGCCATCCTTGGTCTGAAACTCCACGCGCAGGTTTCGGATGGACGCAATTGCGTTGTCCAGCATGTCGGCTTCCCTATCTGTATCTGTTGGTCTGGTGACCACTTTTTGATCGTGGCTTCTGGTTTTGCAGTAAACTCTAGATTCAAACGAAATGCTCATGCAAATTTCGCATGACAACTCCAAAATTCGAATTTGCAATTTTCCTGCAAGTGGTTTTCGATGAGATCAGCGTTTTCCTGCGAGGTATCACGCGCCGGTGCATCCGGCAGAGAGTTTGTGCCGTAGTTTTGAGCGGCCGCCAGTTTTTCGGTTTCCTGATGCCAGCAGGCCTGAGTGCTAAACTTCCGCAGTGATGCGGCAAATACCGGGCTGTCTGCGGTCCGGGCAACAAAAAGACACAAAATCGTGTCCGACAAGGAGAGTGTAATGAAGTTCAAATCCCTTCTCTTGGGTGCCGTCGCGGCGGCATCTCTGGCCCCGGCGGCCTTTGCCGAACGCGGGTCGGATGGCCAGGTCAACATCATCTACTGGCAGGCGCCGTCGATCATGAACCCCTTCCTGTCCGGCGGCACCAAGGACGTCGAGGCGGCCTCGCTGGTGATTGAACCGCTGGCCCGCTACGACACCAAGGGCAACATGGTGCCGTACCTGGCCGCCGAGATCCCGACTGTCGACAATGGCGGTGTCAGCGAAGATCTGAAATCCATCACCTGGAAGATCGCGCCCGGCCTCAAATGGTCCGATGGCAGCGACTTCACCGCGCATGACGTTGTCTTCACCGCCGATTACTGCATGCACCCCGAGGGCGGCTGCGCCCAGGTGACGAAATACGAAGGCGTCACAAGCGTAGAAGCGCTGGACGACCTCACCGTCAAGGTGACCTTCGCCGAGCCGACCCCCTTCCCCTATGGCCCCTTTGTCGGTGGCGAAAGCCCGATCATCCAGAAGGCCCAGTTCGAGAACTGCATGGGCGCCAAGGCGCCTGAGTGCACCGAGGCCAACTTTGCCCCGATCGGCACCGGCCCGTTTGTGGTGGACGAGTTCAAGCCGAACGACGTGATCACCCTGTCGGCGAACGACAACTACCGCGACCCGAACAAGCCCGCCTTTGCCAAAGTGCTGTTCAAAGGTGGCGGCGACGCGACCGCGGCCGGCCGCGCCGTGATGGAGACCGGCGAGTTCGACTATGCCTGGAACCTGCAGCTGGCGCCGGAAGTGATCGCCCAGATGGAAGCCGGCGGCAAGGGCAAGCCGGTGGCAGGCTTTGGCCCGCTGGTCGAGCGTATCATGCTCAACAACACCAACCCCGACCCGGCGCTTGGCCCCGACGAACGCTCGGTGATCCGCCCACATCCGTTCCTGGGTGATCCGGCGGTCTACAAGGCGATGTCGATGGCCATCGACCGGCCGCTGCTGGTGGAAATCGGCTATGGCAAGGCCGGCAAGGTCGGCTGCAACTGGGTGCCCGCGCCTGAAGCCTTCGCCTCCGACACCTTTGACTGCTCCACCCAGGACATCGAAGGCGCCAAGGCGATGCTGGAGGAAGCCGGCTACAAGGACACCAATGGCGACGGCGTGCGGGAAACTCCGGACGGCAAGCCGATGAAGATCCTGTACCAGACCTCGACCAACGCCGTGCGCCAAGACTTCCAGGCGCTGATCAAGGAATGGTGGAGCCAGATCGGCATCGAGAGCGAGCTGCGCAACATCAACTCCAGCGTCTTCTTCGGCGGTGATCCGGGCTCGCCCGATACCTTCCAGAAGTTCTATGCCGACGTTGAAATGTACGCCAACACCTTCAACGGCACCGACCCGCAGTCCTACCTGGGCAACGGTCTGTGCGACAAGGCGCCGACCCCGGCCAGCCAGTGGCAGGGTGAGAACATCTCGCGCTTCTGCGACGAGGAATACGACAAGCTGCACGCAGAGCTGGCCAAGACGGCCGGTCTCGAAGCCCGCGCGGAAATCGCCAAACGCCTGAACGACATCATCGTCGAAAAGGGCGGCATGATCCCGCTGGTGCACCGTGGCCGCCTGTCGGCACATTCCAACTCGCTGGGCGGCGTCGACCTGAACGTCTGGGACAGCGAGCTGTGGAACGCGGCTGACTGGTACCGCATCAAGTAAGCCTTGGCTTGCCTCACTCGGGCCCCGGCACACGCCGGGGCCCCTTTGCCATTAACCGGCGCCACGCCTTGCCGCACAGCGCCCGTCATGGCTTATAGGCACCTGGCCTGACCCGAATTCCAATAAGTTGCAAAGGCGCTTATCTGATGCTGACCTTTACAATCCGACGGCTGTTTCTGGCGGTTCCCACACTGCTTTTCATCAGCCTCGTGATCTTCCTGCTGCTGGAGCTCGCCCCCGGCGACCCGATGGCGCAGGTTCCGCTGACCGTCCCCCCCGAAGTCAAAGAAAAGATGCGCGAGGCGCTTGGCCTTGGTCAGCCCGTGCATGTCCGGTTCTGGAAATGGATCGTGCAGTTTTTCTGGATCGAACCGCAGGTTCTGATCGACCATTACCTCGGCACCAGCTTCTCGGCCGGTGATCTGCGGGTGATCTCCTGGCAGACCCGCTCGCCGGTGATGGACATCGTCATCCAGCGCATGCCGCAGACCCTGTGGGTTGTGGGCACCGCCTATGTGGTGGCCATCCTGATCGCGCTGCCGATCGGCATCTATTCCGCCTATCGTCAATACAGCTGGTTCGACCAGCTCGGCACCTTTGTATCGATGGTGGGCTTCTCGGTGCCGCCGTTCTTCTCGGGTGTGCTGGTGATCGTGATCTTCTCGGTGCAGCTGGGGTGGTTCCCGTCGATCTATGACACCACCCATGTGGTCGACAGCTGGGACAGCTTTGTCTACCAGCTGAGACAGATGATCATGCCGGTGATGGTTTTGGCCTTGCAGATCACCGCACAGCTCAGCCGGTTCATGCGCGCCTCGATGCTGGACAACCTGAACCAGGACTATGTCCGCACCGCCCGCGCCAAGGGGCTCAGTGAATATGTCGTGGTGATGGTGCATGTGCTGCGCAACTCGATGATCCCGGTGGTCACCGTGATCGCGCTGGGAATCCCGGCCATCTTTGGCGGCGCCATCATCACCGAGCAGGTGTTCAAGGTGAACGGCATCGGCCAACTGCTGATCGGCGCCATCCAGGCCAACGATCTGCCAATGGTGCAGACGCTGACCTTCATCTTTGCGGTGCTGATCGTGCTGTTCAACCTGATCGCCGACGTGCTGTACGGCATTCTTGACCCGAGGATCCGCTATGACTGACAAGGAACGCTTTGTGCCCGATGAAGGCATGGCACCGGCCTCCACCGCGGTGCCGGGCGCCGGTGCGCTGGAAGAGCTGCACAACCCGCCGCGCAGCCAGTGGCAGGACGTCTGGGATCAGTTCAAATCCCACCGCGGCGCGCTGATGGGCGGGGCGTTGTTCCTGTTCATCATCCTCGCGGTCTATGCCGGGCCGCTGGTCTGGGACATCGACGCCACCAAAATCGACATCCGCGCCCGCAACCAGGGCCCCAGCTGGGCGCATCCCTTCGGCACCGATCAGCTGGGCCGCGACATGCTGGCCCGGATGATGGCGGGCGGCGCGACCTCCGTGTCCGTCGGTCTGACGGCGATGCTGCTGGCGCTGTTCCTCGGCTCCTTCATCGGGGTGATGGCCGGCTTTTTTAAAAGGCTGGACGGTCCGCTGATGCGGCTGACCGACCTGTTTCTGGCGCTGCCCTTGCTGCCGCTTCTGCTGGTGATGATGCTGCTGTTCCGTGAGCCGCTGAATGCGGCCTTCGGGCCGGAACAGGGGATCTTCATCCTCATCGTGGCGTCGATCGGGGTAACCAGCTGGATGCCCACCGCCCGGATCGTGCGCGGCGACGTTCTGGCGCTGAAGGAGCGCGAGTTCGTGATGGCGGCGCGGTCCATCGGCACCACCAACGCCAAGCTGATCACCCGGCACATCCTGCCGAACGTGTTGTCGCCGATCATGGTCTCGGCCACCCTGGGCATCGCCACCGCGATCATCACCGAGTCCTCGCTGTCGTTCCTCGGCCTCGGCTTCCCGCCGGACTTCCCAACCTGGGGGCGGCTGCTGTTTGATGCCACAGATTATCTCCAGCAGTACCCGGAACGGGTGTTCTGGCCCGGCATGGCAATCTCGCTGACGGTGCTCAGCGTGAACTACCTCGGCGATGGTCTGCGCGACGCGTTGGACCCGCGGATCCGCGGTCGCTGACCCACAGCCTGATTGCTACGATCCAGAAACACATTCAAATAAGAACATGCTTGCGGGCCGCCCCAACCGGGCGGCCCGTTTGTTTCTGTCGGCGGCGACGGATCGGGCAATTTGCCGCCCTGAGCTATCCTTGGCGGAACGCCATCCCGCCTGCTTGCCGCAAAGAGCGCCTTAGGGGCTTGCACAGGCAGCCCAATGACGCCATTTCGGGAAAATATTCCGATTGTCAGACGGGTGATGCGCGATGTTCGAAACATTTGGCTTTGAAGAGACCACGGCACGCGAGGCCTCGGTTCTGTTGGCCCTGGTCATCGGGGGGCTGTTTGGCGCCCTGGCACAGATCACGCGCTTCTGCTTCCGTCGCGCAATCGCGGGCGAAGACCGCCGCGAGGCCGCAGGCGTCTGGTTGCTGGCGCTGGCCGTGGCGGTGGTGGGCACCCAGGGCGCGGTGGCAGCGGGCTGGATCAGCTTTGCCGATCACCGTCTGATGGCCGGGGACCTGCCGATCCTGGCGATCATCACGGGTGGCCTGATGTTCGGCGCGGGCATGATCCTGACCCGTGGCTGCATATCCCGGCTGCTGGTGCTGGGCGGCAGCGGCAACCTGCGCGCGCTTTTGGTCGTCGCTGTCTTTGCGATAACCGCCCATGCAACACTGAAGGGCGTGCTGGCACCGCTGCGCACCGCGCTCGGCTCGGTCACCCTGCCCTTCGACGCGCAGGCCTCTCTGGCGGCGCTGCCCGGCGGCGCGCTGGTCTGGAGCGGGCTGATCGCGGCCCTTGCCCTGATCGCTGCACTGCGGTCGGGCAATCGCCCGGCAATGCTGGTTGGGGCTGCGCTGATCGGGCTATTGGTGCCAATGGCCTGGGTTGGCACCGGCTTTGTGCTGTTTGACGAATTCGACCCGATCGCGATGGAAAGCCTCTCCTTCACCGCCCCGACCGCCGACACGCTGTTTTTCGTGATCGCCTCCAGCGCTATTCCGGCCGGGTTTGGCCCCGGGCTGGTGGCCGGCGTTCTGCTGGGCGCACTGGCGGCAGCGCTGCTGCGCGGCGGGTTCCAATGGCAAAGCTTTGACAGCCCGCGCCAGACCGGCCGTTATCTGGCAGGTGCCGTGCTGATGGGGCTGGGCGGTGTGCTGGCGGGCGGCTGCACCGTCGGCGCCGGGCTGGCCGGCATCCCAACCCTCAGCGTCGCCGCCCTGCTGGCGCTGACGGCCATTGCCCTCGGCGGGTTTGTGACCAACGCCCTGCTCAATGCAGGCGCTTCCGGATCCGCCGCACGGCCAACCACACCAGAGCAACAACCGGCAGAGTAAGCAGCGCGGTCAGCCCCCCCTTGCTGAGGTCCAGCACCGCCGCCAGCGGATACAGCGCGTATGAGGCCAGCGACACCGCGTAATAGCTGATCGCCACCACCGACAGGCCTTCGACCGTGTGCTGCAACCGCAGCGCCAGATCGGCGCGCCGGTCCATGCTGGCCAGCAAGGCCTGGTTCTGGGCCGAGCGTTCCACATCCACCCGTGTGCGCAACAGCTCCCCCGCGCGGCGCGCCCGATCCGCCAGCGCCTCCAGCCGCCGTTCGGTGGACTGCACCGTGCGCATGGCCGGCTCGAACCGGCGCAGCATGAATTCGCCCAGCGTCTGAAACCCCTTGTAACGCGCCTCGCGCAGCAGCCCGATGCGCTGGTTCACCAACGCGTCATAGGCGCCAGTGGCGCTGAAGCGAAACGCCGAGCGCGCCGCCATTGCCTCCAGCTCCGCAGAGACCACCAACAGCTGCGACAGGGTCTCCTCTGCCGGGGTGTGGCCCGAGGTCATCTCCAGCATCATATCGCTCAGCCGGGTATCCAGCGCACTGATGCTCGGGGTCAGATCCCGTGCCCGCGCCAGTCCCAGCATCGCCATCGCCCGATAGGTCTCCACCTCGCACAAGCGCTTGACGATGCGGCCAATGCGCTGGCTGCCGGCGCCCGCTGCGGGCAGGATGGCAAAGCGTATATGTCCGGCAGGATCGATGCGGAAATCCCCCGCCACCGTGGCGCTATCATCCAGCACCCGCGACACGGCCAGGCTTTCGGGCACGAACCAGTCCTGCAACAGCGCCCGCAGGCTGCCGTCTTCCTCGGGCTGAACCACCCGGATCATTGCGGAAGTGATCCGCTGGCCCGGTGCCGCGGCCAGCCAGCCCGCCGGAAACACCTCAAAATCCGTCGGATCAAAGGCCCGCGCGCTGACACCATGGGCATAGGCCGTGTAGCTGACAAACTCTGAATGCTGCTCCCATTTCAGCGTGTGGCGCCCGATCTGCGCGGTGTGATGGGTGGCTCCGGGCTGCGGATGCGCAGCGCCGTGCCGGTCCAGCAGCGCAATCAGATGCTGCAAATCCAACCCGCGGTCCCGGTGCTCGGCCTCCTGCGGTTGCTTGACCGCGAGATAAGCCACCGTGCACGGGCTGGAGATCGTGGGAAAGGGTCGCGCATGCAGCTCATTGGTCAGCTGATAGCGCAGCGGGTGATCCTGGATCTGGGTCATCGGGTGTCTCCGGGGCAATAGGAGGCACCTTAGCCACCGGTCCCGGACAAGTACAGAAATGTTTTATTTCAAAGCATTACATGGATACTACGGTATACAGACCCGTGTCGCGCAATCAATTCGGCCAGCGCAGCCACTGGCGGGGCTGCCCGTCTCCAACCTCTGGTGTCCCTCACGCTCAGCTGCGCCGCTGGACCTGTTGCACCAGTGCCGCCGACCGAAGAAAACCCGGCACATTTGCGTGCCCGGCCGGTTCGGTCACGGTCGGCATCCGTTATTCCCTGACTTCCTCGCCTTGGACGATCGGCATGGAACCACCCCGCGCTCCAGCGCAGCAGGTCATTTCCCACTGCCACAAAAAAGGCGCCCCGTGGGGGCGCCTTTTTCGTGTTTGGCATGGCCGCTGGTCAGCTGATCGTGTTGAGCAGCGTGTCGAGGCTTTGCTTGGCGTCGCCGTAGAACATGCGGGTGTTGTCCTTGAAGAACAGCGGGTTCTCGATGCCGGAGTAGCCGGTGCCCTGGCCGCGCTTGGAGACGAACACCTGTTTCGCCTTCCAGCACTCCAGCACCGGCATGCCCGCGATGGGGGAGTTCGGATCCTCCTGCGCCGCCGGGTTCACGATGTCGTTGGAGCCAATGACAATCGCCACATCGGTCTGCGGGAAGTCGTCGTTGATCTCGTCCATCTCCAGCACGATGTCGTAGGGCACCTTGGCCTCGGCCAGCAGCACGTTCATGTGACCCGGCAGACGGCCCGCCACCGGGTGGATGGCAAAGCGCACCTCTTTGCCCTTGGCGCGCAGGCGGCGGGTCAGCTCGGCGACGTTCTGCTGCGCCTGCGCCACCGCCATGCCGTAGCCGGGGATGATGATGACCGAATCGGCCTCCTCCAGCGCCTGCGCCACGCCCTCGGCATCGATCGCGATCTGCTCGCCCTCGACCTCCATCGCAGGCCCGGTGCTGCCGCCAAAGCCGCCGAGGATCACGCTGACAAACGAGCGGTTCATCGCCTTGCACATGATGTAGCTGAGGATCGCGCCCGAAGAACCCACCAGCGCGCCGACCACGATCAGCAGGTCATTGCCCAAGGAGAAGCCAATCGCCGCCGCCGCCCAGCCGGAGTAACTGTTCAGCATCGAGACCACCACCGGCATGTCGGCGCCGCCGATGCCCATGATCAGGTGGTAGCCGATGAACAGGGCCGCCAGCGTCATCACGAACAGCGGCAGGAAGCCGCCCGAATTGAAGTACCAGATCAGGCAGATGAACGACAGCGCCGCGGCACCGGCGTTCAGCGCGTGACCGCCCGGCAGCTTGGTCGCGGCGGAGGTGACCTTGCCCGCCAGCTTGCCAAAGGCAATCACCGAGCCGGTAAAGGTGATCGCGCCGATGAAGATGCCCAGGTACAGCTCAACCCGCAGAAACCCGATCTCGGCCGGGGTTTTCTTGGCAATCAGCTTGGCGAAAGTGCCGAGGTCTTCGGTGCTGCCCGCCGCCACGGCCGCGGCCACATTGCCGATCTCGAAATGGGCGATGAAGCCGACAAAGACCGCCGCCAGACCGACCAGCGAATGCATCGCCGCCACCAGCTGCGGCATCTCGGTCATCTGCACCTTTTTCGCAACATAAGTGCCGATGATGCCGCCGCCCGCGATCAGCAGGACCGACAGCAGCCACAGGCCGGAGCCCGGCCCGATCAGCGTGGCAAAGACCGCCAGCGCCATGCCCGCGATGCCGTACCACACCGCGCGTTTGGCGCTTTCCTGGTTCGACAGGCCGCCAAGCGACAGGATGAAAAGAACAGCCGCAACGACATAGGCGGCGGTGGTGAAACCGTAATCCATCTGTTCGGCCTCCTTAGGATTTCTGGAACATGGCGAGCATGCGCCGGGTGACGAGGAAGCCGCCGAAGATGTTGATTCCGGCCATGAACACGCTGAGCGCTGCGAGCAGAATCACCAGCCAGCTGCCGGATCCGATCTGCATCAGGGCGCCCAGGATGATGATCGAGGAGATCGCGTTGGTGACCGCCATCAAAGGCGTGTGCAAGCTGTGCGCCACCCCCCAGATCACCTGGAAGCCCACGAAACAGGCCAGCGCAAAGACGATGAAATGCTGCATGAAGCTCGCGGGCGCAAACAGCCCCACCAGCAGCAACAGCGCGCCCCCGCCCGCCAGCAGGGTGACCTGGCTCTTGGTCTGCGCCTTGAAGGCGGCCACTTCGGCGGCGCGTTTCTCCTCCGGCGTCGGCTCCGGCACGGCCTCCTTGGGCTTGGCGGCGATCGCCTGCACCTTGGGCGGCGGCGGCGGGAAGGTGATCTCGCCCGCAAAGGCCACGGTGGCGCCGCGGATCACGTCATCCTCCATGTCATGATTGATCTGGCCGTCCTTCTCGGGGGTCAGGTCGGTCATCATGTGGCGGATGTTGGTGGCATAAAGCGTCGAGGCCTGCGCCGCCATCCGGCTGGGGAAATCGGTGTAGCCGATGATGGTGACGCCATTGTCGGTGACGATCTTCTCATCCGCAACGGTCAGCTTGCAGTTGCCGCCCTTCTCCGCCGCGAGGTCGACGATCACCGAGCCCGGCTTCATCGCCGCGACCATGTCCTCGGTCCACAGCTCGGGCGCTTCGCGGTTGGGGATCAGCGCGGTGGTGATGACGATGTCCATCTCGGGCGCCAGCTCGCGGAACTTGGCCAGCTGCGCTTCGCGGAATTCCGGCGAGGATACAGATGCATAGCCGCCGGTGGCGGCGCCGTCCTGCTGCTCTTCCTCGAAATCGAGATAGACGAATTCGGCGCCCATCGATTCCACCTGCTCGGCCACTTCGGGCCGCACGTCAAAGGCATAGGTGACCGCGCCCAGGGACGTGGAGGTGCCGATCGCGGCCAGCCCCGCCACACCGGCGCCGACCACCAGCACCTTGGCGGGCGGCACCTTGCCTGCGGCGGTGATCTGGCCGGTGAAGAAGCGGCCGAAGTTGTTGCCCGCCTCAATGACGGCGCGGTAGCCCGCGATATTGGCCATGGAGGACAGCGCATCCATCTTCTGGGCGCGGGAGATCCGCGGCACCATTTCCATCGCGATGACATTGGCGCCCTTCGCCTTCGCGGCCTCCATGCCCGCGTCGTTGCCTGCGGGGTTGAAGAAGGAAATCAGCGTCTTGCCCTTGGTCAGCCGTTTCAGCTCGGTCTCGTTCGGCTGGCGCACCTTGGCGATGATATCCGCGGTTTTCCAAAGCTGCGCGGCGGTCTTGACGATCTCGACGCCTGCCTCGGCGTAGGCGGCATCCGAAAACCCCGCCGCCGCCCCGGCCCCGCTCTCAATCGCGCAAGTGTAGCCCAGCTTCTGCAACTGCCGCGCCGAGTCCGGCGTCAGCGCAACGCG